>JAURHQ010000281.1 GCA_030833185.1 Gammaproteobacteria bacterium | reverse complement strand
CATCCATGGTGAGGCGGAAAGGGTCTTCCCACTTGTCCCAATCCTTGATTTTGATCCCTTCGTATTTGTCGTACGGAAAGACCTTGTCCATCGGCTGGTAGGTGGTTTCCCAGTCGAGACCCCGGGTCATCAGCTGATATTTTTCTTTCAGTCCAAGCTTTTTCTCTGCCATGTTCGCTGCTCCTGTTTTACGCCGCGCGCTTCACGCGCCGTGCCACGCCAGCACAAACTCGTCTTCGTCCTCGTCGATATTGCCGGCGAGCGAGATGAGATTGATGTGAATACTCTGCAAGACGAAATCGCGCCCCAGTTTCTCTTCGATGGTGGTGCGCCGTACGACCAGCCGGCCGGGCGCGAGAATCTTCACCATCGCGGGTTGCTCATCCACCACCGCCTGCGGGTTGTCTTCGAGGATCGCCTCCACGATGGGCCGCGTGTCCTCGTTGGTCTGAAACGCAATAAAGACCTTGTCGCGCATCAGGCCACCCCTGCCAGGCCGAGTTTGCCGAGACGCAGGTTGAGCGCGCCACGCTGCGCGGCGGCGACGGCCTCGGCGCGGTCCTCGAAGGCGGCAGCCAGCAGCGGCGCGACGGCCTCTGCCACGCGCGGCCACCACTGCGCCACCCACTGGTTCAGCAGCGCGGTGTTCTCCGCGCTCGCGCTGGCGGCGGTTTTCACCGTCGCATCGACCCAGCGGCTCGCTTCGCCAAACCATTCACGCATGAACTCGGTCGCGAGCGTATAGGCGAGGCCGCCCTGTGCGGCCATGGCTTCGTCGAGCTGCACATAGGCAAACGGCACCAGCTGGCTGTCGAGCAGCAGGTTTTGCAGGACATGCAGTTCAAACCAGTCTTTCTGCACCATCGAGTCTTCGACGAGGCGCCGCAGCGGCTGCCACAGCGGATCGTCCAGCCATAGCGCCTTGCCCTCGTCGAGAATCTCCGGCCGCTGGCCGTTCAGCGCCAGCGCAAGGCGCGTCAGGTACTGCGCGATGCCTAAGCGATCCATCGCCTGCATCAGCGCGGCGGAGGTAAACGGCGCGCCGTAGCCGTAGCCGCTCAGGTAGGTGTTATTGGTGTTCGCGCCCCACTCCACGTGGCGCAGCGGCACCACCAGCCGGCGCAGGCGCGCGGCCCAGACCGGGTCCAGCGCGTCAAACAAATTGCGCTTTTCGATCAGCGCAAAATTGCTGTCGGCGTGATCCTGCTGGCGCGCGCGCTGGATGGTGTAGGGCCCGTAGTAGTACTGGCGCGGATCGGTCAGCGCGTCGAAGTCTTCCAGCCGGATGGCCGTGCGCCGCACGTCGAACAGTTCCAGCTCCGGCTCCCAGGTCGGCCGGTAGTGGAAGTTGGTGGTCATCTGAAAATCGTGCACCGCTTCCTGGTAGCGGGTGGCGGCCTTGCCCTTGCCGATCCGTGCTTCGAGGTGGTCGAAGGTCAGGCGCTGGGGCTCGATGTGGGCGGTCTTGATGTCGATGCTCATCGGCGGTTGCTCGCTCGCTTATTGCAGGCTGGTTGAAGAAGTATCGAGCGGCGCGGCGTGGCCGTCGCGCCATTTGAGCTGGTCGGCGTCGACCGCAGCCGCCTGCGTGCCGCTGAGATGCACGGCGCCCTGCTCTGCGCAAAACAGGTCGAAGGCCTGCTTGGGCAGGATCATGTCCAGATACAGCGTGGGGTCGCCAATCGAGAACTGAAACTCGACGAAGCCGCCGCGGGTAATGCCGGTAATGCGCACATAGCGCGTGCCCTGATTGACGGGCTGCAGGCGACGCGCCGTCATCGGCGCGCCAGCCTTAAATCGTTCAGGTGCTCCAGCACGAAATCGATGCGGTCGTTGCCCCAGAAGATCTGGTCGTCGATCACAAAGCTCGGCACGCCAATCACGCCTTTGTCCTGTGCTTCCGCCCAGTGGGCCACTAGCCGTTGCTGGTTCACCGGCTCCGCGCAGTAGGCATCGTGTTCGTCGGCGTCGAGCCCCACCGCCGCCGCCACGGCGCGCAGCACCTCGGGCTGACCGATGTCCTGACCGCCCGCCCACTCCGCGCGCATCATCTCGACGAGGTAAGGCCGCAACAGGCCGCGTTCTTCGGCGAGCAGCGAGCCCACGCCCGCCAAGGTGGCGTCCGTCGTGATCGGCGGCGGCACGCAGGGAATGCCCATGCGTCGGCACTGGCGGGCCAGATCCTGCCGGGCCAGCGGCACTTTGACTTTCGCGCGATCGGGCGGTGAGCGACCGTCCCAGCCGCCCAGCGGGCGCCACACCAGTTCGGTGTGAAACTCATCCACGATCGGCCACAGGTTCTTGGACGCCAAGTAGCAGTACGGACTGCGGAAATGGAAGTAGACGAAGACCTGCTTGGGGGCGGGATAACCAAGGTTCATGGCGGTCTCTCCGGGCAAGGGCGCGCTGCGCTCAGGTCACCACGTTGAAAAAGCTGGGACGCGGCTGGTTGTCGATCGCAAACGCGGCATGACCCAGTTGCGTTGTGTCCCAGGTCAGATGCGGTTGATCCGGATAGTGGATGTAGCCGCCGGAGAAGACTTCGTTCCGGTTGCCCGAAGGGTCGTAGAAATAAATGGTCGCGCCGCGGGTAATGCCGTGGCGGGTCGGGCCGACATCCACCGGGATCTGGTGTTTCCCCATGATGTCGCCGGCGTGATAGACGTCTGCCACCGAGTCCAGCCAGAACGACACATGATGAAACCGGCCCGGCTCCTCGCGGAGCACGAAGGCAATGTCGTGCGGCTTGTTCGAGCAGCAGAGGAAAATGGCGAGCTGGGTGCCGCTGTCGTTGTCGATGAGCTCCTCGCCCAGGTCGAAATCCAGCACCTCGGTAAAAAAGCGCGCGGTCTCGGCCAGATTGGGCCCGGCCAGCAGCACATGATCGAGCCGGGTGGCGCGCATGCCGCGAATCACGCCCTCATCCGGCAAGGTGCCGGGATTACGCGTGGGCAGTGAATTGCCGACGCGGTCTTTCTCGGCATAGAGCTGCATCAGGTGACCACCCGGCAGCGCGAACTGCACGCGGCGTCCGCTGTGCGGGAAGTGCCCGGCGGGGATTTGCGCCACCGCCACGCCGGCCGCTTCGATGCGTGCAGTCAGCGCGCCAAGCGTGGCCTCGTCGTAGACCTTGAACGCGACGTAGTCGAGGCCGGCGGTATCTGCTTCGCGCAGCACCAGACTGTGATGGTCGTGCTCGTCCCAGGCCTTGAAGTAAAGCCGCCCGTGACCATCGTCCAGGGTTTGGTGCAGCCCGATGTACTCGCCGTAGTGGCGACGCGCGGCCGCCAGATCCAGCACCCGAATGGCCACTTCCCCTACGCGCAACACGCCTCGAACTGCCATAGCTCCCCCATCACGCCGTACTGCGACGGCTTTACACAAATTTGATTCGGATCGACCCCAGCTGCTGGTACTGCACCACCACCACATCGCCCGCCGCCGCATGCACCGCCGCCGTGATGCCGCCGGTCAAAATAAGCGTGCCGGCCGGCACTTCTGCGCCCAGCGCGGCGCGTTGCCGCACCAGCATGGCGATGCTTTCCAACGGATTGCCCAGCACCGCCGCGCCGGCGCCGGTTTCGGCGGTTTCCTCGACAGCTCGACCATTCCCGGCCAGGCGGCGATCGGCCTGCTGGCGGCGACGAACCTGGACGCCGCCTTGGACGGTCTTTCGCCGGAGCCTTACCTCGCGGTCCGTCAGTATGGGA
>JAURHQ010000280.1 GCA_030833185.1 Gammaproteobacteria bacterium | reverse complement strand
CGGGCAGTTGCAGGGCGTGGCCGTGCGGGCCCGCGACCAGCGCGCAGTTCAGCGCGTCCTCGCCGCGCCGGAAGTGCAGCGGCTCGCAGGTTTCAAGGTTCAGTCGGAAGCTATCGCCGCTCGCCCACGGGGAGTTCGCCTGGCGCTGACGACGCCCGAGCAACACGCTGCCGGCCGCGAGCAGCAGCACGTCTGTCGCCGGCAGTCCTGCCATCGGCAGCAGGCTGGCCCGCTCTTCTTCGGCGAAGTGGGTGGTGAATCCGCCGGCGATATAGCCCGGATGATCGCAAATCAGCCGCAGATAGCTGAGGTTGCCGTTGACGCCGGCAAGCTCCGTTTCGGCCAAGGCCTGCGACATCACCCGCAACGCGCTGGTGCGATCCTCGGTGTGGACAATGATCTTGGCGATCATGGCGTCGTACCAGGGCGACACGCTGTCGCCGCTTTCAACGCCGGTGTCGATTCGCACCGAGTCGCTCGGGTCAGGGAAACGCACGTGACTGATGCGCCCGATCGAGGGTCGGAAATCCTGCGCGGGATCTTCGGCGTAGACGCGCACTTCGACCGCATGCCCGCGCTGGGTAATGGCGTCCTGCGCACAGGGCAGCGCCTCGCCGGCGGCCACGCGCAACTGCCACTCCACCAGATCGAGGCCCGTAATGGCTTCGGTGACGGGGTGCTCTACCTGCAGGCGGGTATTCATTTCGATGAAGTAGATCGCGCCGTCCGGCGCCACCACAAACTCCACGGTGCCCGCGCCCACGTAACGCACCGCCCGGCCAGCAGCAATGGCGGCATCGAACAGGATGCGCCGCTGCGCCGCGCTCAAGGCCACCGCCGGCGCTTCTTCGATCACTTTCTGATGGCGCCGCTGCAGCGAGCAGTCGCGCTCGAACAAATGCACAACGTTGCCGTGCGTGTCGCCGAAAATCTGCACTTCGATATGACGCGGACGCTCGACGTATTTTTCCAGCAGCACTTTCGGATCGCCGAACGCCGACTGCGATTCACGCTGGGCCGAGGCCAGTGCGGCGGCGAACTCATCGGCCGCGCGCACCACGCGCATGCCGCGTCCGCCGCCACCCGCCGACGCCTTGATCAACACCGGAAAGCCGATGCGCCCGGCCTCGCTGGCGAGCAGGCCGGCGTCCTGATCGTCGCCGTAGTAGCCCGGCACCAGCGGCACGCCGTGACTGGCCATCAGCGCTTTCGCCGCGCTCTTCGAGCCCATCACGCGAATGGCCTCCGGCGAGGGGCCGATGAAGACAATGCCGGCGGCCGCGCAAGCTTCCGCGAGCGCGGCATTTTCAGAAAGAAAGCCGTAACCCGGATGGATCGCCTCCGCACCGCTGTCGCGGGCGGCCGCGACGACTTTGTCGATGTCGAGATAGCTGGCCGAGGCCGGGCCTTCGCCCAGTCGGCGCGCTTCGACGGCACTGCGGACGTGGAGGGCTTCGGCGTCTGCGTCGGAGTAGACCATCACCGGGGTCACGCCCAGCCGGTGAGCGGTGCGGGCGATCCGGCAGGCAATTTCGCCGCGATTGGCGATCAGGATTTTGCGGAACATGGGACGGGTCCTTACATGCGGAACACGCCAAACGGCGTGCGTTCGATGGGCGCGCTAAGGGAGGCTTCAAGGGCTAGCCCTAGGACACGGCGGGTATCGGCCGGATCGATGATGCCGTCGTCCCACAGCCGTGCGGTGGCGTAATAGGGGTGGCCCTGTTGTTCGTACTGTTCGCGGATTGGCGCCTTGAAGCGCTCTTCCTCCTCGGCGGGCCAAGGTTTGCCCTGGGCGTCGAAATTGTCGCGCCGGACCTGCGCCAGCACGGCCGCCGCCTGCTCCCCGCCCATCACGGAAATCCGCGCGTTAGGCCAGGTCCAGAGGAAGCGCGGGCTGTAGGCCCGGCCGCACATGCCGTAATTGCCGGCGCCAAAGCTGCCGCCAATGATGACCGTGAACTTCGGCACGCGCGCGCTGGCCACTGCGGTCACCAGCTTGGCGCCGTCTTTGGCGATGCCGCCGGCCTCGTACTTCGAACCCACCATGAAGCCCGTGATGTTCTGCAGGAACACCAGCGGGATGCCGCGCTGGCAGCAGAGTTCGATGAAGTGCGCGCCTTTAAGCGCGGACTCGGAAAAGAGAATGCCGTTATTGGCGATGATCCCCACCGGCCGCCCGTACAGCCGGGCGAAGCCGGTGACCAGCGTGCTGCCGTAGAGCTCCTTGAATTCGTCAAACTCGCTGCCGTCGACCAGCCGCGCAATGACTTCACGCACGTCGTAGGGCTTGCGTAGATCGGTCGGCACGATGCCGTAGAGGTCCGACGTCGGGTAGAGCGGATCGACGGTTGCTTCGCGGGTGGTTTCGCCCTGTTTGCGCCAGTTGAGATTGGCAACCAGGCGCCGGGCCATGGCCAGCGCGTGGAGGTCGTTCCGGGCGTAGTAGTCGGTGACGCCAGACTTGCGGGAGTGCACGTCGGCGCCGCCCAGATCTTCGGCCGACACCACTTCGCCGGTCGCCGCTTTTACCAGCGGCGGCCCGCCGAGGAAGATGGTGCCCTGCTGGCGCACGATGATCGATTCGTCGGACATTGCCGGCACGTAGGCGCCGCCGGCGGTGCAGGAGCCCATCACCACCGCGAGTTGCGGAATGCCCGCACCGGACAGATTGGCCTGGTTGTAGAAAATGCGGCCGAAGTGTTCGCGGTCCGGGAAGACGTCGTCCTGCCGCGGCAGGAACGCGCCACCGGAGTCCACCAGATACAGGCAGGGCAAGCGGTTCTCGCGGGCGATTTCCTGCGCCCGCAGGTGTTTTTTAACGGTCAGCGGGTAATAGGTGCCGCCTTTGACGGTGGCATCGTTGACCACCAGCATGCATTCCACGCCGCTGACCCGCCCGATGCCGGTGATCACGCCCGCGGCGGGGACTTCATTGTCGTACATGCCCCAGGCGGCGAGTTGGGAACACTCGAGAAACGGGCTGCCCGGGTCCAGCAAGCGGTCAATCCGTTCGCGCGGCAGGAGCTTGCCGCGCTTGAGATGCTTCTCGCGCGCCTGCGCGCCGCCACCGGCGCTGACGGTATTGGCGCATTCGCGCAGGTCCGTCAGCAGGCCTTCCATCGCGGCGGTGTTGGCCGCGAACTGGGCCGACTGGCGGTCGATTCTGGTTTTAATCTGAGGCATGAACTCTCCCGAAAAGCGGGTCAGGGGCAACGCGGGGCTGCCAGAAAAATCACACGAGGGCGAAGGCGAGTTGGCCGTCGTCCGGCGGTTCGCTGCGGGCGCGGATCACGTCCATCACCCGCGCTTCGAGGGCATCGATTTCACGGAGTGCGTCGTTGGCATCGGCAATCCGCGCCAACACCTGCTGGCGATGGGCCCGGATCCGGGCCAGCCGCTGCAGGGTCTGGCGGGCATCCTCACGCGGTTCGGCATCATACAGGTCGATGAATCCCCGGATCTCCTCCAGCGACAGGCCCAGCTTGCGGGCGCGCAGCGCGATGCCCAAACGGGCCCGGTCCTGCTCGGAGAAAATCCGTGTCGTTCCCCGGCGCTCCGGGTGCAGCAAGCCTTCTGACTCGTAGAAACGCAGGGTCCGGGCAGTGGTCTGGAATTCGCGCGCCAGCACCTGGATGGAATAGGTGTTACTCATAGCCCGGACTGTCTGCTGCAAGTGACGTGGCCGTCAACTGTAAGCAGCCGCTGCGCCGGACTCAATCGCAAATC
>JAURHQ010000027.1 GCA_030833185.1 Gammaproteobacteria bacterium | reverse complement strand
TGGTGGAGCGCGGCAAAGCGCGCGTTGCGGGGTTTTTCGAAGATCTGGAGGCCGGCCTGGCCGGCAAGACATGGCTGGCCGGTGAGGGCTTCAGCGCGGCCGACATTACCGCCTTTGTGGTGGTGGAGTTTGCCGGCTGGGTAGAGGTGCAACCGACGCCCGCCCAGACCAACATCGCCCGCTGGCGGGCCGCGGTAGCAGCCCGGCCTAGCGCCAGCGCCTGAGGCTGACGCCAGACCGTCTGTAAAGGCCTAGAGCAGTTCCAGCGCCACGGCGGTGGCTTCCCCACCGCCGATGCACAGACTGGCCACACCGCGCTTCAGGCCGTGGTCTCGCAGCGCGTGGATCAGCGTGACGATGATGCGCGCGCCAGAGGCACCGACCGGATGGCCCAGGGCGCAGGCACCACCGCGCACGTTCAGCTTCTCGTGCGGAATCTTGAGGTCGTGCATCGCCGCCATCGCCACCACGGCGAAAGCTTCGTTCACTTCAAACAAGTCCACATCGTTCACCGTCCAGCCGAGGCGCTTGAGCAGTTTGTCGATGGCGGAGACCGGCGCGGTGGTGAACCAGCCTGGCTCCTGCGCGTGCGTCGAGTGCCCGAGAATGCGGGCCACCGGCGCCAGACCCGCCGCTGCGGCGCGCGACCCGGAGGTCAGCACCAGCGCGGCCGCGCCGTCGGAAATGGAGCTTGAATTGGCGGCAGTCACCGAACCGTCTTTGGCGAAGGCCGGACGCAGCGTCGGGATTTTGTCGAGCTTGGCTTTCAGCGGCTGCTCATCGGTATCGACCACGCGACCGTCTTTGCTGCCCGGAATGCTGACCGGCGCTATTTCGGCCTTGAAGTGACCGCCCGTGATGGCTTTCTGGGCGCGCTGCAGCGACTCGATCGCGTAGTTGTCCTGCGCTTCGCGCGTGAAGCTGTACTTGCGCGCGCAGTCTTCGGCGAACGTGCCCATCAGGCGACCGCGCTGGAAGGCGTCTTCCAGACCGTCGAAGAACATGTGATCCAGCACTTCACCGTGGCCGAGGCGCAGACCGCTGCGCATCTTCGGCAGCAGGTAGGGCGCGAGCGTCATGTTCTCCATCCCGCCCGCGACCACAATGCCGGCGGAGCCCGCGACGATGGCGTCGTGCGCCTGCATCACGGCCTTCATGCCGGAGCCGCACATCTTGTTGATGGTGGTGCAACCGACGCTGGTCGGAATGCCCGCGCCCATCGAGGCCTGACGCGCCGGGGCCTGACCGAGGCCGGCCGGCAGCACGCAGCCCATGATGACTTCTTCAACCGATTCGGGGGCAACCTTGGCGCGCTCCAAAGCAGCCTTGATGGCCACCGAACCCAGAGCCGGCGCGGGCACCGTGGCCAGATCGCCCTGCATCCCACCCATCGGGGTCCGGGCAAGCCCGACCACCACTACGCTGTCTTGCATGATCTCGTTCCTCGCAAAAAAAATCGTTCTAGCGCCGGGAGTCTAACGGCGCCCGCGCCGGCGCACTAGCCGGCGGTCCCGCCGAGCAGTCGTCCTACAATTTCGCTGGCGATGGGCAACGCCGCCGTGGCAGCCGGCGACGGCGCATTGCAGACATGCAAACTGCGCGGGGTTTGTCGCAGCAGAAAATCGTGAATCAGCTGGCCCTGCGGCGAGACCGCCTGCGCGCGGATCCCCGACGGCCAGGGCGTAAGGTCCTCAAGCCTCAGTGCCGGGCAGTAGCGCCGCGCGGCGTCCAGATAGCGCTGCGGCGACAGCGCGCACCCCAGCTCGCGCAGACCCGCCGCCGGATAGCGCGCCAGCAGCCGCCAAAGGCCGGCATAGCCCGCCATCTCCCGCAGATCACGCCAGTTGTAGCCCATCTTGCGGTAATCCTCGCGCGCCAGCGCCAGCATGGCGCTGGGCCCCAGCGTGACGCTGCCGTCAATCATGCGCGTGAGATGGATGCCCAGAAACGGCAGGGCGGGATCGGGCACCGGGTAGATCAGATGCCGCACGATGCCCGAGTGGCGATCGGGCAGGCGGTAGTAGTCCCCCCGGAACGGCACGATCGCAAAGTCTGCTTCGAGCCCGCTGGCGCGCAGCAAGCGATCGGCCTGCAGGCCCGCGCAGACCACGAGGCGTTGCGCGCTGATCGCGCCATGGTCGGTCTCCACCACAACCCGGTCGGCGGATTCGCGAATAGCGATGACTTCGGTGCCGAGTTGCAGTTCGCCGCCGTCGGCCTGAATGCGCCGCGCCAGCGCCGCGCACAGCCCGGGGTAATCAACGATGCCCGTTTCGCGTACCAGCAGCGCCGCCACGCCGGCGATTGCCGGCTCTTCCGCCTGCACTTCCGCGCCCTCCAGCCAGCGCACCGGCGCGCCGTTCTTGCCTGCGCGCTCGGCCAGCGCCCGCAGGCGCGGCACTTCCGAGGGATCAACCGCGACGATCAGCTTCCCGCATTGCTGGAAAGCCACGGCGTGCTCGCGGCAAAAGGCGATCGTTGCTTCGAGGCCGGCCCGGCACAGACGGGCCTTGAGGCTGCCGGGCTCGTAATAGACGCCGGCGTGAATCACCCCGCTGTTATGCCCTGTTTGATGGGCCGCGACACGGTCGGCCTTGTCCAGCACCAGCACGCTTGCGCCCGGCACGCGCTGCTGCAGCGTCCTCGCGGTAGCGAGCCCGACAATGCCGGCGCCAATGACGAGGAAATCGGCAGTGGACTCGCGGGTGATGCTCATGGCGCGCGCCTAACCGACCAGCTTGCCGGGGTTCATCAGGCCGGCCGGATCCAGCGCCTGCTTCAGGCGCTGCATCAGTTCTATCGACAGCGGGCTTTCGCTGGCGTGCAGCAGATCGCGTTTCAACTTACCCACCCCGTGCTCGGCGCTGAAGCTGCCGGCCAGCGCGGTCGCCGCGCCGTGAACCAGCGCGGAGATGGCCTCACCGTGGCGGGCCTTGAAGTCTTCCGCCACCGCGCCCGCCGGGGCCAGCACATTGAAATGCAGATTACCGTCACCAATGTGGCCGTAGACCGACAGGCGCGCCTCTGGCCACCGCTGGTGGATGCCAGCCCGCGCTTCTGCTTCCAGCGCGGGCAGCGCGGACAGCGGCACCGAGACGTCGTGTTTAATCGAGCCGCCCAGCGTTTTCTCGGCCGGCGGAATGCTTTCACGCAGGCGCCACATGGCGCGCCGCTGGGCGTCGCTGGCGGCCAGCGCCACCTCGCCGATTTCATCCCGCGCCAGCGCGCTGCCGAGGGTGTTTTCCAAGGCCTCGCGCAGCGCGTCGTCCGCCCGTCCGCTGACTTCCAGCAGCACGAAGGCCGGCGCACCCGTCAATGGCGGCGCGGGCATGCCGGGCAGGCCTGCGACCAATGCCAGCGATTCGGCGGTGAGGTATTCGAAAGACGTCACGTTGTCGCCCAGCGCTTCCCGCAGGCGGGACAACAAGTTGCAGGCGGCCGCCAGATCGGCCACCCCGACCCAGGCCGTCTCTTTTGCCGCCGGACTGGGAAACAGCTTCAGCACCGCGGCCGTGATGATGCCCAGCGTGCCCTCCGCGCCCAGAAACCACTGCTTCAGGTCGTAGCCGGTGTTGTCTTTGCGGAGCGCCGTCAAGCCCTCCCACAGCCGTCCATCGGGCAGCACCACTTCCAGTCCCAGCACGAGTTCACGTGCGGTGCCATAGCGCAGCACCGCGAGACCGCCGGCATTGGTCGACAGCACCCCGCCGAGCTGGCAGGTGCCCTCCGACCCCATGCTAAGCGGAAACAGCCGGGCCACCCCGGCGGCGGCGGCCTGCAACTCGGCCAGCGTGACCCCGGCTTCCGCCGTCAGCGTGAAACCCAGCGGATCCACCGCGCGAATTTGTCGCAAGCGCGAGAGCGAAATCACCACTTCGCGGCCGGATTCGTCGGGTGTAGCGCCCCCGCAATAGCCGGTGTTCCCGCCCTGCGGCACCATCGGCAGATTGAAGTCGGCGCAGATCCGCACTGCGGCCGCCACCTCGGCCGCATCGCGCGGCCGCAGGACCGCCAGCGTGCGGCCGTGATACAGCCGACGTTCGTCGTGTAGGTAGGGCTCGACCGCAGCCTCGTCGGTCAGCACCGACGCCTCGCCCAGACACTCGCGCAGGCGCGCGAGTGCGGCGGCGGTCATGTCAGGCGACCGCAGTTCGCGGCCGCGTAGGCGTCGCAGCGATCGAGAAAATTACGGGTGGTCTTGGGCATCGGGACGCGCGCGAAGGCCACCCATTCAACGATTTTCTTGCCTTCCCGAATGATGTCCAGACCGCGCGCGCCGCACTCGCCGGCGCCCTGATCGGCCAGCGGCTCGAAGTGGTAAAGCTCATCGCCAGTCGCCACAAACTCGGGCCAGACGTTGAAAATCGACGGGTCGGTTTTCATGGTTTCGCTTTCCAGTTTCGCGGCCTGCGCGTAGGCCACGATGCACTGGCGAATCCCGCGGAACTGCGCCAGCGGCGCGAAGGTTTCGATCAGCTTGTCGGCAATCTGGTCGATGGCCGTCATGGTCAGCGCGATTTTGATGTAGCGGCTTTCGTAGAAATCCGCGATCGGCATATAGAAGGCTTTCAGCGGCTCGCCCCAGAGTTCGTCCAGACCTTCTTCGCCGCTGTAGTGGCGCACCTGTTTACCCAGATCGAAGGCTTCGAGAAAACAGGCTTCGCATTCGCGCAGCAGTTCGTTGTCGTAGTGGATTTCAATCCCGCGCTGACGCAGTTCGAACAGGATGTTGAAGATGTCGGAACCGCGGTTGAGCAGCGCTCCCGCCAGCATCGCCGCATTCACGCGCCGCCGCCGGGGTTCGGTCTGACGGTTATAGGCTTCCCGGGCGTGCTTCAGCTTGTAGCCCGGCGTATTGATGCCGGATTCGGTGTGGTGGAACACCCGCTTGGTCAGTTGATCGATCAGTTCGCGGCGGGCCACTTCCTCGTTCTGCGGCACGTCGTAAAACCTGATCCAGTAGCCATCAAACCAGATGCATCGCTTGCCATCGACCTCGCGAATCGTCCCGTTTGGAACGAGGGTGGTCATGCTTGCGGGCATCTCGGCCTTCATCTGGGATTCTCCGGACATACAGCCTCGATCTTGCACATCGATGAGGGGTAGGCGGCGGTCGGGGGACCGGACCCGTCTGTCTGCGGGGCTGGCCCCGCGCCGTGTTGGGCGCCGATCATACAAACAAGCGGCGCCGGCCGGGATAGCCGGCGGGCGGATATTTCCGCATCGCACCATCTAGCTTCAAGCCCATGCCCTCGTGCTATAAGCGACGCCCCTAGCCGCTTCCGGGAGCGCCCCGATGACCAGCACCACCCAGCCTGCCGCCGTGACCCGCGCCGCATTTGGTCACTTCCTGTCGATTCCGCTGCGCTGGAACGACATGGACCCCTACCGCCACATGAACAACGCGCGTTATCACGCGTTTTTCGACTCGGTCATCATGCACTACCTGACGGTGGTCGGCGGCTTTGACCTGCTGGACGGCCCGGTCGTGCCGTTCACCGTCGAAAACTGCTGTCGCTTCCAGCGCGGTTTTGCCTTCCCGGACGTGGTGGACGCCGGACTCAGCGTGGCCCGCCTCGGCAATAGCAGCGTGCGCTACGAACTGGGACTGTTCCGCGCCGGTGACGAGGCCGTCTACGCCACCGGCTACTTTGTCGACGTGTTCGTGGACCGGCTCAGCAACCAGCCCCAGCCCATTCCACCGGCGATAAGAGCCCATCTGGCCCGCCTCTGCCCGGGCTGATCCCGCTAGAATTCGCCGCATCTTCTTACCCTCACTGCAAGCGAGGCACGCTGCCCATGGGACCGTTACAAGGCGTCAAAATTGTGGAATTTGCCGGCATCGGGCCCGGCCCCCTGTGCGGCATGATGCTGGCGGATCTGGGCGCCGAGGTGCTGCGCATAGATCGCAAGAATCCGGTCCGGCACTACGCCGGACAGAAATGGGATTCCTATAACCCCGGCCGCTTTGGCGTGCTGAATCGCGGCAAGCAATCGGTCACCCTCGACCTCAAAAGCCCGGACGGCATCGCCGCCGCGTTGCGGCTTATTGAACGGGCAGACGCGCTGATCGACCCTTTCCGTCCGGGCGTGATGGAAAAACTCGGCCTCGGTCCCGAGGTCTGCCTTGCGCGCAATCCCAAACTGGTCTTTGGTCGCATGACCGGCTTTGGTCAGGACGGTCCGCTGGCCTTGGCCGCCGGCCACGATCTCAACTACATCGCGCTGTCCGGCGCCTTGCACATCATCGGCCGCCCCAACGAGAAACCCGTGCCGCCGATCAACTACGTCGGCGATTACGGCGGCGGCGCCTGCATGCTGGCGCTGGGCCTGATTGCGGCGCTGTTTGAAGCGCGCGGCTCAGGCAAAGGTCAGGTGATTGATTGCGCGATGAGCGAAGGCTCGGGCGTACTCGCCGCCATGATGTACGGCATGCACGCGCAGGGCGCGTGGCAGCCGAAGGGTCGCAATCGCATCGACGGCGGCGCGCACTTCTACGACGTTTACGAGTGCAGCGACGGCAAGTTCATCACCCTCGCGCCGGCCGAACCGCAGTTCTACGCCCTGCTGCTCGACCTGCTGGACATCCACGACGAAGACCTGCGGAAAGAGCAGATGAACGTCGACCGCTGGCCGGCATTCAAGGCCCGCTTCGAGGCGATTTTCAAAACCCGCACGCGGGACGACTGGTGCGCGCTACTGGAAGGCACCGACGTTTGCTTCGCGCCGATGCTCGACTTCGACGAAGCCCCTCGGCACCCGCACAACGTGGCGCGCAAGGCGTTCATCGAGATCGACGGCGTGACCCAACCGGCGCCCACGCCGCGCTTCAGCCGCACCGTCAATGAAGTACGCGGACGGCCGCCGGAAGCCGGCGAAAACAACCGCGAAGCCCTGGCGGCGTGGGGCTTCGCGGGTGCTGAAATCGAGGCGCTGATCGCGAACGGAACGGTCTAGCGTCTCAGGCGGAGGCGTCTGGCAGGCGGTAGTCTGCGAGACGCTTGCGCAGTTCGAGCTTGCTCAGCTTGCCGGTCGCGGTGTGCGGCAGTTCGTCGACAAAGACCACATCGTCCGGCAGCCACCATTTGGCAACGCGCTCGCCCAGCCAGCTAATCAAATCTGCCGGCACAACGGCGACGCCCGGCTTCTTCACCACCACCAGCAGCGGGCGCTCCTGCCACTTCGGATGCGGCACGCCGATCACCGCCGCCTCCGCCACTGCCGGGTGACCCATCGCGGCGTTTTCCAGATCGATCGAACTGATCCATTCGCCACCCGATTTGATCACATCCTTGGCCCGGTCGGTGATCCGCATAAAGCCGTTGGGGTCGATGCTGCAGATGTCGCCGGTCACAAACCAGCCGTCCGCTTCGTGCGCGCCGCCCTGCCCGTCCAGGCGGTAATAGTCGCGACATACCCACAGGCCACGCACTTTCAGGGCGCCGACCTGTTGACCGTCCCACGGCAGTTCACGGTTGTCTTCATCGGTGATCTTGAGTTCCACACCGGGCAGCGCACGGCCCTGACTGAGCAGTTGCTCGCTGCGCGCCGCGCCGCCGAGCGCAGCGGTCTCCGGCGTATCGGCGTTCATGGTGCCCAGCGGGCTCATTTCCGTCATGCCCCAGGCGTGGAGCACCTTCACGCCATGCCGGTCGCGGAAGGCTTCGATCATCGACAGCGGGCAGGCCGAGCCGCCGATGACAAAACGCGCCAAGGGGGCGAGCGAGCGCCCGGTCTGCGCAGCGTAGTCGAGCAGCGGCAAACAGACCGTGGGCACGCCGGCCGAGACCGTCACGCCTTCGCCGGTGATGAGGTCGGCAAGCACCTCGGGCGCCGAGAGCCGGGGACCGGGAAATACCAGCTTCGCGCCCACCAGCACCGCCGCAAAAGGCAGGCCCCAGGCGTTCACATGGAACATCGGCACAATCGGCAGCACGCCGTCGTTGGCCGAGAGATTGACCGCATCGGGCAGCGCCGCGGTGTAGGCCATCATCACCGCCGAACGGTGGTTGTAGAGCACCCCCTTGGGATTGCCGGTGGTGCCGGAGGTGTAGCACAGGCCGCTGGCGGTGCGTTCGTCCAGCGCCGGCCACTCAAACGCATCGCTCGCAGCGGCCAGCAGGGTTTCGTAGCAATAGACGTTGGGCAGGGTGCTGGCCGGCATGTGGGCTTCATCGGTCATCACCACGTAGCCGCGCACGCCGGGGCACTGCGCGGCAATGGCTTCCAGCTTGCCCACAAACGCCAGGTCCACGAACACAAACTCGTCCTCGGCGTGGTTGATGATGTACTCGATCTGGGCGTCGAACAGCCGCGGATTGACGGTGTGACATACCCGGCCACTGCAGGAAATGGCGTAGTACAACTCCATGTGGCGATAGTCGTTCCAGGCCAGCGTACCGATACGGGCGTCGGGGCTTGCCCCCAGCGCGCCGAGCGCGTTTGCCAACTGCCGCGCGCGCCGGAAGCAGTCCGCATAGGTGTAGCGGTGCAGCGGGCTATCGGCGGTCACGGAAACAATCTGCCGGGCGGCATGGGAGCGCTCGCCGTGACGCATGATCATCGTTAGCGTCAGGGGCATGTCCATCATCAAACCTTGCATGGGGCAACTCTCGCTGGGAAATGCCCGCATTCTAGCCGCGCCGGCCTGCCCGCCCATACGGGCTGCGTGCTAGAGTCCGGCCATGACCACGTTAAGCCTGACCCTGCGCCGTCCTGACGACTGGCACGTTCACTTGCGCGACCAGCAGATGCTGGCCGCCGTCCTGCCCGCTACCGCACGCGATTTTGCCCGCGCCATCGTGATGCCTAACCTGAAGCCGCCGGTCACCACCACGGCGCAGGCAGCAGCCTACCGGCAGCGGATTCTGGACGCCCTGCCCGCCGGCCTCGACTTCATGCCGCTCATGGCCTGCTATCTGACCGAAACCATCGACCCGGATGACCTCGCACAAGGGCACGCGGCTGGCATCCTGACCGCCGCGAAGCTCTACCCGGCGGGCGCGACCACCAACTCCGACGCCGGCGTGCGCGACCTCGTTCGTATCTATCCGGTGCTCGAGCGCATGCAGAAAATCGGCATGCCGCTGTTGATTCACGGCGAAGTGGTGGATGCCGAAATCGATGTCTTTGACCGCGAGGCGGTGTTTATCGAACGGCACTTGATGCCGCTGCGCGCGGCTTTTCCGGCCCTGAAAATCGTCTTCGAGCACATCACCACCCGCGAGGGCGTGCAGTATGTGGAAACCGCCGAGGGCCCGACCGCCGCCACCATCACGCCGCATCACCTGATGATCAACCGCAACGCCATGTTCGAGCGCGGCATCCGTCCGCACATGTACTGCCTGCCGGTGGCCAAGCGGGAAGAGCACCGACTCGCGCTGCGAGCCGCCGCCACGTCGGGCAATGCGCGATTTTTTCTGGGCACCGACTCCGCCCCGCACCTACGGCACCTGAAAGAACACGACTGCGGCTGCGCGGGGGTGTTCAACGCCCCGGATGCGCTGGCCTGCTATGCGCAGGTGTTTGACGAAGACCAACGGCTCGACCGGTTGGAAGGCTTTGCCTCGCTGTTCGGCCCGGCCTTCTACGGCCTGCCGGTGAATGACGACAAAATCACCCTGCTGAAAAACGCGCCGGAAAGCGCAGAAAACTGGCCGACGCCAGACGGTCCGGTGCGCTGCTTCGAACCACCCGGTGGGCTCCACTGGCAGGTCGTACGCGACTACGTCTGAGGCCGCCAGCATGTTGACTGCGGACGCGCTCATCGCGCTCGACCGGGCGCACGTCTTTCACCCCTACAGCACGTTCATCAATCCGCCACCGGTATTCCCGGTCGCCAGCGCGCGCGGCGTGCGCATCACGCTGTCTGACGGCCGGGAACTGATCGACGGCATGTCGTCCTGGTGGTCGGTCATTCACGGCTACAACGCGCCCGCCATCAACGCCGCCCTGCACGATCAAATCGAGCGGATGTCGCATGTGATGTTCGGCGGACTGACCCACGAACCGGCGGTGCTGCTGGCCGAAACGCTTGCCCGCATCACGCCCCCCGGACTTGAGGCGGTGTTCTTCGCAGACTCGGGCTCGGTGTCGGTCGAAGTGGCCATCAAAATGGCCCTGCAATGCCAGATTTCGCGCGGCAAGCCCGCCAAGCGGCGCCTGCTGACGGTGCGCGGCGGCTACCACGGCGACACCTTCGGCGCGATGGCGGTCTGTGATCCGGTGACCGGCATGCATTCGCTGTTCACCGGCAGCCTGAGCCAGCAGTTGTTTGCACCGCGGCCCGCCATCCGCTTCGGCGGGGAATGGTCGAACGCCGACATCGCGGAACTTGCCGCCTTGCTCGCGGCGCATGCCGACGAGATCGCCGCCGTGATCGTCGAACCGATTGTGCAGGGCGCCGGCGGCATGTGGTTTTACCACCCGGCCTGGCTGACCGCGCTGCGCGCGCTGTGCGATGCGCACGATGTGCTGCTGATCGCGGACGAAATCGCGACCGGCTTCGGGCGCAGTGGCAAGCTCTTCGCCTGCGAGCACAGCGACGTAGTCCCCGACATTCTCTGCCTCGGCAAAGCCCTGACCGGCGGCTACATGACGCTCGCGGCGACGCTCACTACCCGCGCTGTCGCGGCGAGCATCTCCAGCGGCGAGCCGGGGGTGTTTATGCATGGACCGACCTTCATGGCCAACCCGCTCGCCTGCCGCGCGGCGCTGGCCAGCATCGAGTTGCTGCTGGCCGGCGACTGGCAGGGTCGCGTCGCGGCAATCGCGCGCGGCCTGCAGGCGGGGCTTGCGCCCTGCCGGGATCTGCCGCAGGTGGCGGATGTGCGGGTGCTGGGCGCAATCGGCGTGGTGGAACTCAAACAGCCCGTCGATATGCGGACCATCCCCGAGGCCTTCGTCAGCCGCGGGGTGTGGGTTCGTCCCTTCGGTCGACTGGTCTACGTGATGCCGGCTTTCATCATGGACCCCGACGATCTGGCAACGCTTTGTCGCGCGATCGTCGAGGTGGTCCACGCGCTGGACTAGGCTGCCAAATCCGCCGGTGCGTGGGCGAGGCCAAGCGCCTCGGCGACCGCCGGATGCACCAGCTGCCCCCGACACACGTTGAGCCCGCGCGCGAGGTGCGGGTCGGCACGCAAAGCCGCCTGCCAGCCCGCGTCCGCAAGTTTCAGCACAAATGGCAGGGTGGCGTTGTTGAGTGCGTAGGTCGACGTGCGCGGCACGGCGCCGGGCATATTGGCCACGCAGTAATGCACCACGCCGTCAACGATGAAGGTAGGCTCCGCATGGGTGGTGGGCCGTGAGGTCTCGGCGCAGCCGCCCTGATCAATCGCCACATCCACGATGACGCTGCCCGGTTTCATCTTTTGCAGCAGTTCGCGGGTGATGAGTCTGGGCGCCGCGGCGCCCGGCACCAGCACCGCGCCGACCACCAGATCGGCTCGGGTCACGTAGTGCTCCAGCGTCTCGCGCGTCGCGTAAATGGTGTTGAGCCGGCTGCCAAACTCGGCCGCCAGGCTGCGCAATCGCGGCAGCGACTGGTCGAGGACCGTGACCTGCGCTTCCAGCCCCAACGCCATACGGATGGCGTTACCGCCGACCACCCCGCCGCCAATCACCAGCACCTCGGCCGCCGCCACGCCCGGCACACCGCCCAGCAACAGGCCCGCGCCGCCCATGACTTTCTCCAGGCAGCGCGCGCCGGCCTGCACCGCGAGGCGCCCGGCCACTTCGCTCATGGGCGCCAGTAGCGGCAGGCTGCCGTCGGCGGCGGTCACGGTTTCGTAGGCAATGGCGGTCGCGCCGCTCGCCATCAGGCCGCGCGCCTGCGCGGGGTCAGCGGCGAGGTGCAGATAGGTGAAGAGGACGTGATCGGCCTTCAGCAGGGCGACCTCGACTGGCTGCGGCTCTTTGACTTTCACGATCAGTTGCGCGCCGGCGAAGACTTCCGCCGCCGTGTTCGCGATGGCGGCGCCGGCCGCGCGATAAGCCTCATCGCCCGCGCCGATGCCAAGCCCGGCGCCGGTTTCGACGAGTACCCGATGGCCGCGCGCCGTCAGTTCGCGCACGCTCGCCGGGGTCAAGCCGACCCGAAACTCGTTAGCCTTGATTTCACGTGGTACGCCAATGTTCATCGCTGCCTCCGGGGCCGTGTCTGGGATGGGCTTAGCCTAGACAGGCTGGCGCCGCAGGTGCTTGCAATCTGCGAGTTCATGCTGCGTTATTCACAATCTATTGCCGTGTTTTTTTAGTTTGGCGCAGGAATCTTCCATGACCATGCATTTCGACCGGATTGACCGAGCCATCTTGAGCGCCCTGCAGCGCGACGGACGTAAAAGCAATGTGGTGCTGGCGGAAGACGTCCATCTCTCGGAATCGGCCTGCCTGCGGCGGGTGCGCCAACTGGAGGATGCCGGGGTGATTGCCCGCTACGTGATGCTGGTGGACCAGCGAAGGGTGGGCTATCCGACCGATGTCTTCGTCCAAATCAGCCTGCACCGGCAACAGGGCGAGGATCTGGCGCGGTTCGAGGCGGCGGTGAAAGAGGTACCGGAAGTGATGGAGTGCTATCTGATGACGGGCGAAGCCGACTACCTGCTGCGAGTCATCGTGGCGGATGCGGCGGACTTCGAGCGCCTGCACACCCAGCACCTCACCCGCTTGCCCGGCGTGGCGCGGGTCCATTCGAGCTTCGCCTTACGCACAGTGGTCAAAAAAACCGAAATTCCCGTGCGTGAAAGCGCTGGCCCCGGTCCGCGATGAGCACCGCCTACCGTCCGCCGCTGGCGCCCGACGTTGAGCGCGCGCTGGCGCGTTGGCCCCATGTGCCGGCGGCCTTCGGCTGGCTGGCGCTGGACCGCCGCGGCCGCTGGTCGGTGCCCGACGGCCGGATCACGCATCCGGGCACCATCGCCTTCCTGCAAAGCCACTACGGCGCCGATGAACAGGGCCGCTGGTTCGTGCAAAACGGTCCGCAGCGGGCCTATGTCACGCTGGATCTCGCGCCCTGGGTGTTCAGCCTGGATGGCACAGGGGCCGTGGTGGCGTTCAACGGCCGGCGCATCGAGGCGCCCCATACGCTGGTCGTCACCGACAGCGGCGACCTGCTGCTCATGACCGAAATCGGACTCGGCAATGTGCTCGACAAAGATCTTGCCCCCTTCATCGACCAGCTGGGCACGACGCCGGGCGGCGTCTCGCCGCTCGCAGTACTGGCCGGCGAGGCCAGCGCCGCGCTGTGCTACCGGGGGCACAGGCTCGCCCTTGAACGGCTGACGTCGGCGGCGCTGCCCGCTCGCTTCGGCTTCACGCCGACACCGCAAGCCGCCGCCTAAACCAAGGCCGCTTAAATGTCCGACTTGTGCCACGCGGCTTGCAAAGCGGTTCATAAGTGCCTGCAGTTGCGAATACAATGCTTTACACCCCGCGACGCCTCCCCGCAGGCACGCATGGCCTTTCACATTGCCGGATGAGCCGACCAGTCTCAGGAGCAGGAATGGATCCAGAAGTCCCCAGCACAGCCGCCGCCGGTGAAAGTGTCAAAAAACACGCGCTGGAAACGCTGGTGCGCGACACCAAGCTGGAATGTCTGCTGGGCGCGGGGGGTATCTTGCTGGCGGCTTTACTGCTGCGAAACAGCGGCGAAACCCTGATTTTGATCATCTGGTGCGGACTCAGCCTTGCGGTTTACCTGACGCGCATGCTGCTGATCGGCGGGCTGCAATCCCCAGATAGAGAACCCGAGCCGATGCCGGCACGGGCGTACGCCATCCTTACCGTGACCGTCGCCATCAGCGGGGCGCTGTGGGGCGCCGGGCTGGCGCTGGCCCTGCGCTACGGCCCGCCTGCGGTTAGCCAGCAACTGCTGTTTCTGGGCGTCGGGGTCGTTACCGCCTCGGTGGCCATCCACGCCGGCGTGCTGAAACTGACTCAACTTACCGTCGCCACCGTCTTGCTCCCGCCGTTGGCGATTGCGCTGACCCAGCCCTCGCAGACCATGCTGCCGAGCATCGTGGGCCTGATTTTCGCCAGCACCGCCGCGCTGCTGGGTGCCCGCCAATTGCGCCACCGCCTGACGCAATCCACGCAGGCCATCGAAGAAGCCGAGCAGTTGCGCAACTACCTCGACCAGCGGCGCAATCAGGTCGAAAAACTGAAAGTTGAGGTCAAGGCCAGCCAGACCAAACGTGACGAAGCCGAACTCGCGATGCGCCGGATGGCCGCGGATCTCGGGCTGCTGCAGGGCAAGTCCAAAGCCCTGTCGGACTCGCTGGAACGCCTGTCCCCCATCGACCAGATCACCGGGCTCGACAACCGTCGGCACTTTGAGCAAACCGCCGAGGCCGAGTGGCGGCGTGCGAGTCGCGAAGGCAAGCTGGTGTCGCTGGTGGTGGTGGAAATGGACGGCTATGAAGAGTTCATCCAGACCAACAACCGGCAAACCATCGATGCCGTGCTCAAGCGCCTTGGCTTCACCGTGCGCGGCTTTGGCCGCCGGCCTGGCGACAGCACGGCGCGCTACGACGAGTCCCGCATTGCGCTGCTGCTGGCGGGCTGCGATTCCCGCAATGCCGAGCGGATGGGCGAAAACATCCGCAAAAAGATTGAAACCATCAACCTGCCGCCGCAGGGCCCGGACCGGGTCGCCCGAAATATGTCCGCCCATGTGGGCGTGGCCACCGGCAAGCCGATGCGGGGCGTTGGCGTAGAAGAACTGTTCAAGCGCGCCGAAGAGGCCCTGTACGAAGCCGGTTTCCACGGGGGCAATCGCGTCTCGGTGCACCGTCCCCTGTCGCGGCTGCGGCTGGAGCGCTGGGATGCCTCCGCCGATGGCCCGCTCAGCGAGCAAGCCATGCTCCAGAAACTGCTGTTGTGGGGCTATGACACCAAGCGCGACCTGCTTCCGCCGGCCACCAAAGTCGACCCGCAGTCCTGGGACGATGAAATCGTCCTTGGCATCATGACCGGCGAACTGCGTATTGAAGTCGAAGGCCACGACATGATCGTCAAAGGTGGCGATTGTCTGGTGATCCCGCCCGGCGTTGAAATTACCCAGGAAGTGATGGGCACGCGCCCGGTCCTGCGATTCTCGGCGGTCAAACTGCAGTAATCCGGCGGCGTGCAGCACACGCCCGCCGCTATTCCATTGTTCGTTCTCTGTTACCTCTCAGGAGTTCCGTTGATATGAAATTTCCCCTGCTCGTTGCCGCCGTTGCGCTAGCCCTTGGTTCCAGCTTTGCTAACGCCGCTGGCGGACTCGATACCGACGCCCAGAAAAGCAGCTATGCCATCGGCCTGACCACGGCGCAAAGCATCGCCCGTCAAGGGGTAGCGATTGATGTGCAGGCTTTCATGCAGGGCGTGAAAGACGCGGTCGAGGGCAACAAGCCGCAGCTGACGCAGGAACAGTTCCAGGCGGCGCTGGAGAAGGCTTCCAACGCGGTGAACGACCGCATGAAAGAAGCCGCGAAGGCCAATCTGGACGCCGGTCGCGCCTTCATGGCGAAGAACAAGTCGGAAGCCGGGGTCACCGAACTGTCCAGCGGTCTCCAGTACAAGGAACTGCGCAAGGGCAGCGGGGCTCACCCGAAGGCGACCGACTCGGTGGTGGTTCACTACACCGGCACCCTGCTGGACGGCACCAAGTTTGATAGCTCGCGCGACCGCGGCGAACCGGCGACCCTGCCGCTCGACAGCGTGATTCGCGGCTGGCAGGAAGCCATTCCGCTGATGGCCGTGGGCGCGCGCTGGCAGGTCGTGATCCCGCCGCAACTGGCCTACGGTCCGAAGGGCGCCGGCCCGATCGGCCCGAATCAAACCCTCCTGTTTGAAATCGAACTGCTCGAAATCAAGAAGTAGTCCCCCCGTCGACGGCGGCCGGCGGTAACACGCCGGCCAGCACCTCCACCCGCCAACCGCTGCGCAAGCGCGGCACCGGCAAGCCCAGCACCAGTCGTTCGATATCCCGCCGGGTCGCGAGCAGCGTCGGCACCACGGCGCGCGCTTCGGCGCAGGTCTTCACCCGTTCCTGCAAAGCCTGCACCGTTGCGGTCTGCTCGGGCGTCAGGCGCGTCATCACCGGTTTCTCCTGCACCACCGGACGCCGCGCCGCCTCGAGGCACACGGCCAGCAGGGCCTCCCCGTGCCGCCGCAAGGTGGCGGGCGGCAAGGCGTTCACAGTCGCCAAATCAACCAGCGTGCGCGGTCGTCTGCGGGCGATCTCGACCAGCACCTCGTCGCGCAGGATCCAGTTACGCGGCCGGTTCTGCGTTTGTGCCTGCTGCTCGCGCCATTCGGCCAGCGCCTGCGCCACGGCGAGCGCGGGACCATCGCACTGGTTCAAACCCTTCACGCGCTGCGCCGGCGGCGGGCCGTCGTCGACCGTCAAGCGCGCGCATTCCTCGGTTAGCCAGCCGGACTTGCCGGCCGCCTCCAGCGCGGCGGTCATCTGCGTCCACAGCGGTAGCAGGTGCAGGACGTCCTGCGCGGCGTAGTGCCACTGGGCCTCGGACAAAGGCCGCTGGGCCCAGTCGGTGCGGGTTTGGGACTTGTCGAGCACCACGCCTTCGTAGTGTTCGACTAGCCAGGCGTAACCGACCTGCTCGGGCAGGCCCAACAGCCCGGCCGCGATTTGGGTGTCGACCACCCCCGCCACCTGCAGGCCACCGTGCACCATCAGCGCTTCCAAGTCCTGCCGCGCGGCGTGCATCAGCTTCGGGCGGGCGGGATCGGCCAGCCCTGCCGCGAGCGGGCTTAGGTCCGGCACGCTCAGGGGATCGATGCAGATGACCTGGCCAGCGGCCGCGATTTGCAGCAGGCAGAGCCGCGGATAGTAGGTGTCTACCCGCATGAACTCGGTATCGAGCGCCCACGGGCCGGGCACACTCAGCGTAGCCAGCGCCGCGTCCAGCGCGGCCGGCGTATCAACAATCAGGGTGGGCCTGTCGGCCGTGGAACGGGAATCTGGCACGGCGTGGCGCCCTCTTGTCTGCTGGCAGGGAAGCGTAAAAATTCTGTCATCTACCGGCATGTCCGGCACGGGCGATACGCTACACTAGCCTCCGGTTCGCGACCAATCCACGGACCGTTCCAATCCGGTTTTCTCATCATCAAGACCAAGACCGACACCCGCATGAAACACATTTTTGCTGCCGCGCTGGGCGCCATTCTCCTGAGCTTCGTTGGACCCGCGCTCGCGCTGGCGCCTACCGTGCCGGTCGACCAGTTGGTGCCCAGCACCGAACACCGTCGCGCCACCCGCCTCATCACGCACTTCATCGCCAACTATCACTACAAGAAAGCGCCGCTGGACGACGCGCTATCGCAAACGATTTTCGACAACTACATCGATGCGCTGGACCCGACCAAGAGCTACTTCCTCAAATCCGACATCGACGAATTTGGCGCCTACGCGCAAGAGCTCGACGACGACCTGCGCAACTCCGACCTGCAAAGCGTGTACGACATCTTCATCCGCTTCCGCCAGCGGGTGGAGGCACGCATGACCAAGGCCACCGCGCTGCTGGCCAAGCCCTTCGATTTTACGGTCGACGAAACCTTCGAATTCCAGCGGGAAAAAGCGCCTTGGGCGGCCAACGAGGCCGAACTCGACGAACTCTGGCGCAAGCGGATCAAGAACGACGTGCTGTCGCTCCAGCTGGCCGGCCGCAAGCCGGCAAAAATCATCGATACGCTTCGCAAACGCTATGAAGGCATTGCGCGCCAGACCGCGCAGTACAACAGCGAAGACGTCTTCCAGACCTTCATGAACGCCTACACCACGGCCATCGACCCGCACAGTTCCTACTTCTCGCCGCGCACTTCGGAGAACTTCAAAATCCGCATGAGCCTGTCGCTGGAAGGCATCGGCGCCGTCCTGCAAAGCGACAGCGAGTACACGGTGGTAAATGAAGTGGTCAAGGGCGGTCCGGCCGACCTCAGCCACAAGCTGCATAAAGGCGACCGGCTGACCGGGATCGGTCAAGGCGCGAATGGCGAACTGGTCGATGTGGTCGGCTGGCGGCTGGATGAAGTGGTGGACCTGATTCGCGGCCCCAAGGGTTCGGTGGTACGCCTGCAGGTCCTGCCCAAGAACGCTGGCCCCGATGGCCCGCCCAAACTCATCACGCTGACCCGCAATACCATCCAGCTCGACAATCAGGCCGCCCAGCGCAAGGTGCTGGAAGTGCCCGACGCGGCGGGCCCGCGCAAAATCGGCGTGATTGAAATCCCGACCTTCTACATGGACTTCGAAGCCCGCATGCGCGGCGACGAGAACTACCGCAGCACCACCCGCGATGTGCGCCGGCTGATTGGCGAGCTCGAAAAAGAAGGCATCAGCGGGCTCATCATCGACCTGCGCGGCAATGGCGGCGGCTCGCTGCCCGAAGCCGTTGAACTGACCGGTCTGTTTATCGACACCGGGCCGGTGGTGCAGGTGCGTAACTCGCAGGGCCGCGTGCAGGTTGAAAAGGATACCGACGAAGGCATCGCCTACAGCGGTCCGATGGCGGTGCTGATTGACCGCAACAGCGCCTCTGCGTCCGAAATTTTCGCTGCCGCGATTCAGGACTATCGCCGCGCGGTGGTGGTTGGTGAGACCACCTTTGGCAAAGGCACGGTGCAGAACCTGGTGGATCTCAACCGCTTTGACGAAGAGAGCAAAGGCAAGCTCGGCCAGCTGAAGGCGACTATCGCGCAGTTTTTCCGGGTGGAAGGCGACAGCACCCAGCATCGGGGCGTGGTGCCGGATGTGGCCTTCCCCTCCGGCCTCAGCACCAAGGAACAGGGTGAACGCGCGCTCAAGCACGCCCTGCCCTTCGCGCATATCGCGGCCCTTAGCTTCACGCCCAGCAGCGGCCAGGTGGACCACCTCGACGAACTGAAAACGCGTCACGATGCGCGCATGAAGTCTGACAAGGCCTACCTTGCGCTGTTGGCCCAGGAGCGGGCCGTGCAGGCTCAGGCCGACCGCACCTCGCTCTCGCTGCTCGAATCCAAGCGCAAGGCCGAACATGAGCAGGCCCGTCTGGACCAGCGGGCGCGCGAAAACGCCATCCGCGTGGCCCACGGCAAAGCTGCCCTGCCCGCGGTGCCTGAGCCGGACACCGACGAGGAAGACGAAGACAGCAAGACGGCCGAAGAAGACGGCGGCAAGGGCAAGCCGGGTGATTTCGACGTCGTGCTGGAAGAGGCGTCGAAGGTGCTAAACGACGTCATCGATCTGCGCACCAGCACGGCGGCGGCGGCGCGCTAGGCCGCCTCAAGCCGGCAGGCTAATCAGCACCACACCAACCAGCATCACAAGCGCCGCCAGCAGGTTGCGGCCGAACGCCGGCTCGCGAAACCACACCAGCCCGTAAATCAGACCGAAGACGAGGCTGGTGCGTTTGATGGCCACCATATAGGCCACGCTCACGTGTTCAATCGCCACAAAGTGGCTTAACACCATCACCGCCATCGCGAGGCTCACCGCCAGCATCGCCCAGGGCCGCGGCGGGGTGCTTCGCCACCAGCGCGGACCTTGCAGCCGCATGCCCAGCGCCGCCACCAGCGCCAGCACCACCGAATAAAGCGCCGCGAAGGGCAGCCCGGGCAAATAGGCCAGCGCGGCTTTGCCGATGGTGGCGGTCAGGCTGAACAACAGCGCTGCCATCAGCATCAGCCGGGTGCCCTGCTCTGCCAGCACCGCGCTGAATGGGGCCAGCAGTCCACGCCAGCCGCGCGACGGCGCCAGATTGAGACACCAGGCGCCGGCCGCAATCAGGGCAATGCCCAGCGCGCCGCGCGGGCTGATTGCCTCGCCAAGTAACAGATAGCCAGTCAGCAAGGTAAAGACCGGCGAGAACGACAGATAGGGCAGCGTGCGGCTGAGCGGGGCCAAGGTAATGGCGCGCACGTAGAGCCAGAAAGCCAGCATGTCGAGCGGAATGAGCACCGCAAGCACGCCCCACAGGCCCACCGGCAACGTCGGCAACTCCGCCCAGGGGACCCAGGGCAACAGCCATAGCCCGCTCAGCACAAAGCGGGCGGCCATGGCAGCGCGGGTTTCACCCGGCGGGAAATAGCGCTTGGTGAGCGCGTCAGCGGTCGCCAGCATGAAGGCCGACAGCAGGGTCAGGAGCAGCCAGATCATCGCGAATCGCCAATGGTCACGTTGATCCTTAGGATGCAGCAGTCGCCCCCGGAGCAGAGCACATGACGACCGGATTGATTTATGACGCGCGCTTTCTTGAGCACGACACGGGCGCCGGGCATCCCGAACGACCCGCGCGCCTGACCGCCGCCATGGCCGCGCTGGACGCCGAAGCCTGGCGTACGCAGCTGCAGGAGCTAAGCCCCAGCGCCGCCGACCTGCGCTGGATAGAAAGCATCCACCGTCTGGACTACATCCGGCGCGCCGAGGCGAGCTGCGCGGCGGGCGCCGCCTTCCTCGATACGGCGGACGTCGCGATTTCCCGCGCCAGTTACGAGATTGCCTGTCTTGCCGCGGGGGCCGGTCTTGAACTGGCGGACGCGCTGCTGGCCGGCCAGATCGACAACGGCTTCGCCATGGTACGCCCCCCGGGTCACCACGCGGAGCACGCGATGGCGCTGGGTTTTTGCGTGTTCAACAACGTCGCGATCCTCGCCCGCTACCTGCAACAGCAGCACGGGCTCGACAAGATCGCAATCCTCGACTGGGATGTCCATCACGGCAACGGCACGCAGCACAGCTTTGAGGAAGATCCTTCGGTGCTCTATGTCAGCCTGCACCAATATCCCTATTACCCCGGCACCGGCAGCGCCAGCGAAACCGGCCGCGGCCGCGGCCGCGGCGCGACCCTTAACTGCCCGATGCCGGCCGGCGCGACCGACAGCGCCTACGAACGCGCGTTTCAGGAACAGGTGTTGCCCGGACTGGCGCAATTCCGACCCGAAATCATCCTGATTTCAGCCGGCTTTGACGCGCATCGCGACGACCCGCTGGCCGATGTGCAGCTGAGCACTGCCTGTTATGGCTGGATGACCGCGCGGGTAATGGAAATCGCAGAGCAGTACGCCGGCGGACGCATCCTCTCCCTGCTGGAGGGTGGCTACGATCTGCAACGCACCAGCGAGTGTGTGGTGCGCCATCTGGCCGTGCTGGGCGGCCAGCTGAAAGCCTGAGCGGGCTTCAGATTAAACGCGCACAGCGGGCACAGCGCGTCGCCGCCGGGAGGGTGGAGAGGCGGGCCGCGCCTATCGGCCGCGCGCAAAACTCGCAGATGCCGTAGCGGCCCTCGTCAAACCGGCGAAGCGCCTGATTGATTTCCTCGATCTCGGCCCCGAGACGCAGCGCAATCGCCTGAATGACCTCATCGCTTTGCTGCAGCAGCAACCGGTCGTCCGCATCGCGCAGCGCTGGCTCGCCGACCTGCCGCAAATGGCCTTCCACCCTCGCCTGACGGGCTTTTAGTTCTTCGGCCACTGACTCTAATCGTGCGCGCGGACTCATCGTCATCATTGCTTCCTTGGCAGCTTGCTTACCCCAGACACACTAGCTGCCGGATAGGGCCGGGACTTGATGAAGATCAGCCCCGAAGCGAGCCCGCGCAGGGTGCTAAACTGCCGCCCGTTCGCCCCGCCCGCTTCGGGCGCCGCCGCCGGCCTGCGTGCCGGCGCTTGTCCGTTTGCTAGATGAAGGTCCTCATGCTCAAACGCGTACTTCTGCTGCTGACGCTTTCGGTGCTCATTTTTGGCGGCCTCGCGGCCAACAAACTCCGGCAAATAGAAACCATGAAGGCGCGCTTCGCGACGCCACCACCGCCGACGCGCGTGGCTGCCGTCACCGCCGAGGCACGGCACTGGGAGCGCGGGCTGTTCGCCGTGGGCTCGCTGGCCGCGGTGCAGGATGTGAACGTGATGAGCGAAGTGCCGGGGCAAATCGCTGCGATTCATTTCGAGTCCGGCAAGCAGGTCACGGCCGGTGAGCCGCTGGTAACGCTCGACGCCAGCGTCGACGCGGCAGAACTGCAGGGCCTGGAAGCGGCGAAGCGTCTGGCCGACATCCAGTTTGAGCGGGCTGGCAAGTTACAGCACGACCGCGTCTTGTCCCGTGCGCAGTACGACGAGGCCGATGCGCGTCGCGCCGAAGCCGACGCCATGGTGCGGGCCAAGCAGGCCTATCTGGCCAAAAAAATCATTCGTGCGCCGATCAGCGGCACGCTGGGCATCCGGCGGATCGACCTCGGCGACTACCTCGCGCCCGGCTCGCAGGTCGTCACCCTGCAAGCGCTGGATCCGATGTTTGTGGACTTCCGGCTGCCCGAGCGCTTTATCCCGCGCCTTGGCAAAGGCCAGACGGTGCAATTAAGCGTGCAGGCGCAGCCCGACAAGTCCTACACCGCGCACATCACGGCAATCGACCCGGCGGTCGATCCGGCCAACCGGATGGTGAAAGTGCGGGCCAAATTGCCCAATCCCGCGGGTGAGCTGCGCCCCGGCATGTTCGCCGAAGTGGCGGTCGACGAAGGCGTCAACGACGAGGTCGTGGTGCTGCCGGAAAGCGCGATCACCTATAGCCCCTACGGCAACTCGGTGTTTGTGATCGCGCAGCGCGACGGCGTGCTCAAGGTCACGCGCCGCGCGGTTACCACCGGGGAAATCCGCGATGGCATGGTGGCCGTCAGCAAGGGTCTGGTCGCTGGCGAGCAGGTGGTGGCCGTGGGCCAGAACCGTCTGCGTAACGACCTGACGGTCGAAATCGCGCCCGCATCGTGAAGGGCTTTACCGACCTTTTTATTCACCGGCCGGTGCTGGCGAGCGTCGTCAGCCTGCTGTTGATGGTGCTCGGGCTGCGGGCCATTACCAGTCTTGAGGTGCGGCAGTACCCGAAAACCGAAAACACCGTGGTCACTATCCGCACGCCCTATCCGGGTGCCAGCAGCGAGTTGGTCAAAGGCTTCATCACCACCCCGCTGCAACAGGCCGTGGCCGAGGCCGACGGCATCGACTACATCACCTCCAGCAGCAAGCAGGGCCTGTCGACGATCGAGATTTACATGAAGCTCAACTACGACGCGCACGCCGCGGTAGCGGAGGTTCAGGCCAAGATTGCCAGTCAGCGCGGCGTGCTGCCGGAGCAGGCGGACGACCCGATCATCGAGGCCGTCACGGGCGATCCGACTTCGCTGATGTACATCGCGTTTTACAGCGCAGAAATGAATCGCCAGCAAATTGCCGACTATCTGCTGCGCGTGGTGCGTCCGCAGCTACAGGCGATTCCCGGGGTGTCGAAAGCGCAGATTTTTGGCAATCAGGCCTTTGCCATGCGGATCTGGCTCGACCCGCGCAAGCTCAGCGCCCACAACGTCACCGCCGGCGACGTCCGCCGCGTGCTGGAAAAGAACAACTATCTGGTGGGCCCGGGCGCGACACGTGGCAAGCTGGTCTCCATTGATCTCACCACCACCACCGACATCAGTCGCGTAGAAGACTTCAACAACCTGGTGGTACGCGCCGAGAACGGCGCGCTGGTGCGAATCGGAGACGTCGCGCGGGCCGAGCTTGGCGCCGAGGACTACAACGCCACCAGTCTGTACAACGACAGGACCGCGACCTACATCGGCATCGACGCCGCGCCGGGCGCCAACCCGCTGACGGTGGCGGAACGGGTGCGCGCGGTGATTCCCACGCTGAAAGCGCAGATGCCGACCGGCCTCGAGGTCTACATCCCCTACGACGCCAGCGTGTTCATCGAGGAATCGATCCGCGAAGTCTTCACCACGCTGGCCGAGGCGGTGGTCATCGTGCTGCTGGTGATTTATCTCTCGCTGGGTTCGCTGCGCGCGGCGCTGATTCCCGCGTTGGCCGTGCCGCTGTCGATTATTGGCGCGGCCTTCCTGATGCTCCTGATGGGCTTCTCGATCAACCTGCTGACCTTGCTGGCGATGGTGCTGGCCATCGGGCTGGTGGTCGACGACGCCATCGTGGTGGTGGAGAACGTGCACCGGCACATCGCTGACGGGAAACCCCGCTTCGAGGCGGCGCTGGCCGGTGCGCGCGAACTCTGGCTGCCGATCCTCGCCATGACCACCACGCTGGTGGCGGTGTACGCGCCGGTCGGCTTCATGGGCGGTCTGGTCGGAACGCTGTTTACGGAGTTCGCGTTTTCGCTGGCGGCGGCGGTGCTGGTGTCTGGCGTGGTCGCGCTGACGCTTTCGCCGATGCTGGCCTCCCGCGTGCTGCACGACGGCCCGCCCAGCGCCTTCGAGCAACGGGTGGCGCGGGGCTTCGACTGGCTGGCCGGTGCCTACCGCCGCAGCCTGCAACGCAACCTGCCCTACTGGCCGGCCTTCGTTGGTTTTGCGCTGCTGGTGCTGCTCAGCATGTTCCCGCTGTATCTGACCAGCCAGCACGAACTCGCGCCAAATGAAGATCAGGGCATTTTGCTGGTCGCGTCGCGCGGGCCCGAAACCGCCACCATCGACTACACCAAGCGCTACGTCGCGGACACGCTGAAAACCTACGCGGAGATACCGGAGTACAAGGAAAGCTTCTCGATTCTCGGCTTCGGCGGCTCGCCCAATACCGCCTTTGGCGGCTTCAAGATTGTGCCGATGGGCGAGCGCCAACGCTCGCAGCAGCAGATTCAGGAAGACCTGCAGCCGCGCTTGAACCGGCTGGTCGGGCAACAGGTGGCGGCCTTTCCGCGCCCCAGTCTGCCGGGCTCGGGTCGTGGTCTGCCGGTGCAGTTCGTGGTGCGCTCGCCGGGGGATTACGGCGAACTCGATCAAACCGTGAACGAGCTGCTCGGCAAGGCCATGCAAAGCGGAAAATTCATGTTCCTGCAGAAGTCGGTCGAGTTTGCGCGCCCGCGCACGACCATTGAAATCGACCGGAACCGCGCCGGCATTCTCGGTCTGTCGATGGAGGAGATTGGGCGCGATCTGGCCACGCTGCTCGGCGGCAACAACGTCAACTGGTTCAACCTCGAAGGCCGCAGCTACAAGGTCATTCCGCAGGTAGAAGACCGCTTCCGCGCCGACAACTCGCTGCTCGACAACTACTATCTACGCCCGATGACGGGCGAACTGGTGCCGCTGTCGTCACTGGTCACGTTCAAGCAAACCATCGAACCCAGCGAGCGCACGCAGTTCCAGCAGCTGAACGCGCTGACCCTGCAGGGCATCGCCGCGCCCGGCGTGTCGATGGGGGATGCGCTGGACTGGCTGCGAGCGACTGCCGACACCGACTTCCCGCAGGGCTACAGCTACGATTTTGCCGGCGCCTCGCGCCAGTACATGCAGGAAGGCAGCGCGCTGGTCCTTACGCTGTTTCTGGCGGCAGTCGTGATTTACCTGGTGCTGGCCGCGCAGTTTGAGTCCTGGCGCGACCCTTTGATCATCATGATGTCGGTGCCGATGTCGATCGCCGGCGCGCTGGCGTTTATCAATCTCGGGTTTGCCAGTATCAACATCTACACGCAGGTCGGTTTGATCACGCTGATTGGGCTCATCGCCAAGAACGGCATCCTGATCGTCGAGTTTTCCAACCAGCTGCAGCGCGAGCAGGGCCTGTCGAAAATCGACGCGGTAGTGGCCGGTGCTGCCACCCGGCTACGGCCCATTTTGATGACGACCGTGGCGATGATCGTTGCCATGGTGCCGCTGCTGATTGCCAGCGGTCCCGGCGCGATGAGCCGCTCGCACATCGGGCTTGTGATCGCGACCGGGCTCGGCATCGGTACGCTGTTTACCCTTTTTGTCGTGCCCGCCTTCTATGTGTGGCTGGCCGGCGACCATCGCCCGCGCGAAGCGCGGCTTTCCCAGGAGCATTCGCATGAGCACTAACCTCTTCGACCTGAGCGGCAAAGTCGCTTTGATTACCGGCGGCAGCCGCGGGCTGGGCCGAGAAATGGCGCTGGCCTTCGCCGACCATGGGGCCGACGTCATCATCGCCAGCCGCAAGCTGGAGGCTTGCGAAGCCGTGGCGCGTGAAGTGGAGGCTCGCGGGCGGCGCGCGCTGGCGGTGGGCTGCCACGTGGGCCGCTGGTCGGAGTTGGACGCCCTCGTCGACACCGCCCTGAAGGCCTTTGGCCGCATCGACATCCTGGTCAACAACGCCGGGCTCTCGCCGCTGTATCCCTCGCTGGATGCGATCACCGAAGAGTTGTTCGACAAAGTGGTGGCGCTGAATCTGAAAGGTCCGTTCCGGCTGGCGGCGCTGGTCGGCACGCACATGGCGCAGGGCAACGGCGGCTCGATCATTAACGTCTCGAGTACGGCGGCCGTCACCCCGAGCCCGAAGTCCGAACCCTACGGGGCGGCGAAGGCCGGCCTGAATGCCCTCACCCGCTCGCTGGCCTATGCCTTTGGGCCCAAGGTGCGCGTGAACTGCATCATGCCGGGCCCCTTCCTGACCGATATTTCCAAGGCCTGGGACATGGACGCTTTCAATGCGGCCGCCAGCCAGCGCATCCCGCTGGGCCGCGGTGGCTTGCCGCACGAAATTGTGGGAGCCGCGCTGTATCTGGCCAGCAACGCCTCCAGCTTCACCACCGGCAGCCTGCTGGCGGTCGACGGTGGCGTGCAGGGCAATCCGCAGGTGCTGGACTAGATCGAGCGGCGGCAGGCGGTTAAGGCTGGCGCAAGTATTTCCCGGGTCGCCAGCGTAGCGGTTCTGCCAGCCTCGCGCAGCATGCCCCGACTTGCGGCTGGCATCGTGAGAGGGGCATCGCCCCGACTGAGGCTCTCGATGATCTGCTGCTCTCGTGGGAGGGGCATCGCCCCGACTGAGGCTGTTTGTTGACTTGGCGCTCGAGTCGCGGCGTTGCCGCTCCCACGGGGAAATGGGCTTTGCCCCCACTTGAGGCTGTCGATGCCGCCGCCATTGTGGGAGGGGCATAGCCCCGACTGAGGCTCTCGATGATCTGCCGCTGTCGTGGGAGGGGCATCGCCCCGACTGAGGCTGTTTGTTGACTTGGCGCTTGCGTCGCGGCGTTGCCGCGCCCACGAGCGGCTTGGGAGGGGCTTCTTGCCCCGCCCCCAACTGTCGCCCACTTGCTGCTGACGTCGCGGTGTTGCCGCCCTCACGGGAGAGGCACATCCACTAAACGCTGAATGACGCCGTTCAGTCGCCCCGATCGCAGATCACATAGTTCAGCGCGGTGAAGAAGCTCGTGTCCGGTGCGAAAGCCTGTTCCTCCTCGACCAGCGCGGTATGCGCCTCGCCGGCGATGAAGTCTTCGCAGTCGTTCATGTTCGCGAAGGAATAGACGCCGACGCCGTCGTAGCGGTCCCCCACCGGATCATAAAGTTTGTCGCCCGGCTGACTGACGTTGACGAGCTGCGCATAGCGCCGCACCAGCAGTTGCGCCAGCGGGTGACGGCGCACGAGATCCGCGTGTTGTGCCATCCAGCGGCCGCGAAACTGTTCGCGCGTGCTGCCGGCCGCGCGCTGATGCAGCTTCAGCAGGATGATCGCGTCGCGGCGGCGATCGCCACGCTGTACCACCACGTGTTCCTCCGCGATATGAAAACCGAAACCGCGGATAAACACCGCTTCATCCGGCATGATTTTCTCGCCGTACTTGGTGCCGTTGGTGGCGAAGAAGCCTTCCAGATCCTCACGGCTGCGGTAGCCAAGCTGCGCGAGCCCGTCGAATACCGGGCGCGCAAACGGCGGGCACTCGGCTGCCGGGTGGCGCGGCAGACGACCTTCAGCATCCAGCGGGGCCACATACGGCGGCGCGTGTTCGCTGCACGGCCCGGCGGGAATCCGGTGCTGCTGCAGGTAGTAGTTCAGCAGCCCGGTCTGACGGTCTTCCGGACCATCGGGAAACAGGATTTTGGGGCCGTGAATTTTGCGCCAGTAGGCGTCAAACGCTTCCCACTCAAACTGGGGCGCGGGGCTCATGCCCAGCATGCGGTCGGCGACGTCTGCGTCTTCGGTCCCCTGCCCGGCGCGATTCACGTTGTAGCCCGGACGGGCCCGCCGGTCGCCGGCAGGCGGCGAACTGTCGGCCCGCACCACGAAGGCATTCAGCACCAGTAGCGGCTTGGTCATCATGCGCGTTGCTCCGGCTCAGGCACGCTGGCGCCCGGCAAAAAAAGCGGCGACGTAGCGCGCGGGCTCGTCGCTGTCGTAGGTCCTTACAAAAGCCGCCACCCCGGCTTCAATCGCTTCACGCAAAGGCAGCTCTTCCCAGCGCTGACAGAGCTGCTTTTGGGCGCGTACCGCGCCGGGCGCACCCGCCCGGATGTCGTCGACCACGCGCGCAACGAGACCATCCAACTCAGACGGCGCAGCCACGGGCCCCACCAGACCGATGCGCTCGGCGGTGTTCGCATCGATCAAGTGACCTCGCAGCAGCAATTCTCGCGTGCGGCCCCAGCCGATCAGCGCAGGCAGCAAGGCCGCCTCAATGACCGAGGGCACGCCTACGCGCACTTCCGGCATGCCGAACCGGCTGTCGCTGGCGGCGACGCGCAGGTCACAGGCCGCTGCGATCTCAAGCCCGCCGCCCAGACAATGCCCGGCGACCCGCGCCACCACGGGCACCGGCAGGGCGCGGAGTGCGGCACAGAAGTCGTGGATGCTGCGGATGAACGCCTCGGCGGTGTCCGGGGTCAGCGCGCCCAGTTCTTTGAGGTCGGCGCCGCCGATGAAGTTATCTGGCGCGCTGCCGGTCAACACCGCGCAGCGTAAGTGCGCATCCTGGTGACAGGCACGGATCTGCGCCGCCCCGGCGCGCAGGGTCTCGCCGCCAATCAGGTTGAGCCGGGTGCGGCCCTGCAGGGCGAAATGCACGACCTCGCCGTCGGCGCTGTAGGAGACGCGGACGCCCGGCGTCATGAGAGTGCCAACGGCGGCGAGGCTGCCCGCAGCGCGGCCGCTTTGTCACGCGCCGCCGGCTCGTTGTCGAACACCAAATCCTCAAACAAGCGAACCGGCGTAACCGGATCTGCACACAGCTGGCCCACCGCATAGCGACCCGGCTCAACGCCGACAATCACATAGAAGCCGCGCACGGGCCCGGGGCGGCTGCCGTTCAGCCGATAGAGGATTTTGGCGAAGTCGGCATAAGGACTATCGTCCTCCAGCGAAGGCTCGGCTTTTTCCGGCGGGTCGTCGGACTTCACCCAACGGTGCGGCATACCGCCGGCACCCGCCGCCATGGGCAGCGATTGCTGGCCGCGCAGCGCTGGATGCAGCCACCAGGTATCGTCCCGCTTCAGCGGGACTTCGGCCGATTTTGCCCGTTTGCTCACGGCAAGGGGCCCGCCTTCAGGAAGCCGTCGATCACGTTCTTGGTCAGACGCGAGACGTTGTTGTTGTACTTGTTATGCGACAGCGATCCGCACCAGGCCATGGAGCCCACCGAGAAGGTCCCGCCGTCGTTTGGCGTCTTGTAGTAGACGATGTCGGCACGGGTGCGCGGATTATTGTCGCCCGTACCGGACGCAATGTAGCCGCGCGCGTTGAAGGTGGACTCTTCGGTCACGGTCACGAACATGTCGGAATGGCCTTCGGAGTTGGCCAGCAGATAGGCCCGGTGTGGCGTGCCCAGTTCCAGATCGTAGCGGTCGAGTTCGAGCCCTGCGGCGCCGTCGCCCACCAGTCCAAAATTGCCGATGGGTTCGTCGCGTCCGATGCCCTTGAACATCCAGCTGGTCTCGGCCAGTTCACTGTCCGGCGCACGCCGGTAGTAGGACGAATAGGTCAGGCCGAAGGAGGTGAAGGTCACGCCCAGCAGCTTGCTCATGGCCCGGCCGCGCACGCGCCACAGGCCGCCGTGCTTGCCGTCGAAGGCATTGCAGTATTCGCCCGGTGTGACGGTCCAGGCGCGCGTGCCGTTGTCGCCCTTGCGCACTTCCACGATGTTGGGATTCTCGGGATGCGGCTGGCAGATCCAGTAGAAGCCGTTGGCCGCGAGATACAGGAAACGTCCACCCTGCTGCTGGTAATCGTGATAG
>JAURHQ010000279.1 GCA_030833185.1 Gammaproteobacteria bacterium | reverse complement strand
GGATTGAAGACCGCGCCAATGGTCTGCGGCTGTTGGGCTTGAAGCTGGAGATACCGGGTCTGGGGTCTTCTGTTGACGGTGCGCCGGTCGAGGGCATGAGCCGTGTGCGCCACCCGCTGCTGCTCGAAGCCGTCCTCCGTTTTCAGGCCAATGCCCGCTCGGAGATGCTTCCGACCGACGGACCGGTGAAGGTCCGCAATGACGCCGTCGACACGCACGCGCCGCAGGAGCAACTCGCCGACGCCCTCGAAAACGACCTGAACCATTATCTGACAGACGTCGCCAAAGAATATTATCCCGACACCGACAAGATGCTGCTGATGCTCGGCTTCGGCGGCACTTCGTTCAAAAAGGTGGACTTCTGCCCGCTGCGCGGCCGCCCGGTCAGCGTCAGCGTCGACGCCGACGACCTTATCGTAAACAACGCCGCGACGACGTTGCAGGACGCGAAGCGTGTGACGCACCGCGTCTACATGCGGCCTTCGACTGTGCGCCGCATGCAGATCCTTGGCGTCTACCGCGACGTGGACCTTCAGACGCCTGATCAGCCGATGGCTGACGAACTCAAGCGCGAGATGGCGGATCAGCAGGGCATTGCCGTTGACCCGATCAACCCGGACGATCGCGACCGCGAGATTTACGAGTGCTATTGCGAACTCGACATCCCCGGCTTTGAGCACAAATACCGCGGCAAGGTCACCGGCCTCGAAATCCCGTATCGCGTCACGATCGATCGCTCGTCGCGGGAAATTCTGTCAATAGTCCGCAACTACGACGAGCCTACCGGCGAGGAGGGCGACCGTCTGCCCGAGGCGCGCCAGAACTTCGTCAAGTTCACCTTCGTCCCAGGTTTCGGGTTCTACGACATCGGCCTCCTGCACATCCTCGGGAACACGACGAACGCCGTGACGGCCGCGTGGCGCGAGATGCTGGACGCGGGCATGTATGCCAACTTCCCGGGCTTCCTCATGGCGGACACCGGCGGCCGGCAAAATACCAACATCTTCCGCGTGCCGCCCGGCGGCGGAGCGCTTGTGAAGACGGGCGGCCAGCCCATCAACCAGGCGATCATGCCGCTGCCCTACAAGGAGCCCGGCGCCGCCTTGATGACGCTGGTGACGAACATCGCAGAGACTGGCCAGCGCGTCGGCGGCACGGCCGAACTGGCCGTCGGCGAGGGGCGTCAAAATGCGCCCGTCGGCACGACGCTGGCCCTGATTGATCAGGCGACCAAGATCATGAACTCGGTCCACAAGCGTCTGCATGCGGCGCAGGCAGATGAGTTTCAGCTTCTGGTCCGCTGCTTCAAGGAGCACCCCGAGAGCTTCTGGGAGCGGTGCCGCAAGCAGACGATCAAGTGGAACGAAGAGCTTTTCATCCGCGCCCTCAACGACTGCGAGCTTGTCCCGCAAGCTGACCCGAACACGGCGAGCCACACGCAGCGCGTCATGAAGGTGATGGCGCTCAAGCAACTCGCGGCGTCGAACCCGGCCCTCTACGACCCCGTGGCGGTCGACACCGCGGCGCTGAAGGCGATTGGCTGGTCGAACCCGGAACAGTTCATGTCGCCGGCCGAGAGCCGCAACCAGATGCCGCCCGAGGCCATGGCGAAAATCGAAGAGTTGAAGATCAAGAAGCAGGACGCCGACGCCCGCATGATGACCGCGCAGGCGAACGCCGCCAAGGTTCAGGCGGACATTGGCGCGGGGCCCGACGGCGCGCCGCAGCTTGATCCGAACAAGGCGCTCGACGTTGAGATCAAGCGCGCGGAAATGCAGCAGAAGGCGATGGAGCTTCAGGCGCGTCGCGCCGAGATCGACGCAGAGCTTCAGCGCGTCTCCATGGAATTGCGCATGCGCGAGATGGAAAATGCTTCCGATCTCCAGATGGCGGAATTCACGCGCCAGACCGATGAAATGGAAAACTGGAACCGCCGCAAGGACCGCGAGAGTGACGAGCGCATTGCCGCCGTCAAGCTGGCGCAGGACGTCATGAAGACGCCCGGCGGCGATCAATCCATGAAGAAGATCATCGACGACAAGACGCTTGGCCTGCTGAAGAGCGAGGAGCCTGCGCCACCCCGTTTCGGAGGGTAACAAAACATGGCTGACGTTCCCCAGCGCCTCGACCTCGGCCTCGGCAAGGCTGATCCGGAAGAATATTTCCGACGCCTCGCACTCTATTCCTACGCCGTTGCGCCGTTGTTCCCGGGCCGGAAGCAGGAGGGGCGATACGTCCAGGGTCTGCGACAGTATGCCACGGGCGGCCGGATTTTGGAGGACGAATTCCCGACCGCCTACATGCCGGAAGTCGGGCGACAGGTAATGGCCGCCGGCGGCGCGCCGGCGCCGTCCGTGCCCCAGCCATATGTTTCTGGCATGTCCGCCAGCGGCTATCCGATCGCGCCCGCAAGTGTTTCGCAATACGGCAACATCGCCCAGCCTTACGTTCGCTCCTTCACGCCAGATGGCTACGCGTCGCCGTTTGCCGACCCGAGGCAAAGCGCCGCCGGCTATCAGCAGCCGGCCGCCGGCCGTGGCGACATTCGTTCTCTGCTGTCGTCCATCTTTGGCGGCGGCATCCTTGGCGCGCTTGGGGGCAACCGTCAGGGCGGCCAATCAAATCCATTTCTTGATGCCTTGAGCCGGTTCAATCCGCAGCAACGCGCGGGATACGAGGATGGCGGGTCTCCGCTTTCCGAGGAAGACAAGCGTTCAATGACGCATTACACCGGCGCGCCGGGCGTTGTTGAGACCGCGCCGGTCACATTCCGGGAGCCGCTTTCCGGCTACGAAAGAGAGCTTTTCCGCGCGCCGCCGGCGACTGCCGCCGCCTTGGAAACCGCGATTGGCGTTGCGCCCTATTTCACGCCGGCTGCGCCGGCCTTTGCCGCGCGTGACGTGGCGGCCGGCCTGAAGCACGGCGACCCGACTGAAATTGCGACGGCCGCGCTCGGCGCGCCCGGGAAATACGCAAAATCAGCCATTCTCGCCGGAGCGGCTATGATGCCGCAGGAAGCGCAGGCGACCTTTTTCTCGGAAGCTGCTCGGATGTCACCCGCCATGCGTCAAGCGTTCGAGGCGGCCAAGCACGCAACGCGGCAGAGCATGTATCCGCGCAGCGCGTTTGCGCGCTACGGGGCGGCTCCAGACCCTTCGGGAAAAATTGTTGGCGAAATTTCAGACGCGCCTGCTCGGCTTATTCCTTCCGGTCTTGAGCGCTTCCGCCGTGGCGAAAAAGTCTCTCTTGGCGAATTGCTTTCACACCCGGAAGTCTATGATCTTTACCCGGGGTCCTTTTCTGCTTCTGTTGTTCCGTTTGAGCGGGAAATGCATCATCGCGGCTACTTCAATCAGCTTAAAGATGAAATCGGCTCCAACGTCCGGCTTGACGATCGCGACTTGCTTGAAAATCTTTTGCATGAGCACCAGCATCGCGTTCAGCATATTGAGCAAATGTCTCCGGGGACAAATCCAGACGTGTTCCCACATCCTGATCGTCTTGCGGCGCCTCTGAAAGAGGATCTGCAGTCAGCCAAAGGCGCGGCTGTTCTCAAAGAATTTATGGAACGCAATCCAATGATGAGGCCGCTGGACGCTCTTGTCGAAGCGCGTAAGGCCGGATTGCCCCTTGGCCCTCAACCCATGAAATTTATCAGTCTTGGCAATGAAGGGCTTTACAACACCCAAGAACTTCTCGGGCATCAGATTGATCGTATCTATGAGACGACG
>JAURHQ010000278.1 GCA_030833185.1 Gammaproteobacteria bacterium | reverse complement strand
CGGATGTTCGACGGCACGCATAGGCTACGACTGGATACCCGCACTTACGCTCTGGCAACTCGAACGCTATCTGGCGTTGGACGGCGAGCAGGCGCAGGAGACGCGACGGCACCTCGACGTGGTTCTGGACTGGCATCGACGCGAAGAATTGCCCGGCTACGCGGCCTATCTCGAGCAAACCGCGCGGCGGCTGGAAGCTGCGCCGACGGTCGACGCGGCGGTTTTCGAGGACTGGCGCGAGCGCGTGCATGGCGCGTGGCTAGCGCTGGTGCCGCAGTTGGCACCGCCCCTGTCTGCGCTCGCGTTGAGCTTGCGGGAGTCACAGATTGCTCGCCTTGAACAGCGTCTGGCCGAGCGGACTGAGGAACTTCATGCGGAATATCTGCCACCAGATTCCCGGCGGCAGATCGAGGGCCGGGTCGACCGCTGGCTGGACCGCACCGAATTCTTCTTCGGCGAGGTGTCGGACAGACAGCGGCAGGCCCTGCAGCGCCTCGCCGGGCAAATGCCCGCCTACGAGCGCCTGTGGCTCCATGAACGGGAGCTCCGCGTCCAGACGCTGCTGGCGCTGCTCCGTCGCATCGAGCAGGAACGTCCCTCGCCGGCGGCGGCAAGCCGCTGGGTCGAGGACTATCTCACGGGCCTCTGGCAGAGCTCGGACCCCGCCCGTCAGGCGCGTATCGATGAGGCCAGCCGGCACGCCGACAGCATCAGCATGGTCATGATCGATAAGGCCTCGCACGACCAGCGCGTGCGCCTGCTGCAAAAACTGCGCGGATACGTCGGCGACTTTACGCAACTCGCCGCCCGCTAGGCGTTTGGGGTCAGCGTCTGTCGGCTCCCCAGAAAACAATTCTGGAATTTGGGGTCAGAGTAAAAACTCGAATAGTCATCTGTAGTTTTTACTCTGACCCCAAATACACTATTCGCTTCATGCTGATGGGGGACCACGAGACGGTTCTGAAGTCGTTGCGAGCCGCCAGCTGCCATTGCGCAACAGGCCGCCTCACGCTTTACCCATAGTCTTGATTGCTGGTCGCCGAAGGACGCCGGCTAAGAAAATCGGGATACACCATGCAGTCTGCAAATGCCTCTGCCCCGCCTAACGCCGAGCGCTCAGCGCCCGGTTCGCTGAATCGCTCGCCCTGGCTGGAACAACTCCCCCAACGTGCCCCGATGCCAGCGCTGCAAGGTGCGCAAGAGACCGATGTCACCGTGGTGGGGGCAGGCATTGCCGGCGTGGCCACTGCATTTTTTCTGCTCCGCGAAACCGCGCACCGGGTGGTGTTGCTGGAGGCCAACCGGGTCGCTCACGGGGCCAGCGGCTTTAACGCGGGACAGTTGGTGACTTACTTCGAGCGGCCCATTTGCCGACTGGCAGAAGACTTCGGCATTGCTAAAGCGGTGGCTGGACAGCGCGATGTCGACGCCGCCTGGGGCCTGCTGGATCTCATTCTGGGGGAATCGGAATTTGTCGAGCCGACGCCGCGTTTCGTCGGGCACATGGGCATGTTCACGCTCAACCACCTGACGGTCCATTTGCAGAACAACCTGATGCGCAAGCGGGGTGGCCTGGTGCGTGAGCAAATCAGGATTTCGCGCGAGGCGCCCTTTGTCGCCGATATTCCAGCTGAGTTTGCGGGCCTTTATGAGCTGGTGCCGCAGGAACGCGTGCAAGTGCTGCTCGAGACCGACGACCCGCGCTATCTCGCCGTGCTGTCCAATCGCAAGGGGTGCATGAACAGCGCGCTCATTTGCGAGCATCTCATTCATTACCTCGCCGCCAGCTACGGGCCGCGCTTTCAGTGCTATGAGCATTCACCGGTGGTGCGGGTGGAACTCGCTGCCGGGAAAGCGCGCGCGCTTACGCCCGAGGGCCAACTGCAAAGCCACAGGCTGGTGCTCTGTACCAACGGTTTTGTGGGCGTTGAACTGGCCAACGCGGACGGCCCCGAGATTGCCCTGCCGGTGATGGTAGAGGGCACCATTGGGTATATGGCCGGCATGCTCACGGAAGGCAGTTGTAAACCCGGCGCTAATAGCTATCTCATGAGCCCGCGGATTGGCGAAGGCCAGGCTTACTACTACACCACCCGTCGGCCGTTCGCGCGCGAGGGCAAGCTTCACACGCTCACTTGCATCGGCGGACCGGATTCGCCGCAGCCGCGCGAGCAGGAATACGACCGGCAGGCGCCGTATCCGCCCGCCGCCCTCAACAAACTCAACGCGCACATCGCGCCGGTGATGGGGTGGCCCGATGGTCACACGCCGCGTTACGACTACCTGTGGCACGGCCTGATGGGTTACACGCCCAATCAGGTCCGCATGATTGGGCCTAATCCGCGGAACGCCACACTGCTCTACAACCTCGGCTGTAACGGCGTGGGCCTGCTCCCCGCCATTCATGGTGCGTGGCGGGTATCGCAGGCGATTCAGGGCGCACGCATCGAACCAAGCATGTTTGATCCGGCGTGAGGGAGTCGTCTCAAGGCCTGCTCATTCAGTTAAGGCGTTAACTGGAAGGGCTTTCCTCAAGGGTGAAGTCCGGCCGCGAATGAGCTGACCGCACTTAGTCGAGTCCGCGCAGAAAATCGAGCAACAGCGCGTTGGTCTCCGCCGGTCGCTCTTGCTGGATCCAATGTCCGCAACCCGGCAGCACGGTCTCGCCGCGATAGTCCGTCATGACCTCGTTGGCTCGCAGCCGCGCCTCAGCGCCCCACCAGGTCGCGACATCAAGTTCGCCCCCAATGAAATAAGCGGGCACTGTGAGTTTGCGCCCGGCGTAGGGGGCGAGCAGCTCTTGGTCCGCGGGCAGGTTGCGGTAATAAGACAGCGGCCCGTGGAGGCCGGCGCGCTGAAAGGCCTCGACATACACCGCTAGATCCGCCGCGCTCAACCAGGGCAGCGGGCGGGCGGGGAAGAAGCGGTCGCGCATGCGCGCACCGTGCGGAATGCACACCGCGCTTTGCCGAATCAGCTCGATCGGATCTGCGCCGGCCAGGGAGAACCCGGCAGCCGTCAGCGCCTCGCCAGAGACCGAGTACATGAGGTCGGCGAACCAGCCAGGCAGGTCGCTTTCAATTTCGTCGATGATCGGCCCCAGCGTGCTCCAGTAGGTGTGATAGAAGTCCTGCCCCGGGCCGGCCAGTTCGCGCTGGTAGGCTTCCAGCGGAAGCGCGCCAAACGGGTTGCCGGGTACGGCAATAAGGCCGGCGCCGGAAAAGGGCACGCTCATGCCGACAACGCCGCGGAACACCTCGGGGTGTAGCCACGCCGCGCTCCATACTACCGGCGCGCCCCAGTCGTGCCCGACCAGCACCGCATTCGATTCCCCCAGGGCCTTCACCACGCCGACCAGATCCGCCACCAGCCGATCAATTCGATAAGCCTCCGGCTGCCAGAACTTCGAAGAGCGGCCGTAGCCCCGCTGCTCAATCGCGACCGCGCGGAAGCCGGCCGCCGCCAACGCCGACAGCTGGTGGCGCCAGGAATAGGCGAGTTCCGGAAAGCCGTGGACCAGCAAGACCAGCGGGCCCTGACCCTGCTCGACCGCGTAGAGGCGGGCGCTGTTGACCGAGAGCCAGTGTTCAGTAGCGGGTGTCATGCAGTCTCCTTGACGCGTGCGGTAGAAGTCCATGTGCAGTGTCCTGTCTCGACGGAGGGTGAGCAAGTCCTGTGCGGAGCGCGCGCATCGAGCTGCAAGCCGGATTAGGCCGGCGGATTTTCTGAGCCCCTTCGCAAGCTGCCGGCCCT
>JAURHQ010000277.1 GCA_030833185.1 Gammaproteobacteria bacterium | reverse complement strand
ACAACGGATTGCCTAGCTCAGGTATCGATAAGAAAACCAAACGCAGAAGGTAAACTTCTCGCAGTAGATAAAAGAAAAAGGCCGCTCTTTGAGCGGCCTTTTTCTTTTTGTCACACCGACAGGAAAGCGTATACAGTACGCATATTGGAATACCCCTGAGAGCGATTGATCTCGGCATTACCCTACGCTATAAATGCGGATTGGTTTGAAAGTGCACATGGTTTGGGAAACAGCAAATACCAAAAAAGAAAAGCCCCGTTTCCGGGGCTTTTGTGCTCTTTGAGCGGGAAACGAGACTCGAACTCGCGACCCCAACCTTGGCAAGGTTGTGCTCTACCAACTGAGCTATTCCCGCTTGGAGGACCGGAAGTTTAACGGGGCGAGTTGATCTGTCAAGGCAAAAAATTACTCGTCCGACAATGCGGGCCAGGCCGCGCGCAAATACAGCACCATGGACCACAGCGTGAGGGCGGCGGCCACATACAGGGCCACGAGGCCGATGAGGTAGCTGGGCAGGCCTGCGACGGGCTCGCGGGCAATCATCAGACACAGCGCGACCATCTGGAATGTGGTCTTGACCTTGCCGAGCCACGACACCGCCACCTTCGCGCGGGCGCCGAGTTCAGCCATCCACTCGCGTAGGGCGGAGACGGTAATCTCGCGCCCGATGATGACCATGGTGGGCAAGGCAACGGCGATGGTCGGGTCGCGCTGCAGGATCAGCACCAGCGCAACGGCCACAATGAGTTTGTCGGCCACGGGATCGAGAAACGCGCCAAGGCGCGAGGTCTGGCCTAAACGCCGGGCCAGATAGCCGTCGAGCCAGTCGGTGATGGCGGCCAGCAGAAACACCGCTGCGGCCAGCAGGTCGGTGCCCTGAAACGGCAGCCAGAACAGCACGACGAACAGCGGGATCAGCCCGATGCGGAGCAAGGTCAGCGTGTTGGGAATCGTCATCAGCGCTCTTTCAGGGCATCGTGGATGGCTTCGGCCAATTGTTTGCTGATCCCGGGGATTCTTTGCAAGTCATCGATGCTGGCCCGGGTCAGGCCCTGCATGCCGCCAAAGTGCTGCATCACCCGCTGCCGGCGCTTGGCGCCAATGCCGGGAATGGCCTCCAGCGGCGAGCGATTGCGGTTGCGGCTACGCGCCTGACGATGCGCGGTGATGGCAAAGCGGTGGGCCTCGTCGCGCACCTGCTGGATCAAATGCAGGGCAGCGGAGTCGCGCGGCAGCACGCGCTCGTCGCGGCCATCGTTGACGATGAGGTTCTCGAGCCCCGGCTTGCGGGTGGTGCCCTTGGCGACGCCGACCACCATGATGCCTTCAATCTGCAGCTCGGCCAGCACCGCCACGGCCTGCCCTACCTGACCGGCACCACCGTCGATGAGCAGCAAATCGGGCATCGCGGCTTCTTCTTTCTTCAGCCGCGAATAGCGGCGCATGAGCGCCTGGTGCATGGCGGCGTAGTCGTCGCCCGGCGTAATCCCTTCAATATTGAAACGGCGATAGTCGGACTTCATGGCGCCCTGCGGCCCGAACACCACGCAGGAGGCCACCGTGGCTTCGCCCCGCGTGTGACTGATATCGAAACACTCAATACGCGCCGGCGGCTCGGGCAAATCCAGCGCCTCGCGCAGCGCCTCCAGCCGGCGCTGCTGGTTGTCGTCGGTGGCGATACGTTCGGCCAGCGCCTGCTCGGCGTTCTGCTCGGCCATTTCCAGCCAGCGGGCGCGCTCCCCGCGCACATTGAGCCGCAAGCGCACCACCCCGCCGCGCCGTTCGCCCAGCGCATCCACCAGCCACTCCTGCTCTTCCGGCGCTTCGGCCAAAATGATGTCCGGCGGAATATCGCGCTCGGTGCTGCCCGCCAGATAAAACTGCGGCAGGAAGGCATCGATGATTTCGCTGGGCGTGGATTCGCGGGTATGCGCCGGGAAAAATGTCTTGTTGCCCAGATGCCGCCCGCCGCGCACAAAGAACACCTGCACGCAGCCAATGTCATCGCGCTTGCGGCAAACCACAATGTCGAAATCGCCGGACTCTGCGGTGATGTGCTGCTCGGCCTGCACGCGCTGCAGCTTCGCGATCTGGTCGCGCAGCTGCCCTGCCCGCTCGTATTCCATCTTGTCCGCCGCGTCCTGCATGCGCGCCACCAGCGTCTCCACAACCTCCTGCGACCGCCCGGCCAAGAACAGGATGGCGCTGTCGATGTCGCGCCGGTAGTCGTCCTTGCTGACCATGCCGACGCAAGGTCCGGTGCAGCGTTTGATTTGATATTGCAGGCATGGCCGCGTGCGATTGCCGAAAAAACTGTCTTCACACTGGCGCACGGCGAACAGCTTCTGCAGCAGGTTCAGCGTGGCGCGCACGGCGCCGGCGCTGGGGTAAGGCCCGAAGTAGCGCCCTGCCCCGTTGCGCGCCCCACGATGAAAGCCAATACGGGGAAACTCGTGTTCCAGCGTGACGTAGATGTAGGGATAGCTCTTGTCGTCGCGCAGCACCACGTTGTAGCGCGGGCGCAGTTCCTTGATGAGGTTGCTCTCCAGGATCAGCGCTTCGTTCTCGTTGCGGGTGACCACCACTTCCAGATCCGCAATCTGCAGCACCATCGCGCGCACTTTGGGGCTGTGGCCGGCCTGCCGCGTAAAGTAGCTGCCCACGCGCTTGCGCAGATCGCGCGCCTTGCCGACGTAAATCACCTGCGCACGCGCATCAAGCATGCGATACACCCCGGGCTGGCCGGGCAGTCGCGAGACTTTGTCTTTCAGTTCCGGCGGAAACTCGTGTTCGCTCATGAGGCACCGTCCAGCAGCGCACGGGCCCGTTCGAACACCGCCTCGAACATCGCAGGCGTCAGGCGCCGCGTTTGCGTGTTGTAGCGGCTGCAGTGGTAGGAGTCGATGAGATAGCGTCCGCCAAGCCGATGCTCCGCCGCATGCGCAAAGCTGGCCTCACGCAAGGGCAAACCCAGCGCGCGCAGAATGGCCTCGTGCGCAATGCGACCAAGGGCAACGAGCACGGCGTCGGTCGGAGCCAAAGCCAGTTCTTGCGCGAGAAAACCGTTACAGCGGGCAATTTCGGTCGGTTGCGGCTTGTTGGCCGGCGGCACGCACTTCACCGCGTTGGTAATGCGGGCATCAATAAGCGTCAAACCGTCGTCACGGGCCTGCGACTGCGGCCGCGAGGCAAAACCAAAGCGGTGCAGGGTCTCGTAGAGCAGGATGCCCGCGTGGTCGCCGGTAAACGGCCGCCCGGTCGCGTTGGCGCCGTGCAGCCCCGGCGCCAGCCCCACAATGACCAGCCGCGCGTCGTCTGCGCCAAACGGCGCCACCGGCGCCGAGTGATAGTTCGGGAAACGCGCGCGGCTGTCGTCCAGAAACGCCGCCAGGCGCTCACAGCGTCGACAGTGCAGATCAAAATCAGCCTGCCCCATGGCTCAACCCGTGCCCCGCGCAATCTCGTTGATGATCCGCTCCAACTGCAGCAGCGTGCGACAGGACTCCACCCGGTCGCAGCCCGCAGCCAGCTTCTGCATGGCCGAATCGCCCATGTTCCAGAACGAGCGCGGCTCCGGATTAAGCCACAGCACGCGCCGCACTTTCTCGTGGATCCGGCGCAAGACGCGGTCGCCGGGGTCTGCCCTTCTGGTCAAGCAGTTGCAGGACTTCCCGACCGGCTACCGCGACGGCCCGGACGCCCTCGAAGGGGCCAGGCGGCTCGCCGTCGGCATCTTCAACGGCACCGTCAAGCCGTGGCGGCGGGTC
>JAURHQ010000276.1 GCA_030833185.1 Gammaproteobacteria bacterium | reverse complement strand
TTGCTTCGAGATGGCCTCGCGTGTCGGCCAGTCGCCGCCGGGATACTCGTTCTGCGGGCCGATGAGACGTCCGCCGTTCCATGCGACCTTGTTGTTCGGCAGGTTCGGCACGAAGCCGCCGCTCGCATAGGGCGTGTGCTGCGCCAGATCGCGCAGGCCCGCCTGCAGCAGCAGGGCATGGCCCAGGCTCGCCGCGCCGGGCGTATGTCCGCCGGCCTGTAGCAGCCAGGCGCTGCCGGCCGGCGGCGCGGCGATGGGGTCGATGCTGGCGATCAGCGCTTCGGCGCGCGGGGTCTGGCCCAGCAGTTCGCCGGTTCGTCGCAGGGTCTGGCGCAATTCGTCGACCGTGGTCGGCGGAGGCAGCAGTTCAACCCGCAGCCCCAACTGCCGCAGGAGCGCGACCGTGCTTACTGCCGCCTGCGGTGTGGCCACAATCAAATCGGGCGCGAGCGCCAGCAGGGCTTCGGCCTGTACGCGGGTCACCGGCAGGCGTGCGGCGGCAGCCGCATAGGGTGAGAGGACGGGGTCGCGGGCCAGCGCGGTCAGCCCGGCAATTTGCGTCGGCGCGGCGATTTCCAGCAGGAGCAGATCGGTGCAGAGATTCAGCGAGACCACCCGTTGGGGTGGGGACTCAACGCGAGCGGCGCAGACCGTGGCGACGCTGGCCAGGGCGAGCGCCGCCAACAGCCTGCGCAGGCCGTTCAACCGGCAGTGCGCCGCGCGCGCACGGCGGCCGCGAGGTCTTCCAGCACCGGCACCGTCATCTCCCAGGACATGCAGGCGTCGGTAATGCTTTGACCGTAGACCAGCGGCGTGCCGGCCGAGTGGTTTTGTTTGCCTTCGCGCAAATGACTTTCCAGCATCAGCCCGCAGATGCTGCGGTCGCCGCCGGCCACCTGGGCACCGACTTCCGCCGCGACCCCGGCTTGATTGCGATGGTCTTTGCGGCTGTTGCCGTGGCTGGCGTCGATCATCAGTCGACAGGCCATCGCTGCCGCCGACGCTTCCTTGCAGGCTGCCTCGACCGCTGCCGCGTCGTAGTTAGGCTGTTTGCCGCCGCGCAGAATCACGTGGCAATTGGGGTTGCCCGAGGTGCTGACAATCGCCGCAATGCCCTGTTTGGTGACGGACAGAAAATGGTGCGAGTGGCGTGCCGCGCCCAGCGCATCCACCGCAATCTGGACGCTGCCGTCGGTGCCGTTCTTGAAGCCGACGGGCATCGACAGCCCGGAGGCCAGTTCGCGATGGATCTGGCTCTCGGTGGTGCGCGCACCAATCGCGCCCCAGGACACCAGATCGGCGATGAACTGCGGCGTGATGACGTCCAGAAATTCGGTGCCCGTAGGCAGTCCGCGGTGGGCCAGATCCAGCAGCAGCCGGCGCGCGGTGCGCAGGCCGTTATTGATATCAAAACTGCCGTCCAGTCGCGGGTCGTTGATGAGCCCTTTCCAGCCGATGGTGGTGCGCGGCTTCTCGAAATACACCCGCATGACCAGCAGCAGATCGTTCTGGAAGCGCTCCACCACGCCTTGCAGATGGTCGGCGTATTCCAGCGCCGCGCGGGTGTCGTGGATCGAGCAGGGGCCAACCACCACCAGCAGGCGGTCGTCCTCGCCCTGAATGATGCGTTCGGCCTGTCGGCGCCCGCGCGAAACCGTCTGCGAGGCGTGCTCGGTCAGCGGCAGTTCCTCCAGCAGGATGGCGGGCGGCAGTAGCGGACGGTAGCCGACGATCCGGGCGTCGTCAGTGACCTCAAACATGGTGTGTCATCTCCAGACTTGCAGCATCAAAAGGGTGTCGCGCAAGCCGGCGGCGGCGTGCGGCTGGCTAGTATAGCGATTGAGGCCCGGGCGGCCACGCCGCGCGGCGCAGGTTTAGCTGAAGGCGAGGCGGGGGCGGGGGCGGGCGTGGGCGCCTTGCGTACTGCGCTCCCTGCTTTGGCTCTGGCGATGCACCTGCTGCAGGTCGCGCCAGAACTCAACGGTGAGCAGGTCGGCGTGGTGCGCCGTAAAGACCTCGCGGAGCGAGGGCTCGATCGCCAGAAACTTGAGAAATTCCTCGGGAAACACGTCGTTTGAGTTGACGTGAAACCACGGACGCGGACGGAATTCGTCTTCGTCGAAGCGCGATTCCGGCACTTCGCGGAAGTTGCATTCGGTGACCAGACAGAGCTCGTCGTAGTCGTAAAAAATCACCCGGCCGTGGCGGGTAACGCCAAAATTCTTGATCAGCAAATCGCCGGGGAAGATGTTGGCGCGGGCAAGGTCTTTGAGCGCCTGGCCGTAATCAATGACCGCGGCTTCGGCCGCTTCGCGCGGACTTTCTCGCAGATAGAGATTCAGCGGGCGCAGGCGGCGCTCCATGTACAGGTGACGCAGGATCAGCTGGCCGTTGTCGATCCGGGTGGTTTCGCCGGCCTCAGCCAGCAGTTCGTCCACCACTTCCTGCTCGAACTTGTCCAGCGGGAACTCGATGTCCGAGAACTCCTGGGTGTCGATCAGGCGACCCGCGCGGTCGTGCATGAGCACGAATTCATACTTCGACATCACCTCGTGCCGGCTGGTGTTCTTGGGAAACCCGAAGCGGTCACGGATGATTTTGAAGACCAGATCGTAGGAGGGCAGGGTGAAGACAATCATGACCAGCCCGCGGTCGCCTGGCGCTGTGATGAAGCGGTCCTCGCAACTGGCCAGATGCGTGGAGAAAATCTGGTAGCGCTCGGTTTTGCCCTGCCGCAAACGCCCCAGCACGGTGTAGAGCTCGTCGATCGGCTTGCCCGGCAGCAACGAGTGGATGAAAAATACCGCGCCTTCGACCGGTTCCAGATCGACGAAAAAATAGGAGCGGGTGAAGCCGAACAGGATGCTGATGTCGTCGACCGACATCATGATCGAGTCAACGACGACGCCAGATTCGTGGTGACCAAGCGCGATGACCAACGGCGCTTCGTGCTGGCGCCAGAAGGCTTTGCCGATCAGATAAGCCTTGTTCGACTGGTAGAAGACCGCCGGCAGAAAATCAAAGCGCAGGATCGCGCCGGGCGAGGTTTCCAGCGTCGCCACGTAGGCGGTGAGCTCGGCTTCGATGCGGCCGACGTCGCGCCCCAGATTGGCGTAGGGCACATCGAAACTGCAGTCGGCCAGCAACAGCCGCAGGCTTTCGGTGACCGAGCCCCAGTTGATGTAGCTGCGGCATTCCACCGCGTGGCGACGCGCGTCGTGCAGGTTGAACCGCACGTCGACGAATTCGGCGTCGGGGTCGGTGCCGACCGTGTGCAGGATCCGGCGGCTAACCGAATTGAAAAAGGTTTTGGAGAAAGCGCCGTCCGGGATGCCGTCGACGCGCTCGCCAAAAATGGCTTTCAGCTCGCGCCACTTGGCGTGTTCCTGTGCTTCCTGTCCGAGTAGACGGGTGAGGGCTGCGACCGCGCGGTCGACCGATTTGGTGTAAAGCTCGATGCGCTCGCCGAAGTCGCGTTCGGCGCCGTGCCAGTCCCGCGCTTCAAAGCGCTGTTTGGCCCGACGGGTGATTCGGCCGAAATTATCGTTGTATTTGACGAACGCCTCGCGCACCAGCCTGCCTGCTTCAAACAGGGGCGCGCGAGACGTCGTCGCAGGCATGTCGGCTTACAGCCGTTCGATCATCGCCGTGGCGAACTCGCTGCACTTCACTTCCGTGGCGCCGTCCATCATGCGGGCAAAGTCGTAGGTCACGATCTTGTCGCCGATGGTGCGATCCATGGAATTGATGATCATGTCGGCCGCTTCGGTCCAACCCATGTAG
>JAURHQ010000275.1 GCA_030833185.1 Gammaproteobacteria bacterium | reverse complement strand
AGGGCATCCGCGAACGCGTCAGCGGTCGGCAGTCGACCCGCGCGGCGCTGGCTGCGCTACCGCGCGGTTTCTACGGTCAATGTCTGGCGCATCTTGGTTTCGCCGTCGCCATCGCCGGGGTCTGCCTGACCACCGCGCTCAGCGTCGAGAAACACGCCCGCATGGCCCCGGGTGACGCCGTCAGCCTGCACGGCTACGAATTCCGCTTCGAGTCGCTGACCGAGCGCCCGGGCCCCAACTTCAAGGCCGAGGAAGCCCGCTTTACCGTCTGGCAGGACGGCAAATCGCTGGGCGAACTGCGACCGCAAAAACGGATTTACACCGTGCGCAGCATGCCCATGACCGAAGCCGGCATTGCGCCCGGCCTGCGTGGGGATCTCTACGTGTCGCTCGGCGAACCGCTGGACGGCAAAGCCTGGAGCGTGCGCGTCAGCTACAAGGCCTGGGTACGGCTGGTGTGGCTGGGCGCGCTGATGATGGCCGCCGGCGGCCTGCTCGGTCTGGGCGACCGGCGCTATCGTCAAGCGGCGGAAGCGTCTGTTCCGGCCGGCTCGGCGCTGGGCCAGTCCTGACGGCCATGCGCTATCTGGTGCCCATCGCTATTTTCGGCGTGCTGGTCGCGGTGCTCTTCATCGGGCTGAAACTCGACCCGCGCTACGTGCCCTCTCCGCTCATCAACAAGCCGGCGCCCGAGTTCTCGCTGGAAACGCTGGATGACCCGGCCATTATCCGCACCAAAGCCGACCTGCTGGGGCGTCCGGTGCTGGTCAATATCTTCGCCTCCTGGTGCAGCGCCTGCCGGGTGGAGCATCCGCTGCTGATGGAAATCGCGCAGCGCGAACAGGTGGAAATCATCGGTATCGACTACAAGGACAGCCGCGCGGACGGCCGCGCCCTGTTGCAGGCGCATGGCAATCCTTATCGCGACGTGCTGTTTGATCCGGCCGGCAAGCTCGGCCTCGACCTTGGCGTGTACGGCGTGCCTGAAACGTTTGTGCTCGACCGCCGCGGCGTAATTCGCTTCAAGCAGGTCGGGCCGCTGACGCCCGAGGCCTGGCGCAACGACGTCAAGCCGCTGCTGGCCAAGCTGGTGGCGGAGCCAGCGCCGTGATCCGGGCCTGCCTTGCCCTGTGCCTGTGGGCCGTGGCGCTGGCCGCACCGGCCGCCGACACCCCGTTCGAGTTTGCGCAGCCCGAGCAGGCCGCACGCTACCAGCGCCTCGCCGAAGAACTGCGCTGTCTGGTGTGCCAGAACCAGTCGCTGGCGGACTCCCACGCGGACCTCGCGCAGGACCTGCGCAACGAGGTCTACCGAATGATCACCGCCGGCCAGAGCGATCGGGAAATCATCGATTTTCTGGTCGCCCGCTACGGCGAGTTTGTGCTCTATCGGCCACCGGTTTCCCCGCTGACCTGGCTGCTGTGGTTTGGCCCGGCGCTGCTGTTGGCAATCGCCGGCGGCGTGTGGTGGCGCATCGCCCGTCGCCGGCCAGAGGTGCCCCCGCCGGACAGCGGCGAAGACGCCGCGGTCGCCGCCCTCACCGGTAAATCCCCGGAGTCGCCATGAGCAGCTTGTGGTTTCTGATTGGCACCGCCTTGCTTGGGGTGCTGACCTTCATCGCCCTGCGCGGCGCGCGCCTGAAGGCGGCCACCGAACAATCGGCCGATGCGGTCTACGCCCAGCGCCGGGACGAACTGATGCTGGATCTGGCCGACGGCACGCTAACGCCCGAACACCGGCAGACGCTGGAAGCCGAACTGGCCCGCATCGCAGTGCGCGAAGTCAGGCCGGCCTTGCCGACGACGGCGGCGCCGGCGGGCCACCGCTTGAGCGCCTTGCTGGTCCTTACCGCCGTGCTGGTTGCCGTTTCTATCCCCGTCTATCTGCACCTCGGCATGCCCGAAATGGCCAGCGGGGAAGCACCGACCGACGCGCCGGGCGACCATCCTTCGCCCGAGCAAATGGTCGACGAACTCAACAAACGCATCGCGGCCGCACCCAACGACCCCGAACCCCGCATGTGGCTGGCGCGCGTGCACATGGCGGCCAAAAGCTACGGCAAGGCGGTGGATGAATTTGAAGCCGTGCTGAAACTGGCCGGCGATGTGCCGGGCGTGCTGGTGCAGTACGCCGACGCGCTGGCGATGCTGAACGGCGGACGCCTCAGCGGGCGGCCGGCCGAACTCGTCCAACGCGCGCTGGCGGTAGAGCCGGCCAATCCCACCGCGCTGTGGCTGGCGGGGCTGGCGGCTGAGGAAGCGGGCAAACAGGACGAAGCGCTGGGCTATCTGCAGCGGGCGCGCGTGGCGGCGGTCGCCGCCGAACAGCCAGTGGAAGAACTGGACAAGCAAATCGCCGCGCTGGGCGGCAAACCCGGCGCGGCGCCCTCCGCCGTCGCCGATGCCGCCAGCGGCGGGCCACGGCTCACGGTAAAAGTGCAACTCGACCCGGCGCTGGCCGACAAGGTCGGCCCGGGGGCCCTGCTGTTTGTGCTGGCGAAACGTCCCGCCGGCATGCCGATGCCGCTGGCGGTGAAACGCCTGTCGGCCAGCGAACTGCCGGTGACCGTGGTGCTGGACGACACCCTCGCCATGGCGCCCACTGCGCGCCTCAGCAGCGCGACCGAGGTCGACGTCATCGCCCGCATCAGCCAGCAAGGCCAGCCGGTCGCCGCCAGCGGCGATCTGGAAGGCAAGCAGGCGGGTGTAGCGGTCGGGCCAGACGCGGCCGTCGCCATTACCATCGACCGTCTGTTGCCCTAAGGCCCCACGGGTCGCGTTTGCCGCGCGCCAAGTCGCGCGCGCTTGAGCCGGCGCAAGCCGGTCTTTCTGCCTGCCTGTTTACTAGCCCTGACTGCGGTGCGCCGGCCTCGCCGCGTGCCGCGCCGATCCCTCACGGTCATGACAGGAGCTAGCCCATGCGTCACCCCCTACTCACCGCCGCCCTCGTTACCAGCCTGCTGACGATGCAATACGCCAGCCGCGCCGATGAAGGCGTGGAAAACTCAGGTAAAGCCCGCTTTGCCGAACATTGCGCGGTCTGCCACGGCGTCAGCGCGACCGGCGACGGCCCTTTCGCCAATATGATGAAAACGAAACCCGCCGACCTCACGCAACTCGCCAAACAGAACAAGGGCGAGTTTCCGTTCGGTCACGCTTACGACACCATCGACGGCCGCAATATGCTGGTCGCCCACGGCACCCGCGACATGCCGATCTGGGGGAAGGAGCTGAAAAGCGCGGGGCTGGGCGGCGAGACCGGCTTGCGCGGGCAACTGGTCGAGACGCTGATTTACCTGCGATCGATTCAGGTGCCCTGAGCGCGAGGCGCGCCGTGCGGCCGGGACCTCCGGCCTACGGCATTTCCTCGATGTAGCTGCGCTCGATGGGCGTCTGCACGTAGCGATTCTGGCCATCGACGTTGGCCCAGAAATAGTAGTAGCCCTTGCCGGGCTCGCTGGTGACCTTGCCGCCCTTCACTTCCCAGACCTTCACATGGCCGTCGGCCGCGAAGGTCACGCGATAATTGCCTTCCAGCCAGGTCACGCCCATGCGGGACAGCCGGTTTTGCTGCTCCTCGGAGCAGCCGGCCAGCGTCAACAGCAGCGCGAGCGCCGCGCCCGTTTTCATCAGTGTGCTGAACATGCAGTTTCTCTTAGCCAAAAATCAGGGTTAAACCATTCAGTGCCGGCGGTGCGGGCGATAGTGCGCGCGATGCTCCCACGGCGGCACCGGATTACGGTCCCGCCACAGACCGCGCCGCGCCGCGCGCGCCGCCGCCTGCAAGTCCTCCAGCCG
>JAURHQ010000274.1 GCA_030833185.1 Gammaproteobacteria bacterium | reverse complement strand
ATTTGGCTACTCCGTAGGCGGGTTTGAGCGCACCCGAAAAGCTGCTATCGAAAGCGCGCGCCAGTACATACAGATGGTTGCGAAGACGCCAGAGTTCGGTCGCGATTGCTGGGCCGTGTACAGCATTGAATTTGGCTACACCGTAGGCGGGTTTGAGCGCACCCGAAAAGCTGCTATCGAAAGCGCGCGCCAGTACATACAGATGGGCGCCAGCCGCACCCGATTTGAGCGCGCCTACGCACTTGGCGACCCCCTCAAGGGCTGGCAACCATGACCGAATTCCTCCACGACCTGCCGTGGCTGCTGCTCATCACGCTCGGCATCGTCACCACCGTGGCCACGTTCTTGCCGCAACGCAAAGGCGGACGGAAATGAGAACTGACGCCGAAAAATCCGCCGAGCAGCAGCGCATCTCGCTCGAATACCAGACCAGCACCAACCGTCGCCGCCAGCAGCATCACGGCGTCGTCGTCACACCGACTGAAGTCACCGACTTCATCATTCAGTCCCTCATTCACCAACTCAAGACAGAGCGCGGCCGCGATCCCGATCAAGGCATCGAATGGCTTGACCCATTTGGCGGAACCGGCATCTTTACCGCACGCTTGTTGCAGATCGCGCCGCTCAGCCCTGATCGCAAACGCGAACTCGCCGAGAACTGCATCGTCATCGAGATCGACCCCGACGCCGCACAGGTCTGCTTCGAGAACCTCATACGAGTGCACCGCGAAGAGACAGGCCACGAAGGGTTCGTCCGCGTGCTCTGTGCCGACACCTTCGCGCTCGACCCGCAATACGACCTGTGGGCAGACCACTATGGACATCCAGGCGTCATCCACCTGCCAACCAAACATTGAGGAGCGAACACTATGGTTCGAAACGTGGCACAAAGCCAAGCACTACGCACATCGCCACCGGATCAATCAAGAGCCACAGCAGCGCGAAGTGTGGCTGCACTACGCATGGCGGATGGAGTGGAGCCTTCGCGTACCGGCAAACTGGACGGAGCCGGACAGCCAATGACCCCTTCGTGGCGCAAGGGCTGGCACGCCAACTGCCGCCGCTTCATCGCGCATCAATACCTCGACGGCGACGAATCTGACGAAGGCGATGTCTGGCGCATCATAGACACCGAAGGCCTCAAGATCATTGGCCATGCCGACACAAAGGCTAAAGCTACCCTCATCGCTGATGCGCTCGAGTACCTGCAGCTCGATACCAATATCGACGAATTCGACGCTGCCGTCGCTGCCGTCTAGCATGCAACCCCCGCCCCTATTCCTGACCCCTGAAGAGCTGCGAGCGCTCACCGGGCGCGCGCGCGCGCAGGACCAGATCGCGGTGCTCCGCGCGCTGGTGGCCGCCAACTACCGCGAACAGCAACGCACCACCACCAAGGAGGCCGCATGACCAACACCCCTAAAAACCAATGCCCCACCGTCGTGATCTGCACGCCGACGGCTTGTGTGGCCACGTCCGAGCCGTGCTTTGAGGCGCGGCCCGTGCCCGTGGGTGGGCCGGTGATGGTGGGGATGATGGTCGTCACCATCGCCCTCGCCGCGTGGTGCTGGCTGCGCAAAGGAAAGGAATGATCATGGCTGACACCACCAACATCGCTTGGACCGACAGCACCTTTAATCCGTGGATGGGTTGCACCGCCGTCAGCCCAGCTTGCGACCACTGCTACGCGCAAACGCTGGTCGAGGGGCGCTTCAAGCGCGCGGAGTGGGGGCCGGGCAAACCGCGCGTTCGCACCAGCGCGACGAACTGGAAACTCCCGCTGCAGTGGGAGCGCGAGCACGAGGCGTTCTACCGCGAGCACGGCCGCAATCGGCGGGTGTTCTGCGCGTCGCTGGCGGACGTGTTCGACAACGAGGTTGATCCCGCGTGGCGGGCCGATCTGTTCCGCCTGATCGCCGCCACGCCGCACCTGACGTGGCAACTGTTGACGAAGCGCATCGGCAATGCCGCGAAGATGATTTTCGAGGCGCACGCTGATGCGGTATTCAACCATTCCGCATCTGCATGGCCGTGGGCAAACGTCTGGCTCGGAGCCACCATCTGCAACCAGCAGGAAGCCGACCGCGACATCCCGAAGCTGCTGTCGGTACCGGCGGCGAAGCGGTTTCTTTCGATTGAGCCGATGCTGGGGGCGATTGATATTCAGCGCGCTATCAATCGCATGCCCTGGCAAATCGGCGGCGGAGACGCTGAATTGCATTGGGTCATCGCCGGCGGCGAAAGCGGCCCGCACGCGCGGCCGTCGCACCCCGACTGGTTTGCATCATTGCGAGACCAATGCAAGGCCGCTTCGGTACCGTACTTCTTCAAACAGTGGGGGGAATGGATACCGGAGTCCGGAATGGATCGGGCCATGCGGATGCTTGACCACGGCCAGTTTGATTGCGTGCACGTCAAGCTGGACGGGAGCTACCACACAAACGCGCCAGACGATCACCGGCAGTGGGACGCCAGCGACGTTCGCATGGTGAGCGTTGGCAAGGCACTATCCGGCAACCTGCTCGACGGCGTCAAGCACGAGGCCTTTCCGATCTGACCGATTACCTGCGACGTGCGGCACAATTCGACCCCGAACGGGACGCGATCTGCCGCCGCATCGCCCACGAAGACAGCCGCGCGGCGGCTTGAGAGGAAGAGCATGAAAATCACTATCGTCTACGGCGAAGCACAATTTACCTTTGACAGCACCGGCAAAACCATTGAACCGGTGTGCGGGGTGTGGGGGCTGGGCACCGATCTCATGCTTTACAGCGGCCATGACAGTGAGCACGACGTCATCGCGCCCGGCGCTGGTCGGAGCATTGACATGTTGACCCCCGCCGAAGCCGTGGAGCTGGGCGAATACATGGCAGCGCAGTGGCGCGCGTTTGCGGATAAGCACCGCGCGGCGGCGGTTGATCAGGCCGACGATAAACGCCTAACACCCACCGAGGCGCTGCGCACTGGCATGGTGTCGGTTGACGACCTTGCCGGGATTGGCGAGCGCATCGGCGGCAGCAAGCCGACCCCAACTTATTATTGCGACAAATGCGGCGCGTGGACGGAGGAAGGCTGACGGCCCCTCGATTCCGCGTTGCTGCATCGAGGCTACGGCGTGCTATTTGAAAGGACCTTATGCCCACGGTGAGGATTGTTGTGGCGAACACCACGCGCTGGTTTGAATCGCGCCTTGGTCGGGTGCCGATTCCAGGCGATGTGATTGAGGCTGGTGGCGAATCGTTTGTGGTGCAGCCCGGCGTGCGGCTTTACACCAATCCGCACCCGGCGAACGCGGAGGCCGAGGTCACGGTGTTGCCCATTTAGCGCCCGTTGCGCGCGCGTGAATCCTGCCGGCGCTGGTATTCGTCGCGGCAGTCGGCGTCGTGGAACAGGCGGCCGGCGATGGGCTCGCCGCAGCCGTAGCAACGGCCGCAGATGGGCATGCTGCTGCGCTTGCGGTTGGCCAGCGCCTGCTGGGTGAGGCGTTCGACCTCAGCATCGGCGCGGTCTGCGTCGTCCATTTACTTCGCCGGGGCTGTGGGCGCGGCGGATGATGGCACCGCGCGCTCGACAATGGTGCCGTAGAGCAGCGCCCCGGCCACCGCGATGGTGACGATCACCCAAAACAAGCCCTTGGCCACCTTGCCCACCCACGAGAGCACATCCACGGTGCCCTTGACGCTTTTGGCCACCTTGACCAGCTCGGCCGTGTCCTCGGCGATCTTCTTGGTGGCGTCGGTGTTCTCGCCGATCGCGTCGTAAAGGCCACCCACCTCAGCCTTCATCGCGCTGATCTCCATGCCTACGGCGT
>JAURHQ010000273.1 GCA_030833185.1 Gammaproteobacteria bacterium | reverse complement strand
CAGTGCATTCGCCAGCAAAGCGACGACGGCGAACAGCGGCAGCAGCGTGAAAATGAACAAGCCTTCGTATTCCTGTAGAAAGCCCAGCCCGATGGCCGCGCCCAAGCTGGCGATGGCAGGAAAACAGGCGGCGCAGCCCATCGCGGAAACGACGCTGCCGAGCGCGCCGGTTTTGCCAGCGATGCGCGTGATGAGTCCCATGTGTCGCTCCCGAGTTCGGTTAACGGATCAGCGTTTGAGGCTGGACGGATAGCCCGCGTCCTCGGTCGCCTTGGTCAACTTCTGGACGTTGGTCTTGGCATCGTCGAAGGTGACGACGGCCTGGCGCTTGTCGAAACTTACGTCGGTCTTGCTCACGCCCTCAACCTTGGAAAGCGCGTGCTTGACAGTGATCGGGCAAGAGGCGCAGGTCATGCCAGGCACGGACAGCGTGACGGTCTGAGTGGCGGCGAACACGGGGGCAACGAAAGCGGCGAGAGCGAGGGAGGCAAACAGCTTTTTCATGATGAACTCCTGATTAGTAGAAAAATGGCATGACGTAGGGAAAACCAAGCGCGACCAAGACCAACACGGCGACGAACCAGAAAATGAGCTTGTAGGTGGTGCGCACTTGCGGAATCGCGCACACCTCGCCCGGCTTGCAGGCTGCGGTCGGTCGGACGATGCGCCGCCAGGCAAAGAACAGTGCAACCAGCGCCGCGCCGATGAAGATCGGGCGATAAGGTTCCAACACCGTCAAGTTGCCGATCCAAGCGCCGCTGAACCCCAGGGCGATCAGAACCAGCGGCCCCAGGCAGCAAGCCGAGGCGAGAATCGCCGCAAGCCCCCCGGCGACAAGAGGGGCGCGCCCGTTTGATGGTTCAGACATGCATTTCTCCTTTCGAGCATTTGATCGATGGTTTAAGGTTAGTCCCGTAGTCATGTACGGAATCAAGCGGTATGAAAAACAATTTGGAAAGCCTGACCATTGGCGCTTTCGCCAAGGCGGCCGGGGTCAACGTGGAAACCATCCGGTTCTATCAACGCAAGGCGCTGTTACCCGAACCGGACAAGCCCTACGGCAGCATTCGCCGTTACGGTGAGGCGGATGTCGCCCGGGTGAAATTCGTTAAATCCGCGCAACGGCTGGGCTTTAGCCTCGATGAAGTGGCCGGGCTGTTGAGGCTGGATGACGGTGCTCACTGCGATGAAGCGCGTGTGCTCGCCGAGCAGAAGCTTGGGGATGTGCGTGGCAAGCTCGCGGATCTGCGACGGATCGAGTCAGTTTTGGAGCAACTGGTTCACGACTGTTGTGCGAGCCACGGGACTGTTTCCTGTCCGCTGATCGTTTCGCTGCATGGGGACAACTCGGGCGTTAACCGAGGATTTCCCGTTGCGTAAGGCGCCCCTGTTGGTCGGCTTGCGCTTAGAAAAAAGCGGCGCTCAATGAGCGCCGCTGAATGGCCAAAGGAGCACTTGCAAAGGGCACAGTTTGGTATTGCTATTTGCCCTCGCGCCTCAGCAGAGTGGGCTCACGTTGCATCTGGTCGAGTAGCACAGGCTCTACTTTGCAGGCGGACAGGCGGGCTGCGCTTCGCTACGGCCTGCCGCCGTGGGGCCCAGTTGCTTTATCTCCTTGACGGTTTCCGCCACCAGGGTCGCTTCAGCCCTCTCGCGTGCAGCAATTCGCTCAATCGCTCGGTCGCTCCCGCCCTCGGCCCATACGGTGGATGACAGCAGAGTCGCACCCACTACCAGCAGCAGTCTTAGGTGTTTCATAACGGCGATCTCCTCTCGGGTTTTCGATCCACGATTCAACTCTACCTCCGTAGTTAAGTACGGAATCAAGGAGAGAGGAGATGAAGGTCCTGGATTATGGCGCTGAGAGGAAATGGCAGGGCTCCGCCATGAAGACGGCGATTGCTTCAGGGCCGTCTAGGGCTGCTGCTGGGTCGTAGTCGTAAATTTTTTCGCTCATTCTGACCTCCACTCGCTGGCGAGTTTTTTAGCCGCTTCAATATCACGGCTTTGGCTGCTTTTGTCGCCGCCGCACAACAGCAAAACGAATTCATCACCTCGCTGCTGGAAATAGGGGTTGGGGGAGCAACGGAACAGAAAGTGCACTTAAGCTCAGTCGCTGCCCCGCAAACCCTTGCAACGTCTGGATAGTTTCGAAAAACGACCGTTTTATGAAACCGTTTCCGCTATCGCGAGGAAAGGTCACCAACACCCGAAAATCAGTGCAATAAACCTTTCTCACGAATCAAAGTTCGTTAATTCGCAGTCGCTGACGAGTAAAACGAACTCTAATTCGGCTTACGTTGGTTTTCAGTTCCATTGCTCCCCAACCCCCACGTGCAGAGCTTCCCGATGCAAACTGTCACATAATCGAACGTATATGTGACAGGTACAAGATGCTGATTGGCTACATGCGAGTATCGAAGGCGGATGGCTCCCAGGCGACGGACTTGCAGCGCGATGCGCTGGTCGCGGCCGGTGTTGATCCGGCGCATCTCTATGAAGACCAAGCGTCCGGAAAACGCGAGGATCGTCCCGGTCTGGCGAGCTGTCTGAAGGCACTACGGCCAGGCGACACGTTGGTCGTTTGGAAACTGGATCGGCTCGGGCGCGACCTGCGCCATCTGATCAATACCGTCCATGACCTGACCGGACGCGGCATCGGCCTCAAGGTGCTGACCGGGCACGGCGCGGCCATTGACACCACGACCGCCGCCGGCAAGCTGGTCTTCGGTATCTTCGCCGCGCTGGCCGAGTTCGAGCGCGAGTTGATCGCCGAGCGCACCGTGGCGGGCCTGGCCTCAGCACGGGCACGCGGCCGGAAAGGCGGCCGGCCGTTCAAGATGACCGCCGCCAAGCTGCGGCTGGCGATGGCGGCAATGGGGCAGTCAGAGACCAAGGTCGGCGACCTGTGCCAGGAACTTGGCATCACGCGGCAGACCCTGTATCGGCATATTTCACCCAAGGGCGAGCTACGTCCAGATGGCGAGAAGCTACTCAGCCGAATTTGATGCCGACATGAGGCGACGTAGCGAAAGCGTGGTTTGTCTCAATTTGACGGCGGCGAACCGCAAGCGTTCGGTTCGCCGCTCGTTTCGGTCGCAGTGCTGGCCCGCGCCTGGAAACGTTGATAACACTCCAGCCCGCAGAAGTGCTCGACGTACTCCGCGCCTTCCGGTGTGAAGGCGGCATCGAGCGGAATTTCCTTGCAGCACACGCAGCAACTGGTGGCGGTCGGATCATTTGCATTCATGGTGGCACCCCTCCATTGACTGACGAAGACGGCGAATGCCGCCGCCGGCATCGGCTTTGCGAACAGAAAGCCTTGCCCGCGCTCGAACGCTTGGGCCCTCCGCCGTAGTCCATCCATCCGGCCGGGAAGCGCTCATGATCTTTCCCTGAATGCCCGCAACGCCCGCGCCAGTGACAGAAGAAACAGGCCGGTCAAACCGAGCGCCGTGATGACCCAATACTCGACAAGGAATGCACCGGCGGTTGTGCCGGCCAGCACGGCAGCGAGGATGGACAGGTGGCAGGGGCAAGTCAGCACGGCCAGCGTGCCCCACAGGTAGCCGGTGAACGGTTTGTGCGTCTCGGCCGGCATGCGCTCGGGGCTGTTCATGGCAAACTCTCCGCATGCTGTGCCGGCGCGGTCGGCATGGCGGCCAACTGCACTTCCAGATTGGCCAACGCTTCGCGCCGGCGTTCGACGAACTGACGCAGCACAGCAAGCTGCGCGGCAGTTTCATCGCAGTTCGCCGCATCCAGCGCCCGGCACAGCCGCGCCAATGCGCCGAGGCCGATGCCCGCCTCGAAG
>JAURHQ010000272.1 GCA_030833185.1 Gammaproteobacteria bacterium | reverse complement strand
CGCTGTGTGCCGGGACGGCCAGTGCGCAGTCTGAAGAAAAGGTGCTCAACATCTACAACTGGTCGGACTACATCGCGCCCGACACGCTGGCCAACTTCGAGAAAGAAACCGGCATCAAGGTGCGCTACGACGTCTTCGACTCCAACGAAGTGCTCGAAGCCAAGCTGCTGGCCGGCAACACGGGCTATGACCTGGTCGTGCCCTCGGCGAGCTTCGTCGCGCGGCAGATTCAGGCCGGCATCTTCCAGGCACTCGACCGCGCCAAGCTGCCGAACTACAAGAACCTCGACGCCGGGATCATGAAAGTGCTGGCGGGCTACGACCCGGACAACAAGCACATCGTGCCCTGGATGTGGGGCACTACCGGCATCGGCTACAACGTAAAGAAAATCAAGGAACGCATGCCGGACGCGCCGATCGGCAGCTGGGACATGGTGTTCAAGCCGGAGGTGGTGTCGAAGTTCAAGGACTGTGGCGTGACCATGCTGGACGCGCCGGCCGAAGTCTTCCCCTCGGCGCTCCGCTACCTCGGCCTGCCCACCGCGAGCCAGACCGAAGAAAACCTGAAGAAAGTCGAAGCCCTGCTGATGGGCGTGCGGCCCAGCATCAAGTACTTCCACTCCTCGCAGTACATCAACGACCTCGCCAACGGTGAGGTCTGCATGGTGCTGGGCTGGAGTGGCGACGTGTTCATCGCCCGCGACCGCGCCGGGGAAGCGAAGAACGGCAACGAGATTGCCTACTTCATTCCGAAAGAAGGCGCGCTGATGTGGTTCGACACCATGGGTATTCCCAAAGACGCCAAGCACCCGGATAACGCGCACAAGTTCCTCGACTACATCCTGCGCGCGAAGGTGATTGCGGCGGTGACCAACACCGTGAACTACGCCAACGGCAATGCCGCCGCGACTGAGTTCGTCAACGAGGACATCCGCAAGGACGTGTCGGTGTATCCAGATGACGCGACCAAGGCCAACCTCTTTCCGAACGCCGTGAACAGCCCGGAATACGACCGCCTGTCGACCCGCGCCTGGACCCGGATCAAGACCAACCAGTAAGCGGGATTACGCGCAGATCATCATCGAGGGCTAGGCATGCTGGACGGCAAAAAGCCTGAATCTTCCGCTCTGGAGCCGTGGAAGGACCCGGCGGCCGAGCCCTATATCAGTATCCGCAACGTCACCAAGCGCTTTGGTGACTTCACCGCCGTCAACGATGTGTCGCTGAACGTCTACCGGCAGGAGCTTTTTTGCCTGCTGGGCGGTTCGGGCTGCGGCAAAAGCACGCTGCTGCGGATGCTGGCGGGCTTCGAAGAACCGACCAGCGGCCAGATTTTCATCGATGGCCAGGACATGGCGGGCATCCCGCCCTACCGCCGGCCGGTCAACATGATGTTCCAGTCCTACGCGCTGTTTCCGCACATGTCGGTGCAGGACAACGTCGCGTTTGGCCTCAAGCAGGACAACACCCCACGCAGCGAAATTCGCGACCGCGTCGCGGCCATGCTGGAACTGGTCAAGCTCTCTCCTTTTGCCCGCCGCAAGCCGCACCAGTTGTCCGGCGGCCAGCGGCAGCGCGTGGCGCTGGCCCGCTCGCTGGTGAAAGAACCGAAACTGCTGCTGCTGGACGAACCGCTGGGCGCACTGGATCGCAAACTGCGCGAGTCGACCCAGTTCGAGTTGATGAATCTGCAGGACAAGCTGGGCGTGACCTTCATCGTGGTGACCCACGATCAGGAAGAGGCCATGACGCTGGCCTCGCGCATCGGCGTCATGAACCTCGGGCAAATCGTGCAGGTCGGCACGCCCAGCGAAATCTACGAATACCCCACCAGCCGCTTCGTGGCGGACTTCATCGGCTCGGTGAATATGTTTGCCGGGCGCATCGTGGACGAAGACAGCAACTATGTGCGGATCGCCGCCGACGAGGCCGGCTGCACCATCTTCATTGACCACGGGGTGGCCGCGCCGCCCAGCGCCGACCTGTGGGTGGCGCTGCGGCCGGAGAAAATCAACATTTCCCGCGAGCCGCCGGCCGACACCCGCGAGAACTGCGTGCAGGGCGTGATCGACGGCATTGCCTACATGGGCGATATGTCGGTGTTCAACGTCAAGCTCAACACCGGGCGGATGGTGAAAGTCACCCGGCCCAATCTGATTCGGCGGTCCGAGGACACCCTGACCTGGGACGACCACGTCTGGCTGCACTGGCATCCGGCCAGCGGCGTGGTGCTCACCACATGAGCCGCGCCTCGGCGCTGCCGCTGGGCGATCGTCTGGCCAGCGGCCACGGCGCAGAAGCCCGCCTCATCGCCGCGCTGCCGCCGCTGCGCTTGCTGCTGAACCTGCTGGCCCGCCTGCCGCTGTCGGGGCGCCAACTGGTCACCGCCCTGCCCTATCTGTGGCTGCTGCTGTTCTTTCTGGTGCCGTTCATCATCGTGATGAAAATTTCGCTGGCCGATCAGCTGATCGCCCAGCCGCCCTACTCGTCTTTAGTCGAGTGGACCGAGAAGGGCTATCTGACCATCAAGCTCAATCTGGGCAACTATCTTTTCCTGCTGGGTGACGCGCTGTACGTCAACGCCTACCTGCGCTCGGTAGAAGTCGCGTTTTTCTCGGCGCTGATCTGCCTCGTCATCGGCTATCCCATGGCTTATGCCATGGCCCGCGCCGACCCGGCCTGGCGGGGCGTGCTGCTGATGCTGGTGGTGCTGCCGTTCTGGACCTCGTTCCTGCTGCGCGTTTACGCGTGGATCGGGCTGCTGAACAACAACGGCGTCATTAACAACGTGCTGATCTCGCTGGGGCTCATCAGCGAGCCCATCGTGATGATGCGCACCAACTTCGCGGTGTACGTGGGCATCGTCTATTCCTACCTGCCGTTCATGATCCTGCCGCTCTATTCCACGCTGGAGAAAATGGACCTCACGCTGCTGGAAGCCGCCGAGGATCTGGGCTGCCGCCCGTTCAAGGCCTTCCTCACCATCACCCTGCCGCTGTCCTTGCCGGGCATCGTGGCCGGCTTTTCGCTGGTCTTCATTCCCGCGCTGGGTGAGTTTGTCATTCCCGATCTGCTGGGCGGGACCGATACGCTGATGATTGGCAAAGTGTTGTGGGACGAGTTCTTCGCCAACCGGGCCTGGCCGATTGCCTCGGCGGTCGCGATTGCCATGCTCTCGCTGGTGCTGCTGATCATGGCCTTCCAGCACTGGCTGGCGCGGCGCGCGGAGGCCGGGCGGTGAGCAAGCGCGCAAATCCTTTCCTCACGGGCTGGCTGGTGGCGGGTTTCGCGTTTCTCTACATCCCGATCCTGTCCCTGATCCTGTTTTCGTTTAACGAATCAAAACTCGTCACGGTGTGGGCGGGCTTCTCGACCCGCTGGTATCAGTCCCTGCTGGAAAACCAGCAAATTCTGGATGCGGCGGCGTTGTCTGTACGGATCGGGCTGGTCAGCGCCTGTTTGGCTGTCGTGCTGGGCACGGCGGTGGCGGTGGCGCTTACCCGCTTCGGTCACTTTCGCGGCCGGGCTTTGCTCTCCGGCCTGTCGACCGCGCCGCTGGTGATGCCGGAAGTCATCACCGGGCTCTCCCTGCTGCTGCTGTTCGTGGCCATGGAGCAAATACTCGGCTGGCCGGCCGGCCGCGGCATGCTGACCATCATCATTGCGCATACCACGTTCGCCATGGCCTATGTCGCGGTGGTGGTGCAGTCGCGCCTGACCGGCATGGACCCCTCGATTGAAGAAGCCGCGATGGACCTGGGCGCGCGGCCGGGCAAGGTGTTTTTTGTGATCACCCTGCCGATCATCGCGCCGGCGCTGGTGTCCGGTTT
>JAURHQ010000271.1 GCA_030833185.1 Gammaproteobacteria bacterium | reverse complement strand
TCGATGAGGTGCCACTGCAGGATGTCGTCGAAGCGCTGTGCGACCGGGCGACCATGCCTGCCGGCACCTACGATGCATCCGCGCTGGCGGCGATCACCCAGCCGGTGCGTGCGCTGGCCGTGACCGGCGGCAGCGCTCGGCAGGCCCTGCAGATCCTGCAGACCTCGCACGGCTTCGACGCCTACGTCACCGACAAGCTCTACTTCGTGCCGCGCGGCGGGGCGCCGGCGCTCACGGTGGACGTCGACGACCTGGCCGCCGGTGATGGCGATGCGCTGGACGAGCCCTTTGCGCTGACAGTGAACTCGGATCTGGAGATGCCCAGCCGCATCGCGGTGGTCTACAAGAACATGAGCGCCGACCAGATCAACGGCACCGAGCACAGCGACCGCGGGCCCACCGGCCAGGACAGCATCCAGACGATGCAGCTGGCCATCGGCATGACGCCCGGCGAGGCCAAGGGCGTGGCCGACGCGATGGTGCGCGACGCCTACGCCGCTCGGCTCACCAGCCAGCTGGCGCTGCCCATGGCCTACAGCGCGATCACGCCGACCGACGTCGTGCTGGTGCCCGACACCGACGAAGCGCTGTACCGCATGCGCGTGACGCGCCGTAGCGATTCGGGCGGGATCATCACCTTGGACGTCGTCGGCGACGATGCGGAGGTTCGCCCGCAGGCCATGTCGACGTCGGGTGACTACCTGCAGCAGTCGACGGTTCGCGGAGTCGTTGATTCGGTGCTGGCCGCCCTGGACATCCCGCCGCTACGCGATGCGGACAGCGGAGCCGGCTTCTATGTCGCAGCCCGCGGCATGACCGCCGGATGGTCTGGCTGCGGCCTGTATTCCAGCGCCGACGGCGTGAACTACTCGATCGCCGCGAAGGTCCTGGAGTCAGCGACGATGGGCGTGTGCAATACGGTGCTGGGCGCCTGGGCCGGTGGGGCGGTGATGGACGAGGTCAACGGCGTCACCATCAACATGGGCGCCGGCGAACTGGCCAGCGTCACCCGCGATGATCTGCTGGGAAGCGCGACCACGAACGCCATGCTGATCGGCGGCGAAGTGGTGCGTTTCATGACCGCGTCGCTGCAGTCATCGACGCCGAACATCTACCGGGTGACGCGCCTGCTGCGCGGCCAGCGCGGCACCGAATGGGCATGCGCCGGCCACGCGCCGGACGAGCGCGCGGTGCTGCTGTCGGCGCGCGGGCTGCGCCGAGTCTCGCAACAGGTCGCGGACCTGTTCAAGCCGCAGCAGCTCAAGGCGGTCAGCCGCGGCCAGCTGCTGAGCGATGTTGCGGCCCAGGAGTTCACGAACACGGGCCGCAGCCAAAGGCCGCTGGCCCCTGTCGATGTGCGCGTTGAGCGGACGCCGGCCGACGATCTGCGCATCACCTGGAAGCGTCGCACCAGGCTGAGTGCGCAGTTCTGCGGCCCGCAGGGCTCGGTCGTCCCCCTGGATGAGCCCGCAGAGTCGTATGCCGTGTCGATCATCTCGGCGGGGTCAACCGTGCGCAGCCTGACGGCGACGTCCCCCACCGTGGTCTATACCCGGGCGCAGGCGCTGGCCGACTATGGCGTCGTCCCCGCGCAGCTGATCTTGCGCGTTGAGCAGGTGAGCGCCGCGGTCGGCCCTGGCTATGCGGCTGAGGCGATCATTGCCTTGCCCGCGTCGATCGCCGCGCCTCCGGCGTCACCCGGCGCGCCGCTCCCTGACCCGCCGCCGCCTCCGGCCGTCAATGCCAAGGAGTCGAACATCGTTGCGCGCACGGCAGCCGGCGGCGTGCTGGCCATGCGGGTTGAGGCCGGGGTGCCCGTGTACTACCGCGACAGCGGGGCCTCGCTTGCCCCCCTCGGGATCGCGTCCACCGCGTTCATGCCCAAGGGCTACTTCCATGACGGTCTGAGCTTCGTACAGGGATCGACGCTCTGGTTCGTCGGATGCCGCTCCGTGTTTGCAAGCGCCGCTGAGGCGACATTTGCCGTCAGCGTTCCCGCGGACTTCAGCGCGCCGCCGGTGGCGTATGGCAGCGCCATCACCCTGCCGGAGCCGGGCGGAGGTGAGGATGTGCCGGCCATCATCGGCAGCAACGGCACGACCGTGGTTGCATGGTCCTGGGGGAGCCGGGTGCACACCTCGACATCGTTCCCGACCTGGGTCGATCGGGGCCTGGCGCAGCCAGACGCGAGCGTCGGATGGTCGATGTTCTTCTCCTACTTCCCGTCGTTCGCCCTGGGCGGGTCCAAGCTGCTGCCGACCTCCGCCGGCTGGCTGCTGGCCGGCAGCAACCGCTACGGCGGGCTCTGGGTCTATCGCAGCACCGACCCCAATGCCACCGCGAACTGGATTCACTGCGCGCCTGTCACGCAGACCCTCGGCGCCTTCTCGCAGGGCTCGAGCTTCTTCGATGCCGCAACGTCCGGGGCACGCTGCTACCTGGCCGCGGCGCTGACCGGCCAGAACTTCCTTGCCATCAGCACGGACAGCGGCGCCAGCTGGGCAAAGCAGCTGACGACCCGGCCCTACGCGCACCTGATGGCGCTCGGCTCCGCAATGGTCGCCATCAGCGCGGACGGCAAGTGGGCCGCGATCAATGACGGCACGGGCGCCGCCTGGGCCGAATACCCGACGACGGGCCTCGGCTCCGTTCCCGGGCCGCTCATCAGCCGCCCGCGCGGCGGGTTCTTCATCGACACCAGCTACAGCGGCGGCGACGTCATCGTCCGAACCGCAGACGGCATCAACTGGACCACCGTCTCATGACCATGCAGCAACTGTCCGCGTCCCAGGCCTCTCCGGAGGTGCCGATCAACGAAAACTTCGACACGCTGGATGCCGCCGCCGTCTTCGGCCGCCGGCACCCCGTCACCACCGGGCTGACCTGGGGCTACTACGGCGGGCAGTGGGGCGGGCTGACCGTGGCTGACGGCACCGTGACACTCACGAACGGCGCCACGAACTACATCGTCGCGGCCCGGGCTACCGGCGCCGTCACCGTGTCAACGACCGCGACCGAATGGAACGACCCCACCGCATTTGCGCGGCTGCACCAGGTCGTGACGGCGGGCGGCGTCGCCACCTCCGTGACAGATCACCGCGCTGGCCTCTGGGGCTCCCACGGGCCGGCGCAGCGGCCGCCGCGCGTGTCCGCCGACCGGGGCGACACCTCGCAGACGCTGACCGCCGGCACCGACGCGCCGACGCAGCGCTGGGCCACGACGCTGACCGCAGACAGGGCGATCACGCTGTCGACCACCGGCGCCGTCAACGGCGACCGCTTCCGCATCGTCCGCACCGGCCTGGGCGCCTTCACGCTCGACGTCGGCGGCCTGAAGACCATCCCCAGCGCCACCGCGGCCTGGGTCGACGTCGAGTTCGACGGAACCGCCTGGCGCCTGACCGGCTACGGCACCTTGTGAGACTGGAGAAGCACCATGGACATCGCTGTGAACATCCTGCTGGCCGCGCTGGCCATCATCGGGGTCGGCGGCTTGATCGTCGGCGGCGTCATCTGGCTGGGCCATCGCGCCACGCAGCGCCAAGCGGCCGAGATGGCCGACGAGGCCGGCGAAGGTGACCAGCAGGCCCAGCGCCCGATCTGGCGCCCCGGGAGCTACAAGTGATCGAGGGCGGCGGCCGCGACAGGCTGCAGGCTGCGCTGCTGTTGGCCATCACTGCGGCGGCCGCCGTGGGCTGGACCTGGGCTGATGACAAGCCCCGCGCCGGTGCGGCCCTGGCCTTCGCGCTGGCGCTGGTCGTCACGGCCATGCTCAAGGCTGCCTCCGGCCGGCTGACCGGCTACGTGTGCACCTACGGCATCGGCTACCA
>JAURHQ010000270.1 GCA_030833185.1 Gammaproteobacteria bacterium | reverse complement strand
CTGGTTGCAAGAGAACTGTCGTATGCAATGACCAAATGATACCACGCGGACGGATCGCGATACTGCGCCGTGGTTACAAGCCTGTAGTTATATGATGCAGCTCCTGTTCTGTTCATAAAAACAAGATTATCAGTACTTGGATCAAACCCAACTTCATAGGTAGGGTAATTACCACCAGATCCAAACTGCGTAACAAGGCAGTTTGCGATTGGCGTGTCTGTTAGAGTGAGGCGACCACGCTTGAACCAGAGCGACAGGGTCTGAACGTCAAAATTGGTAGACGTTGCGCTGAAGGTGCGGCGTAGATTTGCGCTATTGGCGGCGCGGAAGCGCAGCGAGTAGGGGACATCGTAGCCGCCTGTCGCCAGCAGCAACGGATTGACGGAGCCTGGAACGATCATGGCGTCACTTCACGTCGTTGAGCATAGTGGCGGTGATGCGGCTCGCGCTCTCGACGTAGTAGACCAAGACGTCGACGGCGCTGGCGGTCGTCGTCAGGGTTGGAGTGGCTCCGCCGGGGAACTTCCAGTTTGAGCCGTAGGCCAGCGTCCGGCCGCCGGTGCCATCCTGCGTGATCACGATCGCACCCGACTGGCCTGCGGTCTGGTTCGACGGGTTCGCCAGGGTGCGGGCTCCGCCGATCGTCAGCGAGAAGTTGTTCGCCACCGCGAAGTTGGCGGTGATCGTCGCAGCATCGGTCAGGGCAGACACGGCGCCGCGGTTGCCGGCGGTGAACGAATTGACGTCCGCTAGGCCGGGAACGGCGAGCGCCGATCGTGCGGCCGAGGCCGTCGTGCTGCCGGTGCCGCCACTGGCGATCGGCACCACTCCGACCGGCGCCCCATTGGCGCGCTGATACCATTCGCAGCGCCAGTTCCCCGAACCAAGCGACACGAAGCCCGCCGTGTCGCCAGCCGCCGTCGTGATGCTGGCCGTGCCGGGCAGGATCAGCGACGTGGCGTTGTAGGTCAGCGTCAGAACATCGTCGAACTTGAGCACCCGGTAGATGCCCGCCACCACGTTGTCGAAGGCGGTGATAGTCGTCGTGCCGCTGACCGCGAGGTATTCGGCGTTTGCCGCGCCGATGTTGGTTGTGCCCGCCGAGGCGATTGTGCCGTTCGTCTGGATCGAGCGGTTGATCGACAGCAGCTGGAACTGCGTGCCGTCATAGACCGCCAGCGCGATCGACCCGCTGACGATGTCGCCGGCCGCCAACGCAGCCGTGCCGCGGGTGATGTTCTTCGCGCCCAGCGCGTCGATGTTGAGCGTCGTGGCGCCCGTATTGGTGCCTGCCGCGACAAACCAGAACATCTGGCCGGTGACGTAGGCGGTCAGCGGAGGATTGCCGGAGGCCGTGATCGTGTCGATGCCTGCGACGCCCAGCAGCGACGAGATGTTGCCCTGCACCTGCGATAGCCTGACGCCGTCGCTTGCCGCCGTGCCCGCGCCAAGCCCGATCAGCTTATTGCCGCCCATCGGGATGTTGGCGGTCGCCGTGGTCTGGCCGTCCTTGGTGATACAGGTCGAGAGGCCCGTGGCGAGGTCGGCGGTCAGGGCGTTGAAAGCCGTGGCCGTGATGACGGTGCCCGCGACGACCGGCTGGCCCGCGGTGTTGATCTGGAAGGTGCCGGAGCCGTTGAAGCTCATGGGGAAACCCCTTGCTGCAGGATGTTGATGAGCGCCGGAATGTTGCCACGCGGCGTCGAGGCGGGCGGCAGATTTGACGCGCGACCGCCGGAAAGGATGATGTCTTGCAGCCGCTGCGCGCGTTCGCGAGCCATCTGGTCAGCAGCGCGCTTGGCTAGGTAGCCGCCTCCCGCAATAGCTGCGGCGCCAGCCGGACCGCCAAGAGCGAATCCAATACCGCCGCCAAGCGTTCCGCTGACGATGCCGGTCGGAGCAGCCTTGCCTGCATATCGCAACAGGTTCTGGATGGGGCCGCCATAGACAACCTTGCGAAGCGCCTCTCGCTCGTCTGCGGTGAAGCCGCGCGTCTTCTGCTCATTCAAGTAAACGGATTTGAGAGCCTGCCGGACGGCATTTTCGGTGTTTGCGCCAGAGCCTGCGGTTTCGGCGTTGGCGATGCCGCGCTCAATGGCCTTTTCGATCACCTTGTTCTTTGCAAGTCGCGACCAAGCCTCACGCGCGGTTTCGATGGCGGATGCTGCTTTTGCCGCGTCGCCCGCGATGACATCATGCTGCGTCAGCGTGTTACCGATGCGTGGGCTGGCGACCATGTCGTCGATTGACTCAACAATAAGGCGCGCGGCAGCTTTGTCGGAGGGATTCTGGAAACTGCCCGCTCGACCAGCCATTTTCCGAAGGTTTTCAACTTCCTTGAAGCTGACCACGCTTTCTTGAAGTCGGTCGATTTCCTTCAGGACGTTGGCCGTTTGCGGTTGGTTTCCGGCGTTGAAGCCAAAATCGCTCAGCTTGTCGATCACGTCGTCCGCAACGCGCCGCATCGCTCCAGGCGTGAAAACGACATCAGCCTCGTCGGCTGCCTTGTATGCGTCCTTTGCGGTCTTGCGAACCTGTTGAGCAGTCGGAACGCCTGGCGCCGGCGCAACCGTGCCGAAGGTGCGGCGCGCAAGCCCGGCGGTCGCGGCGGGAATGGCTCCGCCGGCCAGTCCGCCCGCTATTCCGGCGACGCCCTTGGCTACCGGGCCGGCCTCTTCGCCAACCGCCTCCTGCGCGATCTGCGAGCCTAGTCCGCCGGTCGTGCCCATCGCGACCTGCTGGACGGGAGACGCCTGTAGCACCTGAGCGAGGCGCTGCGCGGCGGGCGCAGCTGCTGATTGCATGACGCTTCCAGCGCCAATCGGCGTCAAAGCTCCAGCAGCGCCGGAAATGGCCGAACCCATGATCCGCTCGCCCGCGTCGCGAGGCTCGGGCAGGCCAATGGCCGTCGCCGCCTGCGACACGCGCTCGGCGGCCGGCGCGGCCCGCATGAAGCCGAGGCCGGGGATGTTGGACAGGAGGTTCTGCGGGATGGCCGCCACGTCGTAGACGAGCCCAGGAAGCCCCAGGAGGCCCTGCACGGTCGCGCGGGTGCCAAGGCCCAGCTGCTCAGCCGTCGTGCGCGGTGCGACCGCCTGCGGGGCCTGCGGGGCCTGCTGCGGCGCTGCCTGCGGTGCAAGGGCGGGCGGCTGAACGTACTGCAGGAACGGGTTTTCCGCCCCCTGCGGCGCTGGCGCGGGCTGGGCGGGTGCAGCGGGCTGAACGTACTGCAGGAACGGATTCGGCTCGGCCACCGTCACCTCCCCAGCACGCGCGCTGCCGCGCCGGCGCCGAACGCCGCGTCAAACTGCTCGCGCGTTCCCCGCCCGGCGCGCAGAGCGTCGATCGCGGCCTGCGGGATATTCGCTGCTGCAGCGCCAGGAGCCGCAGGAGCGCCCGGTGCAGCCGCCGGAGCGGCGGGAGCCGCTGGCGCGCCGGGGGCGGCGGGTGCGGGTGGACGAGCGCCGGGCTGACGATACTCGCGGGTGCGAATCTGCTCCGCTCGCGCAGCGGAAGATTTCTCGCGCTCTTCGGCCATCTTGATGGCCCGATCCAGCAGGGCGTTGCGAACGCTTCGCTCCTCGGTCGACGAGGCCTGCAACTTGGCCAAGACCTCGCGTTCCGCATTGGTCGGGTTGCTGCCGAACGTGTCTCTCAACTTGCTCAGCGTTTCGGTGCTGACGATGTTGTTAAACATCTCGGTGGCCTTGGCGCTTTCGGACGGCGACACGCCGGCGATGGATGCCGCCTGTCTCTCCATCCACGAGAGAGCCGTTCCGGCCCGGCCGCCGCCGAACTTGTCACTGAGAGCGCGCGCTTCGCGGAGAGCT
>JAURHQ010000026.1 GCA_030833185.1 Gammaproteobacteria bacterium | reverse complement strand
TCTCCGCGCGGAAAATCTGTGCGTCCGATCGAGCCCTGAAAGAGCACATCGCCCACGAAAGCAATTTGACTGAGCGGTTCAAGGAACACCACGTGGCCCGGCGTGTGGCCCGGGCAGTGCGCGACCGTCAGGGTGAGCTTGCCGACAGTCACGGTGTCGCCCTGTGTTAGCCAACGGTCGGGGGTAAAAGCTTCGGCCGGCGGGAAGCCGTAGCGTTGGCCCTGTTCGGGCAGCAGGTCGATCCAGAACTGGTCATCCTGATGCGGACCTTCGATTGGTACCGCGAGTTCCCGCGCCAGCCGGGCGGTCGCACCGGCGTGATCAATGTGCGCATGCGTGACGAGAATTTTTTCGATCGTCACGCCCGCCTTGCGTGCTGCCGCCAACACTTGGTCGGTATCGCCGCCGGGGTCCACCACAGCGCCGCGCAGGGTGTCAGGACACCACAAGAGGGAGCAGTTCTGCTGGAAGGGGGTGACTGGCGTGATCAGCACTTGCACGGAAATTTAAAGCTTCTTTTTGCCCAATAAGGCGGTCGAGTGTAGCGGAAAATCGCGCCTGCGCGACAGGCGCGCGGACCCGCGCAACCCCTGCCGGCGCACCACGGGAATCCATCCCGCCGGGTGATGCGTAAGCACTCGACACCCGGCAACCGCCGCCTGTCGAAGGCCAGCGCCCCCGCGCATTTGCACCCGTCGGGCGACAGAGGCTTTACCATCCGGGATGGCCCGCCCTTGAGTGGGACCCGGCGATTCGACCCCGAACCAGACAACAAGGAGACCATCACGATGAGCATTCAAGAAGGCAAGGCCGCACCGGCCTTCACGCTGACCGACGCCGACGGCAAGCAAGTCTCGCTGAAGGATTTCAAGGGCAAGGACGTGGTGGTCTACTTCTATCCCAAAGACGACACGCCGGGTTGCACCAAGGAAGCCTGCGGCTTTCGCGACCACTGGTCGGTACTGCAAGCGCGCGGGGTGGTGCTGATCGGCGTCTCCCCTGACGATGCCGCCTCCCATACCCGCTTTGCCAGCAAGTACCAGTTGCCCTTCCTGCTGCTCAGCGACCCGGCGCGGGAGATGATGGCCGCCTATGGCGCTTACGGTGAAAAGACCATGTACGGCCGTAAAACCATGGGCGTGATCCGCTCCACCGTGTGGATCGATGCGACGGGCAAAGTGAAAAAACACTGGGCGCGGGTGGCGAAAGCAGAGACCCACCCCGAAGCCGTACTGGCCGCGTTGACCGCCGCTTAAGCCTGTCCGGCATCCTCGGGCGGCGCGGCAGCCGCCCAGGGTGCGCGGGATTCATCCAGACTTTCGTGATACCGCACGATGCGGTTACGGCCCAGGCTCTTGGCTTGATAGAGCGCGCGGTCGGCGCGCTGGATTAGTTGGCTGGTCAGCGCCTGCGGGCGAAAGCCCACCCAGCCCAGACTGACCGTGACGTGTTCGACCTCGGGAAAGTAGTGCGCGGCCACGCGTGCGCGGAAGCGCTCCAACGCATGCGCCGCGCCGGCACTGTCGGTGTTGTTGAGGATAATCACGAACTCTTCCCCGCCATAGCGGAACAACAAATCTTCCGTGCGGAAACTCTCGCGCAAAAGGCTCGCAAACTGCAGGAGGATTTCGTCCCCCTGGAGATGGCCAAAGGTGTCGTTAATCCGCTTGAAGTGGTCAATGTCCGCGACCGCGAGCCACGGGCTGCTGTCGACCCGCACCCGGTGCGGGTTGCGCCGGCTCCGTTCGAGGAGTTGTTCGAAGCGGTAGTCGAAAGACTGGCGATTGAGCAGGTCGGTCAGGGGGTCCCGCTCGAAGTGATCCATCAAGGTCAGCAGATGGACGAAGATCGTGGAGATACGTCGCACACCCCGCAGGACGCGGGTCTCCACCGGGCGCTTAAGCACTAGAAAGCGGTCTAGCCCGGCCAGCCTTCCCAAACAGATCACCGCGCCGCCGTCAGGCAAGCGGATGACGGCCGGGGCATCGCTCGCAGGCTGGGACCCTAGCGCAGCGGGCAGCCAGTCGGGCGTCGCCACTTCCTGCCCATCGATGATCTGGCGCACCGCATAGGTCGGTGCCTGATCGGGGACGGCCTGACCGTCGCTGGCATCGAAGGCTTCAAGCAACGCAACGTCCGCGTCGCCGGTCATATCCCGGACGGCTTCCAACTGGGTCCGGCACAGGCTCTGGAAGTCGGCCTGCCTCGTCAATTGGGCAATGGCGCTGAACTCATCCATTAGTTTGTGCTGGCCTCGACACGAAGGGCTCTATCTTAGAGCGCTAAACCCGTCGGCCGACAGCCCTGAGCAGAAATCGGTGCCTGAAATCCGATTTAGACCTGTCCTGACCAATTGCGCGTGGCCAGCCCTCGCTGGCTATACTCGCTGCACCGCAGACAGGGTCGCCCCGTTGCACGTCGTTCTGAAATATCTGCTGCAACTTCGTTTGGTGCTAATTGCCGCCGAAGTGCTGGGTTTGGCGATTGTTGATCTGGCCTTTGGCATTCGCCTCGCGTGGCCGGTAGTCGGCGGGGTGCTGGGTGCTTTGGCGGCTTTCAGCCTGTGGTCCTGGCAACGCTGGCGCGGGGTGCGCGATGTGCCCGCCGCCGAGTTTTTGCGCCAGTCAGCGGCCGATCTGCTGGCCTTGTCGCTGCTCATTTACTACACCGGCGGTCCGGTCAACCCGTTCATCTCGCTGTTCTTGTTGCCGATCGTGTTCGCTGCCGCGACCCTGCCGCTGCGGACCACCAGCGTGGTCGCGCTGATGGCCGGCGGCAGCTACACCGCGCTGATGTTCTTTTATCAGCCCCTTTCCAACCATCAGCAGCACATGCACGGCATGGGCTTGCACCTGTGGGGCATGTGGTACGGCTTTCTGGTCAGTGCGGGCTGCGTGGCGCTGTTTGTGGCTCGCATCGCGCGCAGCCTGCGCCAGCGCGATCGGGATCTGGCGGCCGCCCGTGAGCAAGCGCTGGAGGCGGAGCGGGTGATCGCGCTCGGCACGCTGGCGGCCGGCACCGCGCATGAACTGGGCACGCCGCTCGCCACCATCGCCATTCTGGCCAAGGATCTTGAAACCGACCTGCTCGGCCAACCCGCCCAGCACGCGGCGATGGTGACGCTGCGCGCCCAGGTGGCGCGCTGCAAGGAGAGCCTGGCCCGTCTTGCCGCCGACGCCGGCGCCCTGCCGGCGGACAGCGGCCACCCGCAGGATGCCGAGCGCTTTCTCCGTGGTCTGATGGAGGAATGGCAGCGCAGCCGCCTGCCCGTGCAACTGGACACCCGTTTTGACGGCCGCGGCACGCCGCCGCAAATCGTGGCCGACCGCACGTTGCGGCAGGCCTTGTTCAACGTGTTGAACAACGCGGCGGATGCGTCCGGTGCGCGGGTGGAAGTCACTGCCGGCTGGACCGAGGACCTGCTCTGGCTGCAGGTGCGCGATGACGGGCCCGGGGTGGCCGAGACCGTGCGCGAGCGGATAGGCCGTGAAGTTGTCAGCACCAAGGGTGACCGCGGGATGGGGCTTGGCCTTTATCTTGCGCAAAGCGTGCTGCGCCGGCTGGGCGGCACGGTCGAGTTTCTGCGCCCAAGCGACGGCGGGACGCTGGTGAATATCGAAATTCCGCTGCTGGCGCTGCGCGCCGTAGAGATCTGAGATGAACGACATTCTGCTTATTGATGACGACCCGACCCTGCTGTCCGTGATGGCGCAGGCGATGGCGCGCCGCGGCCAACGCACCCTGCTGGCCAGCACCCCGGATCAAGCGCTGAGCCTGGGCGCAAGCGCCGGGGTCACCCGGGCCGTCCTTGATTTGCGGCTGGGCGAGAGCAGCGGGCTGCGGCTGATTGCGCCGCTCTTGCAAGAAAATCCCGGCCTGCGAATCGTGGTGCTGACCGGCTACGCCAGCATTGCCACGGCGGTCGAGGCGATCAAACTGGGCGCGCATCACTATCTGACCAAACCCGCCGACGTCGACGATATCCTCGGTGCCTTCGAGGACGGGGAGGGCGCCGCCGAGGCGGCGGCAATCGACGACCGGCCTACCTCCCTGGGGCGCGCCGAATGGGAGTACATCCAGCAGACCCTGCAGTCCTGCGATGGCAACGTCTCGGCAGCCGCCAAGCGCCTCGGCCTGCACCGACGCACGCTTCAGCGCAAGTTGCAGAAACGCCCGTCAGGCCTCAACTAAGGGAGAGGGATTCATGTCGGCCACTTTTCCCACCGCTCCGGGCTATCACGACCTCACGTGCCCCCTCGCGCCGGGTGATGACGCCCGCTACACGCTGAAACTGCCGGCGGGCGACCTCACCGGTCTGCCGCTGGTGCTGGTATTGCACTACGGCGGCGAGCCAACAGGCTTCTACGGTCGCCCTTTACTGGAGATGCTGGTGGCCGCGGCCTGGCTGGAACTGCCGGCAATTTATCTGGCACCGGTGGCGCAAGGCGGAGACTGGCAGGTGCCGCGCAACCGTGACTTGGCCTTGCGGCTCCTTGATGAGACCGCGCGTGCCTATGGCGTTGAAGACGGACAGCGACTGCTCGTCGGTTACAGCATGGGGGCGATCGGGGTCTGGCATCTCCTGACGGTGGCGCCGGCAAGCGTTGCGGCGGCGATCGCCATGGCGGGTCCACCGCCGCCGGCAGACTACGTCGGTCGCGTGCCGGTTCACGCGATCAATTCCGATGCCGACCGTCTGTTCCCGATTAAGACCACCAGCGAGGCCGTCGCGACACTGGCCGCGCAAGGCGCGCCCTGTGAGATCAGCGTGATTAGCGGCATCGACCACTTCAACGTGCCCGGCTTCAAGCCAGCGCTGGCGGCTCTTTTGCCGTGGCTGCGGACGCAACTCAAAATCGCCTGAGCGCAGCGCAGATGCCCCTGCCTGCGCGGGGGAAAATTTTCTTGCAATCAAAGTCGAACCGTGTACATTGCGCGCTCCGCAGCGGCCTGGGGGCTTTGTGAGTTGTTCCACTAAGAACACATCGTTGATGTTGAGGAGAGCCCTCCAGGTCTAGCGCCATCGTTATCCGCGGTGCGCCCGACTTGAAGGCGCACTCCTCGTGGTTGTTGTCACACACAATTTCACGCGAGGAATACCGGAGAGATGGCCAACAATTTGCCGAATCGGGGACTGTCCCCCCTTCAGCCTTCAGCGGGCCCGGCCCGCAACCCTTCTGAATTCGCGGCCCTGTCGGCCTTCGCGGCCTGACGACCGTGGCGCAGCGTATTCAGGAAACCCTCTACGGCGACGAAGTCTTTCAAGGCTTCACCGCCGACGCCCATCTGTTCCACGGGCAGACGCCTTTCCAGACCGTCGACATCTACGCCAGCAAGCGCTGGGGCAAGGTGCTGGTTCTGGACGGCATTTTCCAGACCACCGAAAACGACGAATTCGTCTATCACGAGATGCTGACGCACGTGCCGATGTTCGGCTGTGCCAATCCGCGTCGCGTGATGATTGTCGGCGGCGGTGATGGCGGCATCCTGCGCGAAGTGCTCAAACACGATATTGAGCACGTCGACATGGTCGAGATCGACCGCACCGTGGTGGAGTACTGCGTCGAGCAAATGCCCACGCTGAATAACGCCGGTGCCATCTACCAGGACCCGCGGGCCAGCCTCGTGATCGAAGATGCCTTCGAGTTCATGAAGCGCGAGCAGAATACCTACGACGTGATCCTCGTCGACTCCACCGACCCTATCGGACCGGCTGAAGTGCTGTTCTCGCACACCTTCTACGACCTGTGCCGCAAGGCGCTGAACCCCGGCGGCGTCATCGCCCTGCAGGGCGGCGTGCCGTTCCTGCAGCCGGACGAAGCGCCCGGCGTGATGAAACTGCTGCGCGGCCTGGGGCTTAAATCCCGCGTGTATCTCGCGGCGGTCCCGACGTACTACGGCAGCAGCATGTCGCTGGGCTATGCCAGCGACGACCTCGCCGCCATGACGCCGGATCTGGAAAGCATACGCGCGCGTTTTGCGCGTTCGGGGGTGGAAACCCGTCACTACACGCCGGAGCTGCATGTGGCCAGCTTCGCGTTGCCACGTTGGCTTGAAGACACTACCGGGGGGTTGGCATGAACAACGAACAGCTGGACCACTTCAAATTCGGCGACGACGGCGAACGCTATGCGGGCGACCATTTGCTGATCGAGTTCTGGGGTGCCACGCGCCTGACCGAACCGGAGTACATCTGCCAGGCGCTGGAAGACGGCGCGCGGATCGCCGGCGCGACGATCCTCCATTCGCACTATCACCACTTTGGTGAAGGCTCGGGCGTGAGCGGCGTGACGGTGCTGGCCGAAAGCCACATCAGCATCCACACCTGGCCGGAAGTGGGCTATGCGGCGATCGACGTGTTCATGTGTGGGGACGCCAAGCCCATGGACTGTCTGGCGCTCCTGCAGGAACGCTTCAATCCGGACACCGTGTCGGCCGAGAGCTTCCGCCGCGGCCGACTGATGCCCCAGATGCGCGCGCACCGCGTTGCCTGAGTAAACGCCCGCCGGACCGGCGTCTCACGCTGGTCCGATGCGGGTGCTTTGCGCCCGATCAAGCGCCTGTTCCCGATGACCGTCAGGCTCTGCCTCTTGCTCAGGAGGTAGTGCCTGATGACGTCTGAAATCTGTCTTGCCCCTCGCCAGCTGGCTGCCCTGCGCGCGGAACTCGCTCGCCTGCACGAGGCGGGCGTCGACCTGCCGCCCACGCTGGCCGCCGTGGTGCGCGAAGTGGAAGCGGCATCTGTGGTCGCCGCTGGCCCCGACACCGACCAACTCGCCCGGCTGCGCGACCAGCTGACCGCCTTCGAAGCGGCCCATCCTCGCCTGACCGGCATCGCCAACGATCTACTCATGCAACTCGCCGCGATCGGGATCTGAAAAAACAAACGGGCCCCGCAGGGCCCGTTTGCACTGACGAGCGCGCGCGATCAGGCGGCGGCAGAAGCCTGCTTCGGCGGCGCTTCGGCCGTCCAGCTCCGCAGCACCGGCAGTACCTCGGTCGCGAACAGCTTCATGCTGCGTTCGACCACATCCATTGGGGTGCCGGCAAAGCGGAAGCAGGCCAGCACGCCGTAGGGGCCGAAGTAGTTCCAGCGTTCCTCGAACTTGCGCAGCATCTGATCCGGCGTGCCCCAGATCTGTTGCTCCACATAGGCCTTGGCGATGTTTTCCTTGCCGGCGGCTTTCATCATGTCGACCGCGTCGCCGTAGGCCTTGTAGCCTTTGGCTTCCTTGTAGTGGTCGCCCAGCATTTCGTAGTGGTGCAGCACGGAGGCGCAGTAGCCGGCCACGTACTTCTCGGCGTTTTCACGCGCGCGCTTGGCGTCGTGGTCGCAAATGGTCATTTCGGTCAGCAAGGGCGGGCGCGGCGCGTAGCCGTGCAGCTTCTGGAACAGGGCCGCGTAGTCGTCGAGCTCCTGTTTCTGCTTATCCGGCGCCTTGTAGTTGAAGGCCATCATCTGCACGCCCAGCTTGGCGGCCTGTTCGGCGGAGTCCGGGCTCATCGCCACCTGCGTGACGCGGGTCTTGCGCCATTCCTTGGACAGCGGCTCCGGCCGCAGCGGGGCTTCGGGCTGCTGATAGTGCTTGCCGTTGAGGGTGGGGAAGGTGCCGGTTTCCAGCGCCTGGATGATCACCGGCGAAGCCTCGTCGAAGCGCTCGCGAGAGTCGTCCATCGAAATCCCGAAGCGGTCGAACTCACGGCGGGACAGCCCGCGGCCAATACCCAGAATGGCGCGACCGCCGGACAGCTGGTCGAGCAGCGCGGCCTTCTCGGCAATCCGCAGCGGTTGGTCGTTCCAGGGAATGATGCAGGCGCCAGTGGCCAGCTTGAGGCGCTGGGTCTTGGCGGCCAGGTGTGCGAGGTAGACGAAGTTGTCCGGGCAGAATGAATAGTCTTCAAAGTGATGTTCGACGACCCACAGATGGTCAAAATCAAGCTCGTCTGCCAGCACCCCGCAGCGCAGTTCCTGCGCGTACACCTCGGCGTCCGACATCCCCTCAAACATCCAGCTCTGTACGACCTGAACGATACCGACTTCCATTAGAGACTCCCCTTCATAAGGTTGAACCCGGCGCGGGCTTTATTGGATTGGCCTGAAACACGCGACGCACGAGCCGTCGGCGGGCGCAGGATGCTGTCGAGTGTAGCGCCGGCACGTGCCGCGCGCGACGCGCAAATTGGGGTAAGTGGCGATGCTTTTGATGCTGCGGCGCGCCAAGTGAAGCGCCCCCAGACAATCGACACGAGCGGCCTTGATGCGGCAATCTGCGGGCCTCCCTTGGCGACCCAGAGCATTCCATGAGCAAGCACTATCCCGGCCTACATCTTTGCGAAATGACCGTGCCGCGCGAGTGGCTGGACTACAACGACCATATGAATGTGGCGTACTACACGCTGGCCTTCGATAACGCCGGCGAGGAACTGCTGAAGGTCGCGGGCATGGGCCACGACTACACGCAGGCCACGCAAAACTCCTGGATGGTGCTCGAAGGCCACATCACCTACCAGAACGAGGCGCGCCTCGGCGACCTGTTGCTGATCAAATCCCGGGTGCTCGACTGCTCGGCGAAAGCCGCGCATCTGTATCAGGAGATGTATCGGGACGAGACGCTGCTCTCCACCCAGGAACAACTGATGCTGCACGTCAGCCTGGCCACCCGGCGCACTACCGCCTTTGAAGCGCCGGTGCTGGCCGCCCTGCAGGCCATGCAGGCCGCCCAGCAGGATCTGCCGCGACCCGAGTGGATCGGTCGGCGCATTGGCATCCGTCGCAGCTAAGGAGTTCAGCATGAATCAGTCTCAGGGTTTCCAGCACGCGGTCGCCTTGATTACGGGCGGCGGCGCCGGCATTGGTGCGGCACTGGCCAAGGCATTGACCGCCGCCGGCGCCAAGGTGGTGGTGGCCGATATCGATCAGGCGCAGGCCAGCGCGGTGCAGGCGCGGGGTGAGGCGCTGGAAGCGCATGCGCTGGACGTCACCGATGCCCGCGCCGTGCAGGCACTGGTTGATGAGGTGGTGGCCCGTCACGGACAACTCGACCTGATCTTCAACAACGCCGGCATTTCGGTCTGCGCCGATGCGCGCGATCTGGAAATCAGCCACTGGCAAAAAGTGATTGATGTAAACCTGATGGGCGTGATTTACGGCACGCATGCGGCGTATCAGCAGATGGTGAAGCAAGGCCACGGCCACATCGTCAACATCGCTTCGCTGGCCGGGTTGGTGCCCTTTCCGACCAACGCACCGTACGCGGCGAGCAAGCACGCGGTGGTCGGCTTGTCGCTGTCGATGCGCACCGAAGGCGAGGCGCTGGGAGTGAAGGTCAGCGCCGTGTGCCCTGGCTTCATTCAGTCGAACATCTTCACCTCAACGCCCTTCATTAACGTGCGACGCGACGCCATTCTCGCCGCGATGCCGTTCAAGCCCGTCACCACCGATCTCGCCGCGGCCCGGATTCTGGAAGGTGTGCGCCAGAATCTGCCCATCATTTCCTTCCCCTTCTACGCGCGGCTGTTGTGGCGGCTCTACCGCCTATGGCCCGGCCTTCTCAATGTGTTGGGCCGCCAGCAAATTCGAGACCTGCGCAAGCAGCGCATCAACCGCTAAGCCCAGATTTGGCGGGCGGTCGCGAACGTCGCCCGCCTGACCACGGGGACAGCGCCTCCAATTGCGCCAAACCTGCGCTTCTTTTTCGCCCATAAATGTGCGACCTGCGTATTTCACGCCATGCCGGGCCAGGATTTCACCTGATGCCGGGCCGCCATTTCACGTCATGCCGGGCCAGCGTTTCACGCATGCCGGGCCGCCTCGTTGAGGGGTAGGCCGGCGCCCAGGTAGTGCGGCGGGACAACCCGCTACTGTCGACTCCTTTTCCCCTCAGGAAGGAGGCCGCCGGTGGCGCAAGCGAGGTTGTCCATGCGCAAAATCAGAGAGACGATGCGTCTCAAGTTCGAAGCCGGTCTCTCCGATCGGGAGGTCGCGTGCGCCGTCGGCGCGTCCCGTTCCACCGTTCAGGAGTGCCTGCGCCGTGCCCGCGAGGCCGGGCTCGGCTGGCCCTTGCCCGATGCGCTCGACGAGGCCGCGCTGCTGGCGCGGCTGTACCGGCGACCGCCGGCGCCGGTCACTGTACCGCTGCCCGATTTCGCGCACGTCGAGCGCGAGCTGGGCCGGCGTGGGGTGACCCGTGAGCTGCTCTGGCGCGAGTACAAATCCGCCCATCCCGAGGGCCTGCAGTACACCGCCTTCTGCAATCACTACCGACGGTGGCAAGCGGGCCAGGCACTCAGCCTGCGACAAGTCCATGCGCCAGGCGACAAACTCTTTGTCGACTACGCCGGCCACACCATGCCGGTGATCGACCGCGCCACCGGCGAAGTGAAGCACGCGCAGCTGTTCGTCGCCGTGCTCGGCTGCTCCAACTACACTTACGCCGAGGCCACCTGGTCGCAGACGCTTCCCGACTGGCTCGGCAGCCACGCGCGAGCGCTGCGCTACTTCGGCGGCGTGCCACGCGCCATCGTCCCCGACAACCTCAAGAGCGGCGTCACTCGCGCCCATCGATACGAACCCGATCTGAACCCGGCGTATCAGGACCTCGCCGAGCATTACGCCGTCGCCATCCTGCCCGCCCGCGTGCGCAAGCCGCGCGACAAGGCGAAGGTCGAGGTCGGTGTGCTGATCTGCGAGCGCTGGATCCTTGCGCGTCTACGCGATCGCACCTTCTTCTCGCTCGCCGCCCTGAACGCCGCCATCACGGCGTTGCTCGAAGACCTCAACACCCGCCCCTTCAAAAAGCTCGAAGGCTCACGCCGCTCCCGCTTCGAACAGCTCGAGCGCGGCGCCCTGCAACCGCTGCCGCCGCGCGCTTATGAGTTCGGTGAATGGAAGAAGGCCAAGGTCCATCCCGATTATCACATCGAGGTCGGTCGCAGCTATTACTCCGTCCCCTACAAGCTGATTGGCGCGCACGTGGACATCCGCCTGACGGCCCACATGCTCGAAGTGTTCCACGCCTCCAGGCTCGTCGCTGCGCACCGCCGCGACACACAGCGCGGCCGCTTCCATACCCTCGATGACCATCGGCCGCCCGCGCACCTCGCCGTCATCGACAACACCCTTGCACGCCTGCTCGAACGGGCGGCGCGCATCGGTCCCGCCACCCGCGAGGTCATCGTCAATCAGGCGCGTCATCGCAAACACATCGAAGAGACGCTGCGTAGCGCGCAAGGCATCCTGCGCCTCGCCCAGGACTTCTCGCCAGACGAACTCGAACAGGCCTGTGCCCGCGCCCTCACGCTACAGGCCTACAGCTATCGCACCGTGCGCACGCTCATCAAGGCGCCGCCCCCCGCGGCACAACCCACGCTCGAACTCGTGCACACCAATCTGCGTGGGCCTGAGTACTTCCAGTGACCGTCAAAACCAGGAGAACTACACCGATGCTGATCCAACCCTTGCTGACACAACTGCACGAGCTGCGGCTCACCGGCATGGCCGCCGCGCTCGAACAGCAACTTGCCAACGGCGACGCCTCACCGCTTTCCTTCGAAGACCGGCTCGGCCTGCTCATCCAGCACGAACTCAGTCATCGCTCGACCAGCAGACTCGCACAACGGTTGCGCTGGGCCAGACTGCCCATCACCGCGTGTCTTGAGGACCTCGACACGCGCACGCCGCGCGGGCTCACCGCCGCGCAACTTGCGCAGGTCACCGACCTCGCCTGGATCCCGCAACACCTGAACGTGCTCATCTGCGGACCGACCGGCGTCGGCAAGAGCTTCCTGGCCTCGGCGCTGGCGCATGCGGCCTGTCGTGCTGACTATGTCGTGCGATGCTTCCGCCTGCCGCGCCTCGTCGATGAGCTTGCACGCCAGGCCGCGCTGCATAAGCGCTCGACCTTCTTCCGGCACCTCGCAAAAGTGGATCTGCTCGTGCTCGACGACTTCGGCATCACGCCACTCAGCGACACCCTCGCGCGCGACCTGCTCGAGATCATCGACGACCGCTACGACCGCCGGGCCACGCTCATCACCAGCCAGCTGCCCCTCGACCAGTGGCATGCCTACGTCGGCGATCGCACCGTGGCCGATGCCATTCTCGACCGCCTCGTCCACAACGCTTACAAGCTCTCCGTGCAGGGGGACTCGATGCGCAAGCGCGCGTCAGCCGCCGCCCGGCGAGCACCAACGCCGGGCCCGAACGTTGACCGAACGGGCAAATAGCCACACAGTCTTCACCCTCCCGCCGCACTGACCGGGGATGGCCCGGCATGCGTGAAACGCTGGCCCGCCTTACGGTGAAACACCGGCCCGGCATGAGTGAAATTCGCATGCGACCGCAGCAATTAAGGGCGACGAGAGCAAATTCCCGCCCGCCCGAAAATCAAAAAAATAGAAGTTTTCTAGCTTATTTGTTTGGAAAAACCAGCCACTGGCACGCCGCTCGCCGAGCAGTAAACGCCCGGACAGGCCTGTGTCACTTTTTCCGAACTCGTAAGGAGACTTCTTATGACCATGCAGAAGCAGCGTCGGGCGGCGCTTCTCGCCACTGGCTTGCTGGTAGGCGCCAATGCGGCCTACGCCGGCGGCAAGATCGCAATCGATGACACCAAATGGATCAGCATTGGCGCCGCGGCGCGGGCATCGTTCGCGGCCGTTGAGGATCGCGCGCCGAGTGGCTCCAGCTGGTCGACCGACTTCAACGCCGACAGCGCGCGGATTTACATCAACGGTCAGGGCACCGACCAAATCAAGTTTGAGTTGAACACCGAATGCGTGTTCTGCGGTAACAGCGCACTCGAAGAATTTGTGGTGCTGGACGCGATTGCCAAATTCGAACTCTCACCTGAACTGAACATCTGGGCGGGTCGCCTGCTGGTGCCGGCCGAACGTCAGGAATTGAACGGGCCCTACTACTCGACCACCTACGACGCCTACAAAACGCCGTTTTATTCCTCGGATTTCAGCTTTGATTACGGCACCGGCGGCGCCGGCGTTTACGCCCGCGACCACGGCGTAAACCTGTGGGGCGCAACCGGGCCGGGCGGCGCCCTGCAATACGTGTTTGGCGTGTTCAACGGCCTGCAGTCGGGTGCCGGTGTCGGCCCCAACCAGGACGACAACATGCTGTTTGCGGGTCGCGTGGCCTACAACTTCCTCAGCGTCGAGAAAAATCCGGGCTACTACACCAGCGGCACCTACTACGGCGGCGGCGACATCTTCACCGTGGGAGTCGCGTTCCAGTATCAGGAACAGGGCGCCGGATCCTTTGCCAATCCTGGCGACTTCCGCGGTCTGAGCGTGGATGTGCTCTACGAGAAAGTGCTCGAGAACAAGGGCGTTGTGACGCTGAACGGCGAGTACAAGAACTTCGATGCCGATTACGCCACCGCGGCCTTTGCCGACGCGGGCTGCTTCTGCATGTTCGACGGTAATTCCTACTCCGGCACGGCGCTGTATCTGTTCCCGGACAAGGTCGCGATCGGCAAGTTCCAGCCCTACGTGCGCTACTCGGCGGTTGAACCTTCCGACAGCGCCGAGCGCGAGGAAATCGAGGCCGGGATGAACTACATCATCGACGGCCACAACGCCCGGGTGTCCTTGTTCTATCAGAACGGTGACATCGCGACCAAAGGCCTCAACTACGCGCCCACTGCCACCGGCGACTACCTGAGCGCCGTGAAACTGGCGGTCCAGATCCAGATTTAACCGCGCACGACGACGCCCCTGCATCGTCTATCAAGCTTAATGCGCTGCTGCTGGCTCATCGCGAAACCAGTGAACTGCGCGCCGACGACACCGACCGCGGCGGCGCCTTGCTCCGCCTGCTGCGCGACCTGAAGTTGCCCATTGCCTTGGCGGCTGGGCAGCGCGAGCTGTCGTATGCGGCCGCATTTGCGCTGGCCGCAGCCGCGTTCGAATTGCCGCTGCCACTGGCCGCTGAGGCCTATGTCTGGAGCTGGCTGGAAGGGCAGGTGCTGGCCGGCGTGAAGCTGGTGCCGCTGGGGCAGGTGGCCGGGCAACGCCTGCTGCTCGCACTGGCGGCGCAGATTCCGGCGGCGATCGGCCGCGGCCTTGCGCTCGATGAGGCGGAGATTGGTGGCGCGCTGCCGGCGCTCGCGCTGGCCAGCGCGCTGCACGAAACCCAATACACGCGCCTGTTCAGATCCTGAACGGGCACACCACGCTGACAGGAGACATTTATGGAAACCTCAATTGCGCGCGACAAACCGGTCTTGCGCGTGGGCGTCGGCGGCCCGGTGGGCTCGGGTAAAACCGCCCTGATGGATCGCCTGTGCAAACGGCTGCGCGAGGACTTCGATATCGCGGCGGTCACCAACGACATCTACACGCGGGAGGACGCTGAGTTCCTGATCCGCAGCGAAGCCCTGACGCCTGACCGCATCATCGGCGTGGAAACCGGCGGCTGCCCGCATACGGCGATTCGCGAAGACGCGTCGATGAATCTCGCCGCCATCGACCAGCTCTGCGAGCGCTTTCCGGGGCTTGATCTGGTGTTGGTAGAAAGCGGCGGCGACAACCTGGCCGCGACCTTCAGCCCCGAGTTGGCCGACCTGACCATCTATGTCATCGATGTGGCCGAGGGCGAGAAGATTCCGCGCAAGGGCGGTCCCGGCATCACCCGCTCCGATTTGCTGGTGATCAACAAAATCGATCTCGCGCCCTACGTTGGCGCCTCGCTGGAGGTCATGGCGACCGACGCCAAGCGGATGCGCGGCGAGCGGCCGTTTGTCTTCACCAACCTGCGCGCGGGAGACGGCGTGACCGAGATCAGCGAGTTCATCATTCGCGAAGGGCTGCTGCGATGAGCGCGCCGACGACAAACGAGGCGCAGGCCAGCCCGCACCGGTGGCGCTATCTGATGCCGCTGGCCCTGGCGCTGAGCGGCGGCTGTACCGAAATGATGTTCAAGCGGGGCGCCGGGCCCGGCGCGATGGCGACGGCACAGCAGGACTGTCGCGCGGCCGGCGACTATGCCGCCTGCCTGGAAGCGCGCGGCTTCACCGTGAAAGATAGCGGCGAGCCTCTGCTGGCGTCGCTCGTGCCGGCGCCAGTGCCGGCGGCGGCGAGTCCCGCAGCGACCCCGGCCACCGGCGAGGTGCCCCTCGCCAACGCATCGAAGCCCGCGGCCGCCGGCGCACCGACGGTGACATCACCCCCGGCAGCGGCGCCGGTCGATCCCTTGCAGTCGGTCAAGGTTGGCAGCTGGTGGAAGCTCGGCGGCAATGCCGGTGCGCTCGCGGCGGCGCAGGCGGCATGCGTGAACACCCTAGGCAACGCGCACCGGCCGGCGCCTGATAGTCATCTGGTGACAATCGGCATGCTCGAATGCCTGCGCGCGGCGGGCTGGCGCGGTCTCGGCCACTGAGCCGGGCGGCGGAAAGACAGGCCGGCTGACGGCCGGCCGTCCTATCGATTACCATACGCCAACGTATGGTCTGGCCGCTGGTCAGACTCCCCGCCCGTTGCTGACCGAGGAGACGATCTTGGACTCGCTTTACCATCACAGCTTCAAGGACATGATGAACGACGTTGTGGCCGCCGGCTCCTGCTGCGAATGCGGGACCTGTGTGCTGGTCTGCCCGCATAACGTCATTGAGTACATCGACGGCAAGCCCAAACAGACCGCCAAGGAATCCGCCGCATTCGACTACTGCGGCATCAGCGAAGGCGTGGGCTGCGACGTGTGCGCCACGGCCTGCCCGCGCCTCTGGCCGCGCGAATCGCACCTCAAGCAGGCGGTGTTTGGCGACCAGCCGGAAGGCTACGAAGGCATTTTCGGCAACTACCGGCACATTTTTGTGGCGCGTACCAAGCAGGAAGGCCTGCTCGACCGCGCGCAGGACGGCGGCGTGGTCACCGGTCTGCTGGTGTGGGCGCGCGAACAAGGCCTGATCGACGGCGCCGCAGTGTCGACCGTGACCGACGCCGACAAACCCTGCTTCCCCAGCCCGCAGATGGCGACCACGGTCGAAGAAATCAAAGCAAGCTCGGCCAGCTGGTACACCTATGTGCCCAACAACCTCGCGCTTGAGCAAGCCAAGGAAAAAGATCTGAAGTCGGTCGCCTTTGTCGGCGTGCCCTGCCAAATCACGCCGCTGCGCAAGATGGAATACATCGACCCCAGCATCCTGATGGCCGCCAAAAAGAAGCCGCAGATCGTCAGCCGCCAGCGCGGCTTCATGAAGGGCTACTCGGAGCGGGTGTCGTTCAGCATTGGTCTGTTCTGCACGGAAGTGTTCCGCCCGGAGCTGATGACCGAGCGGATCGAGCAGCAGATGGGCATTCCGCTGACTGACGTCTCGAAGTTCAACGTCAAAGGCGAAGTGCTGATTTACAAGAAGGACGGCGATATCGCGCGCATTCCGCTGGAAGAAGCGATGCACGAATACCAGCGTCCGGAGTGCAAGCACTGCGGCGATTTCTCCGCCGAGATGGCCGACATCGCCTGCGGCGGCGTGGGCACCGACCGCGCCACGATTGTGGTCTTGCGCACGCAGAAGGCGGTCGACATCTGGAAGCAGTACGAAGCGAGCGGTCAGGTCGAGGTGTGGCCCATCGCGCAGAACAAGAAGGCCTGGAACATCCTGCAGCGCCTGGCCCGTCGTCAGCGCGAGCGGCCGCCGGCCGGCCCGCTGCGTGGCGCCTCGGCGCCCGATCTGCCGCAGTATTCGGCGACGCGCGAGGCCGAACTTTCGGCCGCTGCCATTGCGCAGACCGCGAAGGCCCCGGCGGAAATCGAAGCCTGTCTCGATGCGGCCTATGTGAACCTGCCGCGCCCGAGCGGCATCGTCGGCTACATTGCCGGCCAGCCCATTCCGGGCGAGCCGCCGGATGCGGGCGACGGCGAAAAGCGCAAGCTGCCGCCGCCGCCGAGCCCGGAGCAGGGCGGCGCTTCGCCCCTGTGGCAACCGCCGGCTGCCAGCTGAAGTCCGCCCCGGGGCGCGCGGCCTGCTGGCCGCGTGTCCCGCCGGCCGTTTGCGCGGGGTAGGATGCGGCAGGCCACTCCCGGCCGCAGCCGCAGGTTAACGCCCATGAGCGACGAGCTTTCCGCAATCCGAGACACGGTCCAGACCTACCTTGACGGCCTCTATGAGGGCGACGTCGAGAAACTGGGTCGGGCTTTTCATCCCACCAGCGCGCTGACCCACGTGGTCGACGGCGAACTCAAAATCCTGCCGCGTGCGCAGTGGTTCGAGGCGGTCAAGAACCGGCCCTCGCCGCAAGCCTCGGGCCTGCCGCGCGAAGACCATGTGCTGACGATAGATCTGATTGGGCCAAGCATGGCCCATGTGAAGCTGAAGTGCGCCATCCCGCCGCGCTATTTCACGGACATCCTGTCCCTGCTGAAAGTAGACGGCCGCTGGCAGGTGGCGCAGAAGGTCTTCATGACAGAGACCCGCGCCGGCTAAGCGGCGCGTCTGCCCGTTTGCTGTGAACGCGCGACCCGTGTGGGTCGCGCGTCGCGCTTAAGCTCGCCCTGAACGCAACACCTGACCTGGCCGCGCGCCGGTATCGCGGCCGTGCTCGAACAGCGGCACGCCGTTGACGATGGTGTATTCCATGCCGGTCGCCGGCATCACCAGACGCCGCCCGCCACCCGGCAGGTCGTTGCGCATTTCGCCGCGCTTTTTCGAGCCGACGCGCGTCAGGTCGAAAATGGCGAAGTCGGCCGCCAGACCCGGTGCAATCCGCCCGCGCTGTTCAATGCCGTAGAGCCCGGCGGGTTCGGTGGTGATGCGCTTCACCGCGTGCTCCAGCGTCATGACTTCGCGCTCGCGTACCCAGGTGCCGAGCAGGTAGGTGGCGTAACCCGCGTCGCAGAACATGTCGACGTGCGCGCCGCCGTCGGACAGGCCAATCATGGTCCGCGGATCCTTGATGAGTTCCGGAATGCGGCTCTCGTCCGAGTTAAACAACTCATAGGTGAACTGCATGGCGAGGCTGTCTTCCAGCGCCAGATCCAGGAAGGTGTCGACCGGATCCTTGCCGCGTTCGCGCGCCACGTCGGCCACGCTGCGGCCGAGCAGCGGGCGCAGCACCGGGTTTTCCACTTCATGGATGATCGCCAACCGCCAGTCGCCGGTGAAAATATTGGGCGTCTTGAGCGCGTCGCGGAAACGGTCACGGAAGCCGGTGTCGCGGTAAATCGCGGCCTGCTCTTCCGCCGGGCGATTGAAGGCCGGATTCCAGCAGGCCATGTTGGCAAACATGAACGGCTTGCGGAGATCGATCTGCACGATCAGCGGCCGGCAGGTGGTCTGCGGCAGGCCACCGCGGGCCAGCAGCGGCGCGGTGCGGGCCAGCGTCTTCTGCGCGGCTTCCGGATTATCGACGCGGTTCAGCAGCGCCAGCCAGGTCACCGGGCGCTGGGACTCGGTCAGCAGCATGTCGAGCAGCTCGTATTCGGCGTCGTCGACCACCGACACTTCGTTGGTCAGGGCAATTTCAATCGCACCGCGGCCCAGATCGCGCAGCACGTTGGAATAGGTTTTCAGTTCGTTGCGGCTGGCGTTGCGGCAGGCCAGCGGGCGGCCGTGATAGCCGATGTGCTGGGCGGCGTTGGTGCTGGTCCAGCCAAAGGCGCCAGCCTGCATGGCCTCGCGCAGCAGGCCGGCGATGGCGGTGGTTTCGGCGGCGGTCGCTTCGCGCTCCATCGATTCCTCGCCCAGCACGTAGTGGCGGAAGGGGGTGAGCGCGGCCAGAAAGCCGAGGTTGAGGCCCGAGCCGCGGCGGGCGGCGGCATCCATGTATTCGGGGAAGGTTTCCCAGTCCCAGGTCACGCCCTTGCTGAGCACGTCGAAAGGAATGGCCTCCACGTTCACCAGATCCCAGGCCGCAATTTCGCGCGTTTCCGGCTTGCAGGGCGCGAGGCCCACGCCGCAGTTGCCCATCACGACGGTGGTCACGCCGTGCCAGCAGGAGGGGGTGGTGATGTCGTCCCAGCAGATCTGCGCGTCGTAGTGCGTGTGAGGATCAACAAAGCCGGGCGCGACGATGAGGTCGCTGGCGTCGATGGTGCGCGCGGCGCTGCCGCTGACCTTGCCCACTTCCACAATTTTGCCGTTGGCAACCGCGATATCGCCGTGAAAGCGATCGGCACCCGTGCCGTCCACAATGGTGCCGTTCTTGATAAGCAGGTCGAAAGCCATGGTGCGATCCTCCGCGCGCGTTGGGGCCCCATCATAAGCAAGCGGGGGGGAATCGCCTATGCGCGCCGAACCTGCGCGTGCGGGGTGGTGCGCGTGTGGCAAAGGCTGCACCATGGCAGGCCCTGCGTTGGGCAGGCTCAAGGAGCAAGACCTCTGATGACAGGGATGTTGAATCGCCGGCGTTTTCTGCAACTGGCGGCGACCGGCGCCGCGGCTGGGGCGCTTGGTGCCTGCGGTAGCGGTGAAGCCCTGCTGCAGGTGGGCAGCAATACCTGGCCGGGTTACGAGTTTCTCCACGCGGCCAACCGCACCGGCCTGCTGCCAAGGCAGCGGGTGCAGATGATGCGCATGCCGTCGGCGACGGTCGTGCAGCAGGCGCTGGCCGGCGGCAATATCGAGGCGGGCGGCCTGACGCTGGACGAAGTGCTGGTGGCGCGGGCGGCGGGGGTGCCGCTGCGCATTATCGCGATGCTCGATATTTCGCTTGGGGCCGACGTGGTGCTGGCTCGCCCCGGCCTCGACAGCGCCGACAACATCCGCGGCCAGCGGGTGTGCAGCGAACACTCGGCGGTGGGCACGGTGATGTTGGCGGCGTTTCTCGAGGCTTTCGGGCTGGGTCCGCAGGACATCGAGATGCTGTATGCCCCAATCGACCGGCACCTGGCCGAATACCGTAACGGCAACGCCGCCATCGTGGTGACTTTCAATCCAGTCGCGCAGGCCCTGATGGCCGAGGGCGCGGTTCGTTTGTTCGACAGCGCGCAGATCAACGGCCGGATCATGGACGTGCTGGTGGCGACCGAGTCCGCCATCAAGGACAAGCCCGCCGCCCTGAAGCAGCTGGTCGCCAGCCATTTTTTGGCGATGGACAGCTTCAACCGCGACCCCGAGACGCTGCGCGCGCCGATGGCCGAGGGCTTGGGCGTGGCGCCCGGGCAACTTGAGGACGCCTACAAAGGGCTGGCGATGCTGTCGGTTGCCGCGAACTACGAGTGGCTGAACGGCAAACCGCCGGCGGTGGAGAAATCTGCGGCGACGCTGGCCGAAGTGATGGTGAAGGCGGGCTTGCTGTCCGCGCCGCCGACGCTCAGCGATTTGGTCAGCACTGCCTTTCTGCCGCCCAAAGCCCGCGCCTGACCGCGCGCCGCGCGCTCAGTCGCTGCCGAGCAGCAGGTGGCCGTCGGCGCAGGCGTTGTGGTCCAGAAGGTCTTTCAGCAGGACCTCAAAATTGAGATCAAAACGCGCTTCCAGCGCACCGGTGCGAGCCTTTAACTGCTCCAGCGGCCAGCGACGCACCGGGCTGCGGAAGGCGAGGACGACGGTATTGGCGCGGTCGCCGGTCGGCATGATCAGCACGCGGCCGTCGAAGGCCGCCGCCAGACGCGCCACGCCGACGTCCAGCTTGGGATCCGCCGCCATGAAGTTCACCGCCAGTATGCCGAACCGGCGCAAGGCGCCGAAGCAGGCCGCGCAGGCCCGCTCGTCGCGCAAATGCGCCGGCGCTTCGTGGCCTTCGAAGGCGTCCATCAGGAGCAAATCCGCGCGCTGCGGGTGGGCTTCCAGATAGGCCAGCCCGTCGCCCACCGCCACCCGTAGCCGGGTGTCGTCGTCGGGCAGGCCGAACCAGGCCCGCGCCGCCGCCACCACCTGCGGCTCGAGTTCTACCACCGTGATGCGGGTGTCGGGCATGTGGGTGTAGGCGTAGCGGGCCAGCGTGCCGCCGCCCAGTCCGATCATCAGCAAATCACGCGGCGCGTCGTTGAACAGCAGCACCGCCATCATCGCCCGCGTGTAGTGCAGCTCCAGCCGCTCGGGCGTCGCCAGACGCATGGCGCTTTGAATGGCCTGACCGCCCATGTGCAAGGACCGCACGCCGTTGCGGTCGAGGATTTCAACGCTGGGACTGCGGCCTTTGAGCCAGTTTGAGAGGGACATGGCCGGATGGTACCGCCTGCTTCGGGCCGGCCGCGAGGCGCGCGTTGGATTTATTTTTATTAAGACACTTGATTAATACAGTAATAATGATCAAATATGCCTCAACGCATCAGCGACCAAGTCCATGAACCCGCGCAGCTTCACGCTCGACGAACTCTGCACCCTGACCGATCTGCCCCGGCGGACGGTGCGCTACTACGTGCAGATTGGTCTGGTGCCGCGGCCGGCGGGCGAGACGCGGGCGGCGCGCTACGGCGAGGGACACCTCGCCGCCTTGCTGCGCATCAAGCAGCTGAGCGCGGACGGCGTGTCGCTGGAACGGATCCGCGAGGTGCTGGACGGCGCGGACGCGCAGCCCCTGCGGGTGACCCACGGCGCCATTGCGATCGAGGCGTTGGATTTTGCCTACCTCGACACCCGGCCGGTATTTGCCGGGCTTAATCTGCGCATTCCCGGCGGCCAGAAGGTCGGCTTCGTCGGCTATTCCGGCAGCGGCAAAAGCACGCTGCTCAATTTGCTGCTCCGGCTTTACGAGCCGCAGCGCGGACAGATTTTGATCGACGGGCAGGCCATCGCGAGCGCCACCCAGGAAAGCCTGCGCCAGCAGATTGCGATGATCCCGCAAGACCCCATGCTGTTTCACCGCTCGCTGCTGGAGAACATTCGCTACGGGCGGCTGGATGCCACTGACGACGAGGTCATCGCCGCCGCCCAACAAGCGCACGCGCACGAGTTCATTCTGGAAACCGAAGACGGCTATCAGTCGCTGGTCGGCGAGCGCGGTGTGAAGCTGTCCGGCGGACAGCGTCAGCGGATTGCGCTGGCGCGCGCGATTGTCAAAAACGCGCCGATTCTGCTGCTGGATGAAGCCACCAGCGCGCTCGATTCCGTCACGGAGCGACACATTCAGGACAGCCTCGCGCAGCTGATGCAGGGCAAGACGGTGCTGGTCATCGCGCATCGGCTGTCGACGCTCGCGCGGCTCGATCGGATCGTGGTCTTTCATCACGGCGCGATTATCGAGGACGGCAGCCCGGCCGAGTTGCTGGCCCGCAACGGGCACTACGCCCGGATGTGGGCGATGCAGGCCGGCGGTTTTTTGCCGGAAGACGAGGCCAGCGCCGCATCGGCGCCTAGCACTCAGGACTGATCCGCAGCCTGCGCCCGCCCTACCACCACCAGCCCGCCGATGACCAGCGCGGCGCCGATCAGCAGCGCCAGATCCGGGCGCTCGCCCAGCGTCACGGCCGACAGCCCAATCGCCACCACCGGCACCAGATTGGCGTACATGGAGGTGTTCATCGCGCCCAGGGTTTTCACGCCCTGCGAGTACCACACAAAGCCGAGCGACATACTGAACAGCGCCTGCACGCCGATCAGCGCAACCAACCGCCAGTCGCTTAACAGCGGCGCGGCTGCGGCCCACTGCGCGGCGGTGAAGGGCGACATCAGCACCAAGCCGGCGAGACAGGCGTAGGTCGTGACCGCCAGCGGTGGCATCAGCGCAAACAGCGGGCGCCCGGCGATCGAATAGACCGCCCAGCCGGTAATGGCGACGAGGAAGACGGCTTCGCCGCGCCCGATGCCCAGCGCAAAGGCGCTGAGGATATCGCCATGCGTCACCACCACGGCGGTGCCCAGGAAGCCCATCAGCACGCCCAGTAAACCGAGGCGCGGAATACGGCGGCGAAAGAGCACGAAATCCAGCAGCACGATCATCAGCGGAATCGCGCCGTTGATGACCGCGCCGGTGTTGGCGCGCGTGAACTGCAGCGCGTACATCATCAGGAGGTTGTGGATGCAAAAGCCGCTCGCGCCCATCAAGAGAAAAATGGCCAGCACGCGCGGCGTGATGTGCTGTTTTAACTGGCCGGCGGCACCGGCAATCAGCAGCAGACAGGTGGTGGCGAACGCGAGCCGCAGCCCGGCGACCACGGCCGGCACATGAAACTGCGCCAGATGCCGGCCGAGCGGATAGGAGCTCGCCCAGAACACGGCCATCGCCACCAGCTTGAAATGAATGCTCTTCATGACGGAAAAAGCAGGCGCCTCAGGCGCCGGACGAACCCGCGCGCACGGACTCGAAGCGCGGCAGCGACAGCGCGGCCAGCGCGCCAGCGACGAACAGCCCGCCGAGGATCCACAGCGCCAGCAGGTAGTTGCCGTAAAGGTCGAACAGGCGACCGGCGAGCGCCGGGCCGCTGGCGATGCCGACCCAGAAGCCGGCGTAAATCGTGCCGTATAAAAAGCCGTAATGCCGCAGGCCGAAGTAGCGCGAGACCATGAACGCCATCAGGTCGACTTCGGCGCCCAGCGCAAAACCGATCAAGAACGCCGCGAGGCGCGCGTGTTCGGCGCCGCCGTAGGCGAGCAGCAGGCAGCCGCCGGCGGCAATCACAAAAATGACCGCGGCGACGGACGGCGCGAACACCCGGTCGATCAGCCAGCCGATGAGGAGCCGACCGAGGATGATCCCGATGCCAATGACCGACGCCACGCGCGCGGCGGTGGCCGCGTCGAGCCCGGTATCTCGCAGCATTGGCACCAGGTGCACCACCAGCGCCGAGGCGCCGGCGGCGACCGCAATGAAACAGCCGGCCAGCGTCCAGAACACCCGGCTGCGCAGCGCCTCGCCGCGGCTGTGCTCGTTCGCTACGGTCGACGCGAGGGCGTGGTCATGGCGCGCGGGTGCGCCCAGACCGACCGCCACCAGCAGCCAGGGCACCAGCGCAAGCCCGGCCAGCAGGCTAAAGCCGTAGCGCCAGTCGTGGGCGGCAATCTGATCGCTCAGAAACGGCGGCAACAGCAGGGCGGCGGTACCCGGCCCGGCCAGCGTGATGCCCAGCGCCAGTCCTCGGGCGTGCTCGAAACGGGCGGCGATTGCGCGGGTGTAGAGGATGGGCGTGGTGCCACAGCCCAGCATCGCGGCGAGCAGGAAGCAGCCGTAGAAAAAAGTCAGCGTGCCGTTCAACTGGCTCAGTAACCACAGCACCAGCGCGAAGGCCGGGATTGAGATCAGCGCGATGCGCCGTTCGCCGTAGCGGTCGATCAGCCAGCCCAGCAGCGGGCCGGCCAGAATGAGGCCGGCGCTGGAGTAGAGCATGGCGGAGGTCACATCGCCCCGGCTCCAGCCGAAGGCGCTTTGCAGCGGATTGACGAACACGCCCAGACTGTAGAACACCAAAGACGAGGCGCCCATGCCACAGCCCAGCGTCGCCGCCAGAAGCGGCAGCCAGCCGTGCGCAAGTTCGCCGGTGGCGCCAGGCGCTGATGATCGCATGCACTCTCCCCTTGGCTGCGGTGCGTGCCGTCGAGGCGGCCACACCGTCTTGTGTGAGGTGCCTAATGTGCCCGTTTCTGTCCCGACAGGCTATGCAAGCCGCGGGCTTTGCCGTCCGGGCACTGGCCGCGCTTATACTGCGGGCATGCGTGAACTTCTTATCCCGATCTGGGACCTGCCGGTGCGGCTCTTTCACTGGACGCTGCTGGTGCTGGTGGGCTTTTCATGGTGGTCGGGTGAGCAGGGCGAACTCTGGCTCAAGTATCACTTCTGGTCGGGCTACGCGATTCTCACGCTGGTGTTGTTCCGCGTTATCTGGGGCTTTTGCGGCAGTCACTACGCGCGCTTCGCCCAGTTTCTGCGGGGACCTGGCACGGTACTCGGCAGCCTGCGCGAACTGCTCGGCCCCCAAGCCATGCGCAGCCTCGGTCACAATCCGCTGGGTGGCTGGATGGTGCTGGCCTTGCTGGCGGTGTTGCTGGTGCAAACCCTGACGGGGCTCTTTGCCAACGACGACATCATGTGGGAAGGCCCGCTCTATGCCCACGTCAGCAAGGATTTAAGCGACCGGCTGACCGGCCTTCATGGTCTCAATTTCGATGTGTTGCTCGCGCTGGTGGCCGTGCATGTGCTGGCGATTGGCTGGCACCGCTGGCGCAAAGGCGAGCGCTTGGTCCGCGCCATGGTGACCGGCCGCAAGCCGGCGCCGTCTACGACCGGGCAGTCGGCGTTTGTCAGTCTGTGGCGGGCCGGCGTGATTTTCCTGATAGTGGCGCTGGCGGTGGCGGGACTCATCCGGCTGTAGGCGCCCGCGCGTTTCTCAAATTCAACCCAGAAGGGAGTTCCTGTCGTGAAAAAAAGAATGATCTCGCTGGCCGCTGCGCTGGCCCTGACCGGCATCGGTGGCATTGCCGCCGAGGTGAAACCCCAAGATCTGGTTACCTATCGTCAAAGCATGATGGTTGGGCTGGCCTGGAACATCGGCGGCATCGGCGCGATGGTGAAAGGCGTGACCCCCTGGGATCAGCAGCGGGTGGCCTTTTTGGCCAATCGTGCGGCGCAGCTTGCGCCCATGCCGCGCGAAGGCTTCACCCCGGAAACGGCCGAGGCCAAGTCCGACGCCAAGGCGGAAATCTGGACCAATCTCAAAGATTTCGACGATCGTAACGACGCCATGGTCACCGCTACCGCCAAGCTGGCGGAGGTCGCCAAAGCCGGCAACGAGGCGGCCACCAAAGTGGCGTTTCTGGACACGATCAAGACCTGCAAGGGCTGTCACGACGAATATCAGGTCAAGGACTAGGCGGGGCACTGCCGGCGCGGGGCGCCGGCAGTGGGCAGGCTTACTCGAAGTGGCAGACGTAGTCGGCAAGCTCCAGCGTCTCGATCTCGAAACTGCTGTTGCCGGGCACTTTGAATTCGCTGCCGGCGGCGTAGGTCTGCCAGTCGCTGGCACCGGCGAGGCGGACCTTGCAGCGGCCACCGACAATTTCCATCCGCTCCGGCGCGCCGGTGTTGAAGGTCAGCAGGCTGGGGAAGATAACGCCGACGGTCTTGCGCGTACCGTCTTTCAGCAGCACGGTGTGGCTGATGCATTTACCGTCGAAATACACATTGCTTTTCGTCACCACCGTGACGTCGTTCAGTTCAGACATGCGCGCGCTCCGTTCAAAATGGAAGCGCGATTCTAGCCGGCTCGCCGGCCTTCTGCGTCATCGGAGCGATTGATGAAACCAATCCCGGGTCGAAGCCTGCTGCTGGTGGCGCTCCTGACGATGGCCGGGCTTGCCCGAAGCCAGCCTGCCGCACCCGATTTGCAGCAGTTGCGCGAGCTGATGGGCCAGACCGGCCTCTCGTCCAGCCAGCTTGAGCTGCTGCGCGCAGAAGCCGTGCAACTGCAGGCCTGCATGGCCAAGCTCGACCCCAAGGCCATGAGCCAGCTGCAGGAAGAAGCGACCCAGATGGGCAAGGAGGTGCAGGCCATGTGCAAGGACGGCCTGCGCGAGGACGCCCAGCAGCTCGCCCTGACGCATGCCCGTACGCTCGCTAATGCCCCGGCGCTTAAGGCCGTGCAGGCCTGCAGCAGCATGCTGCCAGCTTTGCTCGACGCGCTGCCCTTGTTGGCGGCGACCCAGACCAAGGGCGTGAATGTCTGCGATCTGGATCTGACGCCACCGCCCTGAGGTCGCATGTCCGAGCAGCTGCAGTTTGATTTAAGCGCGCCCGCGCCGCCGATCGAAATCCGGCGCAGCGCGCGGCGTACCTTGAGCATCGAGGTGCATCCGGATTTGCGCGTAATCCTGCGCGCGCCCTTGCGCTGTCCGGAGTCGCTTATCCAGCAGTTTCTGGTGAGTCGCCAGGCGTGGATCGCACGCCAGCAGGCGCATTTCCGCGCCCAGCCGCCGCGACCGCGGCTGTCGCCCGCCGGTAAGACCCAAGGCCATCGCTGGCTGGGGCAGACGTTTAGCTTGCGTCTGCTGCCCGCCGCACCGGTAGGGGTGGCGTTCGCCGACGGAGTGCTGGAACTGCGTGGCCGTCACGCCAAAGATGAAGCTGCCGTCGCGCGGGCCTTACTGGACTGGTACCGACAGGAAGCGCGGCGGCTGTTCGAGCGACTCATCGACCAATGGCACAGCCATCCGCGCTTTCAACGCTACCCCCGGCCGCCGCTCAAGATCCGCGCCATGCGTTCGCGCTGGGGAAGTCTCTCGCCGCGCACCGGCATGTGTCTCAACCTGTTGCTGATCCACGCGCCGCTCGCGGCGATCGAGTACGTGGTGGTGCACGAACTCTGTCACTTACGCTACCGCGGCCACGGCAAAGGCTTTTACGGCGTGCTGGAGAGCGTGATGCCGGACTGGCGGGCGCGGAAAACCGCGCTGGAAGCCAGTTTTCGCGAGGCCCCCTAAGCGCCTACTGAAAACGCGGGATCACGCGGGTGGCAAAGCGCTCCAGCGAATCGAGCACCTGTCCGCGGTCATGAATGCCCTGCGGGATGATGAGAAAACACTCGTTAATCGGTACCGCTTTTGCGGCCGCTTCAATTTGGCGGGAGAGGGTATCTGGCGAGCCGAACAGGATGTTCACCGCGCCCTGGCCAAACGGCGTCGCCCACTGTTCCCAGAACCAGCGCATGTCGGCGGCCAGCGCCTCGGCTTCGGCGTCGGTCTTCGCGCAAATCATCAGCCCGCCCCAGGCCGCCTCGTCGCCCGGATTGGGCGTGTAGCCGAAGCTGGCGGCTTCTTTGCGATAGGCCTCCCACAAGAGCCGGCAGAACTCGAGATCCGAGGACATCACAATCGGTTTGCCGCGGTATTTGGCCCAGAAGCGCGCGGTGCGCAGCGAGGCTGAGAACCCGCCGTAGATCGGCGGATGCGGGCGCTGGAAAGGCGGCGGGGCGATGCCGATTTCGGAAATCTCCATCGCCGGCGACACGCCGCGCCCGTACTGCGCGTAAACCCCGTGCACATGCGGATTGACCAGCCCGGGCGGTGGAAACTGAAAGAACTTGCCCTGATGGCTGAAGGTATCGTGGGTTAGCGCTTTCATCACCACGTCAACAAACTCGCTGAAATACTCGCGGTTGTATTCGTCCTCGGCTTCGTTCTTGTTCCAGGGACCGACCGGGCCAATGTCGGCGCGGATCTTGAAATTTTCCACCCAGCGCGCCTGATAGCCGCGCACCAGCCCCACGCCAAAGCGCCCTTGCAGCATGTGGTCCATGGTGGCGATGGATTCTGCGGTGCGCAGCGGATTATGCGTCGTCGAGACAAAGCCGCAGGTGATGATGCGCAGGCGCTTGCTGTGCTGGCCCAGCCACATGCCCATGAGGGTCGGTTCGTTGGAGGCCTCGAAGCCTTCGATCTGCAGGTGGTGTTCGGGGTGCCCAATGCCCGCATAGCCGGCCTCGTCGGCAACGCGCGCGTACTCGCCCACCTCGGCCAGCATGCGCTGGAACAGCACCGGATCCTTGCCGGCCATGCCGCGCTCCAGTTCGCGGCGTCGGCCCATGGTGCAGTACATGAACGGATTGAAACGAATCACGACAGTCCTCCGGTTAAGCCCGCGCTTGCCGTATTCTCCACGCTTCTTCCGCGACTTGGACAGCGCCACCTTTGAATACCCTGAACGAAGCTTTTGATGTGGCGGTGGTGGGCGGTGGCCCTGCCGGTTTGATGGCGGCCGAAGCGGCGCTGGCCGGCGGCGCGCGGGTTGCGGTGTTCGACGCCATGCCGTCGGTCGGGCGCAAATTTCTGCTGGCCGGCAAAGGCGGGCTCAATCTCACGCACAGCGAGCCCCTGCCGGCGTTTATCCAGCGTTACGAGGAAGCCGCCGGCCGGCTGAGCCCGCTAATCGAATCCTGCTCGCCGCAGCATCTGCGCGAGTTTGCCGGCAGCTTCGGGATCGAGACCTTCGTGGGCTCCTCGGGCCGGGTGTTTCCCGGCGATATGAAAGCCGCGCCGCTGCTGCGCCGCTGGCTGGCACGGCTGCGTGCGCGCGGCGTCGTGTTTCACATGCGGCACCGCTGGCTGGGCTGGGAAGACGATGCGCTATGTTTTGAGCACGCGGGGCAGCGCGTGCACATCAAGGCGCCGGCGACGGTGCTGGCGCTGGGCGGCGGCAGTTGGCCACAACTCGGCAGCGACGGTCAGTGGGTGGCGGCCCTGAGCGGCGCGGGCGTCGCCGTCACGCCGCTGGTCCCGGCGAACTGCGGCTTCGAGTGCGCGTGGAGCCCGTTTTTTATCGAACATTTCGCCGGCGCGCCGCTGAAGGCAGTGGCCGCGCAGGTCCTGGGCGACGCCGGCGGCTCGCGGCCCAAACGCGGCGAATTTGTCGTCACCGCCGCCGGCGTGGAGGGCTCTTTGGTCTACGCCTTGTCCAGCCGCCTGCGGCGCACGCTCGCGGCCCAGGGCGCGGCGACGCTGCTGCTCGATCTGCTGCCCGATACCGAGCCCGTCGCGTTGGCGCGTGCGCTGGGTATTCAGGCGGGCAAACGCTCGGTCGCCGAACAACTCCGCCGCGGCGCCGGCATTAGCGGCGTGAAGGCCGCGCTGCTGCGCGAAGTGCTGCCCAAGACCACGTTGGCCAATCCCGCCCTGCTGGCGCAGGCGCTCAAAGCCCTGCCGCTGCGACTGACGGCCACGCGTCCGCTGGCCGAAGCCATCAGCACGGCCGGCGGCGTCGCGCTCGCCGAGGTCGATGAGGTCTTGATGCTCAAGCAGCGGCCCGGCGTGTTTTGCGCCGGCGAGATGCTGGACTGGGAAGCGCCGACCGGCGGCTATCTGTTGTCGGCCTGCTTTGCCACCGGCGCGCGCGCCGGCGACGCGGCCGCAGCCTGGGTCACGCGCCCGCTCGAGACACCGAAGAAGCCCGCGCGCAAACGGACCAGAAAGACTGCTTGATGTTCTGTCGGGACGACTTCAAAGCCGCGCTCTCCGCCCGACTTGGCGGGTTCGAGAGTCGCCGCGCGGCGCCGGGGGCAGGGCGCCCGGCGGCGGTGGCCGTCGCGGTGACCGATGGCGGATTCGGCGCAGCCCTGTCGGGCATGCCGACGCACGCCGCCTGGCAGGCCGATGCGGCGCTCATCCTCACCCGCCGCTCGCTGCAGTTGCGGGCCCACGCCGGCCAGTGGGCGCTGCCCGGTGGCCGGCTCGAGGCTGGCGAAAGTGTGGAGGAAACGGCACTGCGCGAGATGCGCGAAGAGATCGGGCTCGCGCTGGGGACAGGCTCGGTGCTGGGGCGGCTGGACGACTTCGTCACCCGCTCCGGCTTCGTGATGTCGCCGGTCGTGATCTGGGCCGGCCCGCAACCGGGCTTTACTCCCGACCCGGCGGAAGTCGAAACCGTGCA
>JAURHQ010000269.1 GCA_030833185.1 Gammaproteobacteria bacterium | reverse complement strand
CCGCGTTGGGCGGTACTGGGACCCGCACCTCGAACGCACCCGGGCGTTTCTGGCGACGGAAGCAGCAGCCTGCGCCCAGCGCCGCACGGCGGTGATGTTGGGCGCCGGCGCCTGTCTCGATGTGCCGCTCAAGACGCTGGCCGCCACCTTTGACCGGGTCATTCTGGTCGATGCCGTGTTTCTGCGGCGCACCCGGCGATGGGTCAGACAATTCCCGAACGTCGAGTGCCTGACGTACGACCTGACCGAATCGCTGGGCCTGCTGAATAAACCGGAGCAGCCCGAACTTTTCGCTCAATTAGCCGCCGTGCGTCCCAGGCTGTTGCTGGACGATGCGCAGGTCGATTTCGTGGCCTCGGTTAATTTGGTGTCCCAGTTGCCCCTGCTGCCCATGCGCAGGCTGCTGGCCAGCGGGCGCTATGCGCCGCCGGCGGTCAATCAGCTCGGCCTGCAGTTGATGGCCGCGCACGTGCGCTATCTCAATGCCTTCACGGGCCGCAAAGCGATCGTCTTCGATGCCGAAATGTGGCGGCTGAGCCCCGAAGGGGAGCGCCAGGAGGTGGTTGATTTGCGCCCGGTCCTGCAGCTCCCGCACCCGCCAGAACAGCACTGGTTCTGGGAGGTCGCGCCGGCCGGCGAGCAGCGCAGCGGCAAATTGATGCATCGGGTCGAGGCGGTAGCGTGGTGAAACCGCTCGCAGTGAGTGGCCACCATGCGGCCCGCATGCGCGGCGTGAACCGCCGTGCCCGCCGACAGGGCCAAATTTCGCCTTTATTTTTATTTGCTAAATTGAGTTATAAAAATCAAACTCCAAGCGCGCCACCCAATAAGTTACCCACTAGCGCCTCGCGCTGTGCGGTCGCTGTGACCAGACCCCCAATGGGCGCACTGTCACGCGCGTTTGCCGCCAAAGGCGGATTGCGCTGAGGCCGCCGCATGTCGCTACACCCTGTAGGGGGCAAATTCCGGCTAAGTTACGCACCGCAAGCCTTGGGCGTGCTGCTGGCTGTCGGGCTGGCCACGCTCTGTCTGGTCGGGGCCGCGCGGGCCATGGGCACGTCGATGCCCGTGCTAATCGGCATGGTGCCGGGCGTGCTGCTACTGCGCTACGGGCGTCCAGCGTGTGGCTTCTGCCTCGTCGTCGCCGGTCTGCTGGTGGCCGGCGGCGTGACGGCAGTGCACGTTTGGTCGTCGCTGTGCGTGCTCGGGCTGATGCTCGTGATGGTCACCGCGTGCCGCGTTGTCTCGTATACCGCCCTGCTGGGCCGCACCTTGGTGTACTGGTTAGTCCTTGGCGTCCTGCTGCGCGGGCTGCTTGCGCTGACCGACGCCAGCCCCGCCCTGCTGCAGCTGGCTAGCGAACTGTCTGGCCTCGTCCTGCAGTCGCTGCTGGCCATCGCGGGCGCAGCCTGTGCCGCCGCCTTGAAGCCGGTAGCGTCGGTGCGGCGGCGAATCATTCGCTACCGGCGCATCTCAACCTTCGACTTTCAATTCTGCAGCAGCTATCTGGTAGCGCTGGGCTTGGCGGTGTGGGTCAGCGGCCCCCGTCTGCTCTTGGTCTGGCCGGCGGTTGCGACGGTGCCGGCTGCCCTCTCGCCAGATGATGCGGCGGCCGCTCAGGCCGTGGCGGCGATGATGCAGCAGCCCGCGTGGGCGATCGGCCTTGGTGTGGTGGCCTATCTGTTGGTTGGCTTGAACATGGTGCTGGCCAATGCCCGGGTGCGCGAACCCCTGCTGCGTACCCTCCAGAACCTCTCCCTGCTTTTGCACACCGAGCCGCTGTCGGCTCCCGCATCGCTCCGACCGCTGTGGTCGCCCTTGGCCATCGTGCGTCACCTCGACCGGGCCTGCAGACACCTGCACCAGTTGCTTCAGCGCGAAAAAATGCTGGGCGCGCTGCTGGCGCCCCACGTGCTGGGGCAGGCTGCGGTTATCTTGAGAATTCGCTTCTACGAAGGCGGGAAGCGTTTTAGCCTGGAAGCCGATGAGCGAGCCCTGACGCTGGTGCTGGGATGGCCTGTGGTCGAAGCCACCGATTGGCACTGGTGGTTGAGCCGGATCCACCCGGAAGATCGCGCCTACGCCCCGGACGCAGTTGTGCATCGCTTGCTATCGCAGGGGCGTCTCTTCCAAAGCTTCCGCTTCAAGCATGCCGACGGGCACTGGTGCCATTTACACAGCTCGCTGCTCCTGGTGGAGCCACCAGACGCCAGCGGCGCTTTCTCGGTGGCCGGGGTGCTGCTGCGAGACGAGACTGCCGACGGTAGCGGGGCGGAACGGTCCGGGCTATCGGCCTTGTCCCAGGCCCAGATTGTGTTGCTCAAGGCCCTGCTGCACGAGGCCTATCAGCCGCTGAACACCCTTCAGCTCGTTGCAGAAAACGGCCAGCAGCAGTGTGCGGCGCCTGGCGCGCAAGAGGCGTCAGCAAGCGCGGCGCAGTTTGCGCTGGTGGAAGCCAACGTGCAGCGGCTGAGCGACAGCTTGCGCCGGTGCCGCGTGGCGCTTGAAACAACGGCGCGGCGCCCGCAGGGCACCCTCATCGGGCCCATCATCCGGCGGGAGGTCGAGGCGCTCGCGCAGGACCCCAGCGGTCAGGACCTGCGCTATCTGGCTAACCTTGATGAGACCGCGCTGGTGACCGGGCGGGCGCCTGAGGTCTACCACAGCCTCATCGAGGCGGCCATTCAGGGGTTCACCGCCTGGGTAGACGAGGTCTCGTCGCCGGGCAAAGCCGAGCGCGGGCCCGCCAGCATCACGCTGACCAGCGATCCGCAGAGTCAGGCCATTGATGTGCTGTTCAAGTTCGAATTACCCGTGACCGCAGAAGCCGACAGCTACGCGAGGGCCATCGAGTCGGAAAGCCGCCAGCGCAGTAAGCCCGCTGTATTTGCAGAGCAGTTGGCCACGGCGCTCGGCGGGGTGGTGGTGAGACGCGTGCACCACGGCGCGCTGAAAACCACGGTCACGCTGCCCAAGCATGTGGGCCCGGCAGCCTGAGCCGCCGCACCGGCGAGTTACAGCACCTGATCCAATAAGGCCTTGTACTGGGAAAACAGCCAGCGGCATTTTTCCGTCAGCAGCAGCAGCACCCGCCGGGCGTCGCCCTGATCTTTCCGCTTCTCAACCAGCCCGGCGCCGATCAGCACCTCGATGTGGCGCAGCGCGGTGGTCAGCGGCAGGCCGGCGCCAACCGCAATACTGGACACATAGTTGTAATTGGCGTCGCCGGCGCTGGACCACAGGTCAACCAGAATCTGCCAGGCCGGGCCATCGTTCACCTCGGCCTCAAAAATCGAGGCGCGGATTTTGCGTTCCTCTTGCAGGATTTCCAGCAAGGAACGTCGGCCAATCAGCAGGCGGGCGCCGCGCGACTGGCCGTCCTCCGTGCGCGCACCGGCCGCGTCTTGCCCGCTCTGCGGCGCAATGCCCGGCGTTTGCTTGACCAGAATTTGCTGCACGCTGCGGACCAGATTGTTGAGCTTTACCGGCTTGAGCAAAAAGTCTTTGGGGCCATAGCGAAGCGCTTCAATGACCGTATCCCGGTCCGCGTAGCCGCTGATAAAAATCAGACTGGGCGCCTCGGTCTGCAGCTGGTCGCGCATTTCAGCAGCCAGCATCAGGCCGCTGACCCGGGGCATCTTGATGTCGGTGAGCAAGATGGAGACGGCTCGCGTGTGCATGATCTTCAGCGCGTCTGGCGCATTGCTGGCACAGGCAACGGTGATGCCCTCGGCCCGCAACACTTCGTCTAGCCAAGCCAAGGCGCCGCCTTGTGTTGTGCTGCGGCCATCGCCGTGGTCCACGTCATGAAAGCTGATCGCACCTGCACGGTTGATGGCCA
>JAURHQ010000268.1 GCA_030833185.1 Gammaproteobacteria bacterium | reverse complement strand
CCAAGCAACCGACCATCGATGCTCCGCACGATGTAACCAATACCAAACGAACTCACTCGAGAAGAAAACTAGGAACACCTGACCGATTACGGGCCAGTGATGAGGCCAGACATCTAGGTTCAATGTCACCCGCAACGTCTCTAGCGGCTCGGTCAAGTAAGTCTCATAAAAACTTGAGGCGGCTTCCCCTAAGATCAAGAATGTGAAGACAACAATAAGTACTAGCCCAGTCTTTTCACGCATCGAGTGGCGCCACTCAGGGCGAGCGGGAATCTGATACTCAAGAAAGCCGATAAAAAGATGCACGGCCAAGAACGCAAGCCCAAAGAGCGCTGCGTTGTCAGGCTCAGCGAACCAGATCGCCAAAACGGCGACAATCAAGACAGGCTGAAGAGTCCAAAAGACTATTTTCGCTAAAGTAGTCTCGCGTCCCGTCAGGTAATGAACATGAACGAGCGCTTCAGAGCCAGTCGATGACTGCGACTGATCCATACTGACTCCCAAATGTAGGCGGCATCATCGAAAACCGACGATAACTACCAAGCTCGATCATATCTTATCGATACGAAAGCCGTATCAATTTGACGGAGACCGTAAACGCTGACCCTCGTAAGAGCCTGGGCTTTCGCGGGTCTCATGCACTGACCACCACCAGCCAATAGTTACTACTGGCAGTGTGTAGGCACAGTGGCCAACTGAAGACTGGGCCCGCTTGGATTCACACCTGCGGACCAAATGGCAGCTTCTCGGACGATGGCGAGCAGCACTTCGCCGAACCCGTTGCGTTGTCCATACCGGAGGGCGTCGCGCGACTTCCGTCGATCGCATCGAATGGTGATTGCTCGATCCAGATCGCGTGGCAACACGATCGATCAGAGTACTGCGGCGGCATTCTTAGAGAAGAAGCGCTAGGCGTCGCGGGCTTGCCTTGCTTTGAGTTCCTCAAATTTCGACCAGTAAGCGCTTGGCGACCTTGCCTTGTACTCGACCGACCAGCCGTGCAAGGTGAAGTAGCGCAGTTAGGATCACAACACCAAGCACGATCGAGCACACTGCAAGGAATGACGACACGAGGGGCGAGAGAGTTGCGGGCTCAGCGCTCCATTGCACGGTCGGGAGATCGACGCCTAACGCTTGCAAGAGGACATCGGCTCCGACGCCGATTAAGCCGACGCCGAGCGCCATCAATATAATCGCTACTGAGAAGTACAAGACGCCGAGCGGCAGTGACAGCAGTTGATAGGCGAGTGTGGACCAGGTGCGAAGGTCACGAAGCATCGCGCCGATACGATCGAGCCATCCTCCGCTTTTCGTAGGTTGCACTCGCCTCGGCATGCGCTCGCCGGTCATGGCCTCGACAAGTCGCCCCTCGACGAGGGCCAATATGCGCGTCAGTCCGATGAAGGCAATGAAGAACGGAATACCGACGATCAAAATCATCAACCCGAGCGAAAGAGAAAGACCGGTCAGCACGATGAAAAAATTAATAATGCCGGTGAATATGGAGAGCAACATCAGCATCAATGAGGTCCAGCTGCGAACGTCTCCGAATACGGCGAAAAACTGGCGAAGGGGTCCCTTGGAAGCGCTCAGAGCGCCGCCGTCCATCGGGAGTTTGGGTTTCAACGCGCGCTGAACCGTTCGGTCCGTCTCGAGATACGCCGCAGCGACATCCTCGGGCACCCCATAACTACCCACGATGGCACGGAGCACCGACTCCTCGGACTCACTCGGACGTGCAGCGCATTCCGCACGAAGATGCGCCTCCGCATCAGATAGCGCATCTTGAATGAGAGCCGGATCGGCGCCTTGGAGCGCGCGCCGCAAGGCCTTCAGATAATCGGCAATTCTGCGAGGCGGGGTCGTGTCGTGTGCGGTCATGAGGGTGATCCTCGGATAAAGGATGGGCTAGCTCTGCGTGCCAGTGAATTGGTCGACGAAGTCACGGGTGTCGCGCCAGACAGCACGCCACTCGGCGAGCGCCGCCCGCCCCTCGTCGGTGATTCGGTAGTAGCGACGCGGCGGCCCTGAGTAAGACGGAACGATGCGGCTGGATAGCCAGCCCGACGCCGCCAGCGAGCGAAGGACGGGATAAATGGTGCCCTCCTTGAAAAGCGGCTCCGCCTGCCGGGCGCGCTGCAGTCGCTTCGCGATGTCGTAGCCGTAGAGGTCCTCGTCGGTCTCGGCCAGAACGCCGAGCAGCACTAGGGCAACGAGTCCGGCGTTCAAATCTCGTTGAAACTTGCGGGCAATCTCGCTCATGACGGTAATGTACGAATCACAATACTGAATGTCAAACAGTATAGGTAGGCATCACTATCCAAATTGAGTCGCTGGCGGCCAAATGGGATCCGTCCTGAAAACATCGACCCGGAGCGTCTCGCACAGGCTGTGAAGGACGCGCATTGAACCGACGCATTGCAAGAGCTATTCGGCCGGCGCAAAGTCAGTCGGAATAACAGTTACCCCGATCCGTAACCGAGCCCTCCCCCATGCGTATCGCAATCGTTTCGCTGCTCACCGTCACCTTCCTCGCCCTCACGCCACGGCAGACGCTGGCGGCTGAAGAGAACTCGGCCCATACCGGCAATGCCGCTGAACAACCCTTCAAGGTCGAGCAGGCGTCGACCCGCGGCAGCGTCGTCATCGGCGGCAAGCGCATCGATTACGAGGCCGTGACAGGAACGATCCTCGTGCACCCGAAGGGCTGGGACGACGTGGCTGCCAACCGCGACGTCGATCCGAAGGCGCCCGAGCCGGTTGCCAGCATGTTCTACGTGGCCTACTTCGCGAAACCCGATCCGAAAGCACCGCGAACCACGAGGCCCGTCACATTCTTCTTTAACGGCGGCCCGGGTTCTTCGACCGTTTGGTTGCATATGGGCGCGTTCGGACCGAAGCGCGTGCGTACCGCGAGCGACACCCATACGCCAGCGGCACCCTACACAGCGATCGACAATGAATTCAGTCTGCTCGATGCCACTGACATGATTTTCATCGATGCGCCTGGCACCGGCTTCAGTCGTGTCGCTGGCAAGGACAGGCAGAAGGCCTTCTACGGAGTCGATCCGGATGCCCACGCCTTCACCGATTTCATTCGACAATTTCTCGGTCGCCACAACCGCTGGAACTCACCGAAGTTTTTGTTCGGTGAAAGCTACGGGACCACGCGATCAGCGCTCCTTGCGCACACGCTGCAGCAGCAGTCCATCGATCTCAACGGCGTGATGCTGCTCTCGCAGATCCTCATGTTCGATGGCAGCGCTGACGGCCCTGAGCAAAACCCCGGCGTGAACTTGCCGTATTCATTAGCGCTGCCAACCTACGCCGCGAGCGCGTGGTACCACCGTAAGCTTTCCGGTGCACAGCGCGACCTACCCGGTCTGCTTGCAGAGGTGGAGCAGTTCGCCACGCACGACTATGCCGTGGCACTGATGCAAGGCGCATCGCTCAATCCAGAAAGTCGTCAGGCCGTCGCTGAGAAGCTACATCAGTACACCGGTCTGCCGGTCGACTACATCCTGAAGGCAGATCTGCGCATCAACGGCGGTACCTTCTCGCAGCAACTGCGGGCCAGCGAGGGCGTGACCATCGGCCGTCTCGATACGCGCTTTTCGGGGCCGGCCATCGATCCGCTGTCGAAGGAAGCGTTTTACGATCCCCAGGCTTCGGCGATCAGCTCTGCGTATGTCGCCACGTTAAATGACTACGTACGCAACGATCTCAAGATCGCCGACGACCGTCCCTTCAAACCGAACGCCTACGCGGAGCAGCGATGGGATTTTCGTCATCGTCCGCCGGGTGCCGATGAAGCCTCGGTCGAAACTAACGTGATACCCGACCTCGCTGTCGCGA
>JAURHQ010000267.1 GCA_030833185.1 Gammaproteobacteria bacterium | reverse complement strand
GCCAGCGGCCAGTCCTGCTGCTCCCGCATCACGCGCTTGCTGGCGGCGACCGACAGCGGCGCATTGGCGATGATCCGACGCGCCAGCTCGCGCGCGCCGTCCAGCGCACCGCCAGGTTCGGTCAGGCTGTTAATGAGTCCTAGCGCGGCCGCGCGTTCGGCTGTCAGCACCTCGCCGGTCAGTGCCAGTTCCAGCGCGATACGCGGCGGAATCAGCCGGGGCAGACGCAGCAGGCCGCCGCTGCCCGCGGCGAGCCCGCGCTTGACCTCCGGCAGTCCGAACTGCGCGTTGCGCGCGGCCACCGTCAGGTCGCAGGCCAGCACCGCTTCAAAGCCGCCCGCCAGCGCCGCGCCTTCCACCGCCGCGATTAGCGGCTTCTGCGGTGGACGCATCATCAGCCCCAGCGTGCCGCGCCCTTCGATGCGAATGACTTCGCCAGCCAGAAAAGCTTTCAGATCCATACCGGCACAAAAGTGGCCGCCGGCGCCGGTGAGGATGCCGACCCGCAGGTCGTCTCGCGCATCCAGCAGATCCAGCGCCGCCGCCACCGCGACCGATACCGCGCGATTGATCGCGTTGCGCGCTTCAGGGCGATTGATGGTGATGACGAGAAGGCCGTCTTCTTCGGCGACCAGCACGGCTGACATGACGCGGGGCCTCGCTGCCCAAATGAACTGGAGCCGGACGTTACCACAGCCGGCGACAGAGTCCGCGCGCATCGCAGCGCAATAGTTCGCGCGCCAGCGCCGGGCTTGGGTAGACTCGGCGCAGCGGCCCGCAGACGGGTCTGCCCGCGTCTGTCATCCACAGGAAGCGACCATGGCCATCGACTTCAGCCTCAGCGCCTCACAGCGCAAGTTTCAGCTTGAATGCCGCGCGTTTGCGCAGGCCGAACTTGGCGGCGTTGCGGCCGCAGTCCGTGATCTACCGACCCCCGCGGCGCGCTTTCAGGCCACTCGCCCGATGTACGAGGCGGTGGTCCGCGAGGGTTTTCTGCGGCGTCTGATTCCGCAGCCGTTTGGTGGCGAAGGGACCGGGCTTATCGATATGGCCATCCTCACCGAGGAGTTCTACGCCGTCGACGCCAACGTCTCGCTGACCCTGCTGGCCACGCTGCTTGGTCTGATGCCGGTATTCCTGGCCGGCAGCCCGGCGCAGCAGCAGGAGCTGCTGGCACCCTTCCTCGCCACTACCGGCGCCCCACTGGCCTCACTCGCCAATAGCGAACCCGGCGGCAGTGCCAACTACGCGGCGCCCGCGCCGGCAGCGGGCGTGCGCACCACGGCGCGACCGGACGGCGACGAATGGGTCATCAACGGCCACAAAAAATGGATGAACGGCGCGGGCTGGGACGGTCAGGGCGCAGATCTGCTGTGCGTGGTCTGTCGCAGCGATCCGACGGCACCACCGGCGCAAGCGATCTCGGTCATCGCCGTGCCCAAACCCGCGCAAGGTTTTGAACTGCAGCGCCTGATCGACACCGTTGGCAATCGTGCGCACCCGGCGCCGGAGTTCGCGCTAAATAACGTCCGCGTGCCTTACGACCATGTGCTGGGCACACCCGGCGCGGGGCGCGGGATTGTTGACGCCAGCTTTACCGGCACCGCCGCACTGGTCGGCATCATGGGCGTGGGCTTGATGCGCGCGGCCTTCGATTTTGCGCTGCAATTTGCCAAAACCGAGCGCCGGGGCGGCGCGCGGCCGATTCTCGAACATCAAGCGGTGGGCTATGCCTTGGCCGACGCGAAAACCACGCTGGAAGCGGCGCGCTATCTGGGCTGGAAAGCCTGCCACGCGATGGACGCACAAAGTCCGGGCGCGCTGGAAGTTGCGCTGCATTCCAAGATTTTCGGCTCCGAAGCCGCGGTGCGGGTGATCACCAGCCTGATGAGCGTGGTGGGCATCGACAGCTACGACCACCAACTGCCGCTGGGCGGTCTGCTGCAGGACGCGCTGGTCCTGCCCTTGTTCGACGGCGGCAACATGGGCGTGCGGCGCCGCCAGTTGCACGAGCTGTTGATGAGCGAGGGCTACCAGACGCTGGACGCTTCCGGCGCCGCCTGAACGGCGCGCTGGGCACGGCGCGGCAGGCGCCGCGTCTCGCCCAGCGCCAGCACAAAGAACTCCTCCTCCCGCAGACCCTGCTGCTGGCGCGCTGCTGCCAGCGCTTTGGGCGGCTCATCCAGCGCCTCGTCGGTCAGATTGAACGTGCCCCAGTGCACGCCCAGCGAACGCTGCGCGCCCAGGTCGCGATGGATTTGCACCGACTCCGCCGGGTTCACGTGCTGGTCGCGCATGAACCAGCGCGGCTCGTAGGCGCCTATCGGAATCAGCGCGAGGTCAAAACCGCCGTCCTGCTGACGGCCGGCGAAACGGCGTTTGATTTCGGCAAAGTCCGGCGAGTAGCCGGTATCGCCGGTGTAGATCAAATGGCAGTCCGGCGCGAACACGGCAAAACCGCCCCACAGGGTTTGCATGCGATCGGTCAGGGTGCGAGCCGACCAGTGCTGGGCCGGCGTGAGCACCACCTCAACCCGGCCAGAGGCGTCCGGTACCGTCAGCGTCTGCCACCAGTCGAGTTCCTCGACCCGGGTAATACCGCGCGCGGCAAACCAGGCTTTCAGGCCTAGCGGCACCACGAACAGCGGCGAGCCGCCGGGCTGGGCCGCCAGCGCGCGCACGCTGGCCTCATCCAGATGGTCGTAGTGGTTGTGCGACACCAGCACCAGGTCGATTTTTGGCAACTCATCCAGCCGCAGCGCGGGCGGCTGCGCCCGCTTCGGGCCAATGGTGCGCGAGGGCGAAGCGCGCTCGGAAAACACCGGGTCGGTCAGCAGATTCAGCCCGCCGATTTGCGCCAGCACGGTGGAATGCCCCAGCCAGATCACCGCCGGCTCCATGCTGCGACCGGCGCGCGCATTGCTGGCAATGAAATCGAGCGCCGGCGTGACGCGCGGCGTCGGGGTGCTGGGCGGTGGCGGCAGGCCGTTACGCACCGCGTCCCACTGCCATTGCAGGACCGTCAGCCAGCCCTTGGGCCGGAACGGCACGTGCAGATTCTGGAAGCCCTTGGCCGTGTGATGCGGGCGTTGCGGGTCCGGCTTATAGGCGACCGCTGCGGGTTTCATGCTCACGCAGGAACCCACCAGTCCGGCCAGCGTCAGGCCCGACAGCGCGGCGAGCAAACGGGGTCGCGGCATGGCGCGCGCAGTCCGGATTGCGCCGCTGCCTTAGCGCCGCGGCGGCATAAACATCTGCGAGAAAACTTCTTTTTCCTGCGGCGTCAGGTAGCGCCCGGCGCTTTCCTTACCCGCCTGACCCGGCGCGTTCAGCATTTCGGTAGCGCGCAGGCTGTCGAGCAAATCGTTGAGCTTTTCCAGCCGCTCGGCGCGGGTCAGTTGCTGGCGCTGGATGGCGGCGGTCATAGCCTTGTCTTCCTTGATCGCATCCTCGTACACCGAGGGCACGCGCGAGCCCGGCACCAGCGTCTTGCGCACCACGTGGTAGGCGCAGTCGCGCCAGTCGAGTTCACCTTTGCCCAGTTCGTGCGGGCCGAGCTTCATGCCGGCTTCGGCCGAGTAGCCGTACAGGCGCGTGCACTGGGCAAGTCCGTCGTTGAAGGCCTGATACGCATCCGGCCGTGGATCTTCGACAGCCTGAGCCGCGCCGGCGAGCAGCGTGGAGAAAATCAACGGGACGAGGCGAATATTGAACATGCAATGAGCTCCTGTGGTGGCCGTGCCGGCGAGCGGCGCGGCGTGAGTGTCGCAGTGCGCACCCGGACCTGCCAAGCGCGGCCTGTCCGAACCCGCGCCGCGCGCGGCGGCACCTTTGGCCGCAGACGGGACGGATGGCTATACT
>JAURHQ010000266.1 GCA_030833185.1 Gammaproteobacteria bacterium | reverse complement strand
GGTCCGTAATTCCCCCATGCTGAGAACATCCATGTCCCATACCCCAGATGCCCCGACGCCCGAACTCGCCGCGGTAGTGCCCTTTCCGGGTGACGCCCAGCGACAGGTCGAGGTGGAGCCCGCCGCGCGGGAAACCGAATTGCTGCTGCGGGTGCGCGACGCGCGTGACCGCAACGCCTACGCGGATCTCTTCGGACGCTTCGCCTCCAAGGTTAAAGGTTACCTGCAGCGCACCGGCCTGAACGCCGAAGACGCAGAAAACATCCTGCAGGACATCATGATCGCGGTCTGGAACAAGGCGCGGCTGTTTGACCCGGCCCGCGCCTCGGCGCGGACCTGGATTTACTCACTGGCCCGCAACCGGCTGATTGACATCAAACGGGCCGAGCAGCGGGAGTACGCCGCGCTCGAACGCTACGTCGGCGAAACCGCCGGCGACGCCGTCTACGAGGAAGACCTGCTGGCGCGCGCGATGGGCCAGAATTCGGTCGCCCTCCTGGACCAGATTCCCCAGGAGCAGGCGCGGGTACTGCTCATGGCTTACGTGGAGGGCAAGTCCCACCGCGAGATCGCCCGCGAACTCAATCTGCCCATCGGCACCGTTAAATCCCGCGCGAGGCTTGGCTTTCAGCGCATCCGAGGCATTCTGGAGACCGCTAAGTGACTGTGACCCGACACCCCGACACCGCGTGGCTGATGGACTATGCCAACGGCACCCTGAGTCGCAACTTTGAACTGGTACTGGCCGCCCACCTGATGGCCTGCCCGCACTGCGCCCGCGAACTGCAGGCCGCTGAACGACTGGGCGCCGAACTGATGATGCAGGGCGCCGGTGCGGCCGCGCGACTGGCGCCGGCGTCGGTGCTGGCCGCCGAATCCGGCACGTCCTGCGCCTGGATCAACGAACGGCCGCCCTCTGCGCTGGAAGGGGGAGCGGTCGACCTGCCCTCGGTGGTCTCGAAATACCTCGACTGCGGGATCGGCGCGCTGCCGTGGCGCCGCGCTGGCCGTGGGCTGGAGGTCGCGCGACTGCGCGTGACGGACGAAGATCGCCTGTGGCTGGTCAAGGCCGCGCCCGGCACGGTATTGCCGAAGCATAGCCACAGCGGCAGCGAATTGACGCTGGTGCTGAAAGGCGCGTTTTTCAGCGGCGATACCATCTACGCCGCCGGCGATATTGAAGACGCCGATGAAACCGTCGACCACCAGCCGGTGGTGACGCGCGACGGCGAGTGCCTGTGTCTGGCGGTGACCGACGGCCCGCTGCGGTTCCGCAACTGGCTGCCCAGACTGGCGCAGGGTTACATCGGCATCTAGCGCAATCCTGCGGCGGGGTGTCGTGCCTCGCGCGGTCGGCTATCCTATGCGGCCCTTGACCCGGTCCCGCAGGGGCCCGCCCCGCGGACATACACACCATGGCCACAGCCCACAGCGCTATTCCACGACCCGCCGCCCGTGTTGGCATTGTTGGCGGCGGTCAGCTTGCTCGCATGATGGCCGAGGCGGCTCCTGCCCTCGGCCTCACGATTACCGTTCTTGACCCCACGCCCGACGCGCCCGCCAGCGAATTTGCGCCGCAAATTATCGCCGCCTATGACGACGCAGCGGCGCTCGCCCAACTCGCCAGCTTGAGCGATGTGGTGACGATCGACATCGAAGCGGTCAGCGCCGGTTCGCTTGCCGCGCTGGAGGCCGCCAACAGCCGCGTCGCCCCCTCCAGCAAAGTGCTCGGCATCATTCAGGACAAACTGGTCCAGAAAGATTTCCTCAGTGCCGCTGGCCTGCCCGGCGGGGTGTATCGCGGCGTGAGTACGCTGGCCGAATTGCGCGCCTTCGGCCTGCCCTGCGTGCTGAAGGCCCGACGCCACGGCTACGACGGTCGCGGCGTGAAACTGGTGCGCACCGAGGACGAGGCGGCAGATTTTCTGGCCCAGGGGCCCTGTCTGGCCGAGCAGGTGGTCGATATCGCGCGCGAACTGGCGGTAATGATCGCCCGCGCCGACAGCGGCGAAACGGCGCTTTATCCGGTGGTCGAAGCCGAATTCGACCCGGCGGCCAATATTCTCAACACCATCGTGGCACCGGCGGCGGTCAGCGCCGAAGTCACCGCGCGCTGCGCGGATTACGCACTGCGCGCCGTCACCGCGCTGGATGGCGTCGGTATTTTTGGCATCGAGTTTTTTCTCACCCGCGGCGGCGAGGTGGTGCTGAACGAGATTTCACCCCGCCCGCATAACTCCGGGCACTACACCATCGAAGCCTGCGCCACCTCGCAGTTCGCCCAGCACCTGCGAGCGGTGGCCGGCCTGCCGCTGGGCTCGGCGGCGCTGCTGCATCCCGCCGCGTCGTTCAATCTGCTGGGCGAGCCCGATGCCCGCGGCCTGCCCGTCTATCGGGGACTCGATGAGGCCGCGGCCACCGCCGGCGCCGCCGTGCATCTCTACGGCAAGCACCGCGTGGCGCCCTACCGCAAAATGGGCCACATCACCGTCACCGGCACCAGCCGGGACGACGCATTGGACAACGCGCGCCGCCTGCAGGCCCTGGTGCGCGCAGGAGGCAGCGAGCAATGAGCAATCCACTGGTCGGCGTGATCATGGGCAGCGATTCGGACCTGAAAATCATGGCCGATGCCGCCAACGTGCTCGAGCAGTTCGGCGTGCCTTTTGAACTGACGGTGGTCTCGGCCCACCGCACGCCGCAGCGGATGGTGGAATACGCCACCACGGCAGTCGCCCGCGGCCTACAGGTGATCGTGGCCGGTGCCGGCGGCGCTGCGCATTTGCCCGGCATGGTTGCCAGCCTCACGCCGCTGCCGGTGATTGGCGTCCCCATCGCCGCCACCCTGCTGAACGGCACCGACGCGCTGCTGTCGATTGCCCAGATGCCGGCCGGCGTGCCGGTGGCCACGGTGGCCGTCAACAACGCGACCAACGCGGGCCTGCTCGCCGTGCAGATTCTGGGCACGGCAGATCCCGCGCTGCGCAGCGCCATGGACGCCTACAAAAAGGGGCTGGAAGCCAAGGTGCTCGCGGCTGCCGAACGCGTCGGCCGTAACTTCTCCCCGGCGCAGGGCGAGTAAAACCGCGCCGCTCTTTGCGCCAGCGCAAATGCTGGCGCAGCCCCTGTGCTCCACTGCTTGCCTGCCGGATACCCCGGCCAGCAGGAGGAGCGCCACGATGGCTGATATCTCACCGCCCGCCAGCCCGCAGGATTTGTCAGATGCCCTGCCGAAGCGCTACGCCAAGCAGTGGCTGCGCACGCGCTACGCGAAGCTGCTGGACAGTGCCGACATCGCGCTGAACGGGCCACGCCCCTGGGACTTACAGGTCCACGACCAGCGCCTGTACACACGCTGCCTGCGCGAAGGCACGCTGGGGCTGGGCGACGCCTATGTCGAGCAGTGGTGGGACGCAGAGGCGCTGGACGAATTTTTTGCCCGCCTGATCGGCGCGCGCGTCGACGAACGGGTGCTCAATCTGCCGCGCCGGCTGGCCGGCTGGTTGAGCCACGCAGTCAACCTCCAAAGCGTGCAACGGGCGCGGCAGGTGGCCGAAGCGCACTACGATTTGGGCAACGACCTGTACCGGGCGATGCTCGACCCGCGCATGGTCTATACCTGCGGCTACTGGGCCAACGCGACCGATTTGGACGGCGCGCAGGCCGACAAACTTCATCTGGTCTGCCGCAAGCTGGGGCTACAGTCAGGCATGCGCGTGCTGGATATCGGCTGCGGCTGGGGCAGTTTCGCGCGCTTCGCCGCCGAGCATTACGGCGTAACGGTGACCGGCGTCACGATTTCACGCGAACAGGCGAGCCTCGCTGCCGAACAGTGCGAAGGGCTGCCGGTCGAGATTCGGCTGGAAGATTATCG
>JAURHQ010000265.1 GCA_030833185.1 Gammaproteobacteria bacterium | reverse complement strand
CTTGGGCGCCACCCGGGTGAACCCGGAAACCTGTCATCACTTCGTCCAGAATCAGCACGCTGCCATAACGGGTGCAGACCTCACGTAGACCTTCGAGAAAACCCGGGCGCGGCAGGATGCAATTCATGTTGCCGGCGATCGGCTCAACGATGATCGCTGCCACCCGCTCCCCGTGCTCAGCCATCACCTGGCTCACCTGTTCGATATCGTTGTAATCAAGCGTAAGCGTAAGCTTGGCCAACTCAGCCGGTACACCGGGCGACGTCGGTACACCGAGCGTGAGCGCGCCTGATCCTGCTTTGACTAGCAGCGAATCAGCGTGGCCGTGATAACAGCCTTCGAATTTGATGATCAGGTCTCGGCCGGTGTAGCCGCGTGCGAGTCGGATCGCGCTCATCGCTGCTTCCGTGCCAGAGCTCACCATTCTTACGCGCTCTGCCATCGGCATGAGGCTGCGTACTTTTTGGGCCAGACGCGATTCGACCGCGGTGGGGGTTCCAAAGCCAAGTCCATTTCCAAGCTGCTGGCGAATGGCGTCTAGCACTGCGGGATGGGCGTGTCCTGCGATGGCCGGGCCCCAGCTGCCGACATAGTCGATGTAGCGGTTGCCGTCTGCATCAAACAGATACGCGCCTTCCGCCCGCTCCATAAAAATGGGTGTGCCGCCGACGCCATTGAACGCGCGAACCGGTGAGTTAACACCGCCGGGGATGCAGGCTTTAGCCTCGTCAAAGAGGGCTTGGGAACGTTCAAACATGGCAAATTGCTCTGGTGTCAGGAAGTAAAGATCCGGGCGTACCGTGCGGCACTTTCTTCGATATCTGGTACCGCAAATACGCCGTCGATTGCGGCGACGAAGTGGGCGCCAGCGTCGACGACCTGCTTCGCATTGTCCGGTGTGATGCCCCCTATCGCAACGATGGGACAGTGCAACTCTTGCCGCGCCGCACGGAGCACAGCGTGCGGGCACTGGACGGCGGCAGGTTTAGTGCTCGAGCGAAAGACGCTGTGAAATGCCACATAGTCAACGCCGCTAGCCGCTGCTGTTCTCGCTGAAGCGAGTGAGTCGTAGCAGGAAACGCCAATCAGCAAGCGCCGGTCAGGGGCGCTGAGTAACTGTTGGTAATCATCATCTTCACGTCCGAGATGCACGCCGTGAGCGCCGGTGATTAGCGCGAGCTGGATGTCGTCATTCACGATTAGGATTGCCCCGTGCTTTTCACAGAGCGGCAGCAAGTCCTCGATTTCACGGCGCGCCTCTTCCAGGGTGACGGTTTTTCGACGGTATTGCAGGACAACCGCGCCACCGCGCAAGGCCGACGCTGTAGCGCTCAGCAGTTCGCCTTTCCCATAGGGCCGGTCAGGAGTGATGGCGTAGAGCCCTTTCGCAGGCATAGATTTTCTCATGCGGGACTCACTCAACAGGTCGACTGGGTAACAGTTGAACGCCGCCCGGCGCGATCGCGACCGAAAGCGCGCGCCATGTGTAGGCAAGGCCGTGAGCGACCGCGGTCGCGACAGGCTCGCCACGCGCGATGAAAGCGCTGATCGCAGAGGCCAGGGTGCACCCAGACCCATGAAAAACCCCATCGATGCGTGGCCAGTGATATTCAGCAAATAGGGCGGTCTGGTGAAAGAGCCGGTGCGTGATGGTTTCCCCTGGCTCATCGGCCCCCTTGACCAGACACCACTCGCAGGACAGCGAGCGCGTCTCCCGCGGCGCACCGGCAGCGTCTACCAGCCGGCGCAGTTCACGGAGGTTTGGTGTCACCAGCGTTGCCCGTGGAATCAGATGTTTGAGCAAACTGTGCGGCAGAGAGGAGGCCGCTAAGGGCCCACCGGCTGTCGCACCTAGTACCGGATCAAGAATCACCGGGATGTCGGCCGGCAGTAATCCAAGGATGTCGACCACGGCTTCCAGACATTCTTCGTCGGGAATAAGCCCGATCTTGCAAGCGCCAGGTGCATTCATGTCGCTTAGCAGACACTCCGCCTGACTGAACAACATCGCCTTGGGCGTTGGCGTGACGGACCGGACTCCTCGGCTGTTTTGCGAGGTCAGGCAGGTCACGAGCGTAAAGGCCCGACAACCCAGCGCCCCGATGGTTTCGATATCAGCTTGGATACCGGCGCCGGAGGGGTCATGACCCGCGACGACCAGAACAGACGGGCTGTTTAAGACAAGTGGGGGGATTCGTGCGTCCAAGTCGGTTTATCCTGCGTACCTTCTAGTGAATCAACGACGTGAACGTCATGAACCCTACGTATCGATATTTGTGCCTGATTTGCGGATTCATCTACGACGAGGCGTTGGGCTTGCCCGAGGAGGGCATTCCTCCGGGCACGCGTTTCGAGGACCTACCGCTCAACTGGTCATGCCCGGAATGTGGTGCAAGAAAAGATGATTTCGAGCGCATAGAGGAATGATGCGTCTAAGCAGGCTTGAAGACCGCCAAGCACACGGCGCTTACCAGGATGAGGACCGGAAGTTCGTTTAGCCATCGGTAAAAGACGTGACTACGCCGGTTGGCATCGACCGCGAAGACCTTGACCAAGTGGCCGAGGTAAGCGTGAAACAGGACTAGCAACGCTACAGCGCATAGCTTTAGATGAAGCCATCCGGCCGCGAGGAAGGCGTCGATCCCCATCATCCAAACCATGCCAAGGCCGAGACCTATAGTCAGAATCCCGCCCGGGGTTGTGATGCCTCTGTAGAGTTTGCGTTCCATGACTTTGAATCGCTCGATACTGACTAAATCACTGGCCTGAGCGTGATATACGAACAGGCGAGGCAGATAGAACAACCCCGCGAACCAGGTCACCATTGAAATGATATGGAGCGATTTAAGCCAGAGATACATCAGAGTTACGCCTAGTTTCGGGAGCAATCTAACTATACGGGCTTCTTTGGTCCGATAGCCTCGCGCCAGCGCTTGTAATTGCACCGGAAATGACGCCATTCTTGCGCCGAAAATCAGGCGGTGGTGCTCGCGATGACACAAGGGTTCAGGCTTTCACAGCTGTTCGGCGGCAAAAAGAGGCTCACCTCGCGGATTGAATCCCTGATTGGTCCGCAAACGACGGTCAAGGGTGATTTGGCTTTCGCCGGCGGCTTGCATGTCAACGGCCAGATTATCGGGCACGTGACAACGCCCGATGACGGTAGTCATATGCTCACGCTTGCCTCGCAAGGCACTATCGAAGGCGACGTAAGGGTTGCCAGAATTGTGCTTGACGGCACCGTCAAGGGCGATGTCTATGCAAGCGAGCACATAGAACTTGCCGCTAATGCCCGAGTCTACGGCGACGTGCATTACCGCCTCATCGAGATGGCGATGGGCGCTGAGGTCAATGGAAAACTGGTTCGGCTGAGCGACCCTAACCGGCCGCAGTTGGCTCTGGGGCATGACCCCATCAAGGCTGAACAGATAGAATCCGAGACTTAGCGCTACCAGTTAGCTTAGCAACGAGGAAAGAACGATGACTGCAAGTGAAGAATTCCCGCCTATTCTCAATTTCTCCGATGCGGCGGCGCTGAAGGTTAAAGAACTAATCGATGAAGAAGGCGATGCCTCTCTGATGCTTAGGGTCTTCATCTCCGGGGGCGGATGTTCAGGTTTTCAGTATGGCTTCACCTTCGATCAGGCAGAGGGGGATGGCGATACGGTGGTGGAGAATCAGGGCGTTAAACTGCTGATCGACCCGATGAGCATCCAATACTTGTCGGGTGCTGAAATTGACTACAGCGAGGGGCTAGAGGGTGCGCAATTTGTGATTCGTAACCCCAACGCGACCACCACCTGTGGCTGCGGCTCATCCTTCTCCGTCTGATCAACAGACATTGTTCAAAAAAGCCGGGCTTGCCCGGCTTTTTTCATGCCTGTCATCAAGCGGGATAGACCGCACCCAAAACACGGGGACCC
>JAURHQ010000264.1 GCA_030833185.1 Gammaproteobacteria bacterium | reverse complement strand
CCCACACGGATGTCCGACGCCACGCCCGTGCTGCCGCTGGTGAACTCGAAGCGCCGGGTATCCTTGTTGTACTTGCAGACCACGCCAAAGCGCTGGTCCAGAGGATCCAGAATGGAATCGCCTTCGGGCACGATGCCGCTGCCCTGCCAGGCGCTGCCCGCGCGAATCAGCACTTCAGGACTGGTGGTCACCGGCGGGATGCCGAGGTTGTTGGTGGCCGAGGCGTCGCCGTAGACCTTCAGGCTATTGAAGCGGCTTTCAAGCTCGGTGGAGTTGGGACCGAGCTGCGTCCGGTCAACGGTAAAGGTCAACGCGCGGGTGAAGGTGTCGTAGCCCACCACAATCGGCGGGAAGGCCGGGTCAACCCAATCGGTGGTTTTGCCAAACTCGACGTTGCGCTTGTTGAGGGCCGCGTTCAGCTTTTGCTGAACGAGCTTGATCAGTTCGTCGCGGGTCAGCTGCAGGTCGTTTTCCGGCGCCGGCGAGAAGGTCGCTGCGCTTCCGGATCCCACCTGCACAAACGGCGATCCGTCGGACCCGGCGTCGCCCAACAGGTCGATGACGATCGGGTCTTCTTCGGTCACCCCGCCCACGGTTTTGACCAGGCCCACCGAGCCACCCGACACCGGGTCCAGCTTGAACAGGTCGAGCTTGATGATGTCGTTGCCGACCGACACCGAGGTCACGGTATTGCCGCTGGTGTCCAGCGAGCCGCTGGCAAAGGTGTCCTTGATACGAATGTAGCGGTCGTCGCCGAAGGCTTCGTTGGCGGCGCGGGTCATTTCCGCCGCCAGTTCGGTACCCGTATAGGCACCCTGTTTGACCGAGATAATCTGTGGTTCCGATCCGTCCACGCTGAGACTGAACAAGCTGCCGCCAAAGTAATCCGGGTTGGCTTTTTTCTCCCCGCCTTCGCGGGTGGTGCCGAACGCGGAGGCGTCGGTGATGATGTTGACGCGGTTGCTGTCGGTGTCACCAAAGTCAAAGCCCACCGCCTGCATGAAGGCGCCCACCGCCTTGGCCGGCGATGAAGGCTCCTGGTTGGTCTGGTCGTCCTGCTTGTAGAGCGGATGCGCGGCGTCGGCGTTGAAGGTCGGGTCGGCGGCCTGCGGATCGGAAGTGATCTGACCAAACTTGTTGATGTAGATGGTTTGCGAATTGTCGTCCTTGGCCGTGATCAGCGCGGGCTCAATTTCCTCGGCGCCCACGTACACAAAGGTCTGCCATTTATTGGAGGGGCTGGCCTCGGTCGCGTTGGAGGTTTTGACGTAGTAAATCGTCGCGATGGTCGGGTTGCCCAAGGAGTCGTAAATCGTGATGGACGTCGACTTGTTGTAGGTGTCCGGATTGGTCCGGTCGAACTTCCAGGGATTGGTTTCGGTGAAGCTGGAGCGCAGCGGCACGACTTCGGCGTCGGCCGGCAAGTTCAAGCCCAGTTCAATCTTGGTCGTCGCCTGCGGCAGGCCGGAGGTCGTCGGCAACTGCAGCGAGGTGGCGGACTCCAGCCCGGTCGCGATCACCGATCCGTCGTCGTTTACCGGAAAGACCTGCAGATACTGGCCCTGGGAGTCCACGACGTAGCGGTCGTTATTGACGCTGAACGATCCGTTGCGGGTGTAGACCGTCTGCGTTGAGGTCAGGCTGGGCTGCAGCGCAAAGAAACCCTGACCGGAAATCGCGAGATCGAGCGCGTTAAGGCTGGAGGTGATATTGCCCTGCGTGAACTGTTGCTTGATCGATTTCAGAATCGTGCCCGAACCCACCGCGCTGGACGCGTTCTGCAAGGGCGATGTCGCAAAGATGTCGCCGAATTCGGCGCGCGCCCGCTTGAAGCCGGTGGTGCCGACGTTCGCGATGTTGTTTGAAATCGTCGAGATATCTTTGGTCGCGCCGTTAAGACCAGTGAGCGAGGTATAGAAAGACATGCGTTATCTCCTGCAGCCAGCTGCGATTCGATTGGGGCTTACTTGCGGATGGACGTCACATCGGCCATGCCGATGGTCTTGCCGCCCCGTAGCGTCAGCGTTTCGTTAGTGCCGCGAATATCCACGCCCTGCACCACATCGTAGATGCCCGTCTTGGCGGTGGTGGTTTCGGTGGCGCCGGCGGTGAGCGCTTCAACCTTGAAGCTTTCGCCTGGCTGGAAGGCAATGCCGCGCGCCTTCGCGTCCCAGCTGAAGCCAAGCATGCCCGCGCCGGCAGATCCGAGGTCGAGGGTGTCGACCAGCGCGCCTGACTTGTTGGTGATGGCCACCCGCACATTGGCCGCCGGGTCTGAGAGATCAATCGCGCCTTCGATTACGCCATCTTCACCGATGCGGGTTTCGCCGCCCGGCGTGAGCACGCGAGCGCCCAGCAAATTGGAGAACGTGGCAATGCGGTTATTACCCAGCTTGTCGCCCAAACCGGAGATGGCGCTCTTCACATCATCGAGGCCTGAAACGGTAGAGAACTGCGCCATCTGCGAAATGAATTCGCCGTTCTCCATCGGCTTGAACGGATCCTGGTTGGCCAGCTGGGTGGTGAGCAGCTTCAGGAAATCCTGCTGACCCAGCTTGTCCTTGCTGGCCCGCGCGCCGGCGCTTTGAGCCTGCGACTGGGTGGTGATGCCAAGCTTGGAGTAGAGGGCGTTGAGTTGGGGGTCGAGTCCCGGATTGATATTAGTAGCCATGGTTGATTCCTCAGGTGCCCAACCGCAGTGTTTGCATGGTCAGGGATTTCATGGTGTTGAGCGCTTCAGCGGTGTTCTGGTATTGGCGGGAGGCCTCCATCATGTCGACCAGCTCTTCCTGGACGTCCACGTTGGAGAGATAGACATAGCCGTCCTGGTCGGCCAGCGGATGACCGGGTTGGAGCAGACGCGGCACGGCCTTGTTTGATTGCTGGATGTCGACCACGTCGACGGTGGCTTGCCCGTTGGCTGCCGCGGCATCCATGAACTGCGCTTCGAACACCGGCTTCATTGCGCGGTAGGCTTTTTGTTCTGAACCGCTGACGGTGCCGGCGTTGGCAATATTGCTCGTGATCGTATTCAGGCGTACGAGCTGTGCGCCTAGCGCGCGAGCGCCCAGATCAAACTGATTGTTCGATATCCCGGCCATTATTCACCTCGAAGAGCGCGTCTGATGTTGCTGATGCGCGCGTTTAGAAAACTCAACGTGGCGCGGTACTGAACCGCGTTTTGCGAAAACTGGACCTGCTCGTAAGCGAGGTCGACGGTGTTGCCATCCAGCGAGGCCTCGGCGGGCACGCGGTACAGCGCGCCCTGCCCCGGCGCCGTGGCGCTGGCAAAGTGCCCGTCGCTGGTTTGCTCGAGCGGGCCGTTGTCTGAACTCGCTTGCAGTTCGGCGGCAACGTCGAGGTCCTGCGCCTTGAAGTTAGGCGTAGCAGCATTGAAGATGTTTGAAGACAGCAGTTCGCTCCGCTGACTTCGCAGGTAGAGCGCGCGTTCATGTATGCCGAATAATTCCATCGCCCCAATCTCCAATCTCTCGCCACGCAAGATTGCAATTGATATGCCACAGCAAAGGAGCCACCGTGCCGCCCCGCTTAGCGATTAATCCAAAGTGGAGGGATTGCGGCGCGGCGCTGTTGGGGCTGCTGCTCAGCGTTACGGCCTGCGCCGACACTGCGGCAAACGCCGCCGAGCTGCGACAGCAGCTGGAAGCCTTGCAGCCGGGATTCGTGGCGCTGTCGAAAGGCGATGCGAACGAGGCCTTCAAGATCTGGCTGCCGCTGGCGGAGCAGGATTTCGCGCCCGCGCAGCACAACATCGGTCTGCTGTATGAAAAAGGCCGCGGCGTACCGCAGAGTCAGGTCGAGGCCTTGCAGTGGTTCTGGCTGGCGGAACTCAACGGCTACAGCAAGTCGGGCAAGCTGCGGCGTGAACTGCAGTCCAAGCTGCCCGCGCCGGCGGTCGAGCAGTTGAGCGA
>JAURHQ010000263.1 GCA_030833185.1 Gammaproteobacteria bacterium | reverse complement strand
GAAACCGGTCGCCGCCAGGTAATAAGTGCCGCTGCTCGCCGGGGTATAGGTCAGCTGCGCATCGCGGGTAAAGCCAAAGTCATCGTTGGTGGTGCCCGGCAGGAGCACACCGGCGCCGTCGTACAGGCCCTGAACGAGCGGATCGGACAGCGCGTTGAACGCCGTGCGGTCGCCGACGAGATCGAAGACGTAGGTTTGACCGCCGCTCAGGGTGGCGGCGATCCAATCCACATCCCCGGCTGTTTCCAGCACGCCGCGCACGGTGCCGCCCAAACTGATAGAGACGGTGGTGCCGGTTCCCGCCGGCGTTTCTATCGGCGCTGTCGCGCTGCCTGTGACCGTCAGGGTGTAGGTTCCGGTGTCGCCGGAATAGCTTTCCGCAGCCAAAAAATAGGTGGCGCTGGCCACCGGCGTGAAGCTGATTTGCGAATCGTAGGAATCGCCGTAATCGTCGTTCGAGGTGCCTGGAATCAGCTCGCCGTCGGCGTCGAACACCCCGGCGAAATAGGGATCGGACAGCGAGCCGCCAACACCGTCCTGTCCGGTCAGGCTGATGGTGTAGGTCACACCGGCCAGCAGGCTGACTGCGAACCAGTCGCTGTCGTCGGCGAAATCGATACTGCCGGTCACGCTGCCGCTGCCCGCGCTCAAGCTTAGGGGGGCGGCATTGGCCTCACCGTCGTCCACATCGCCGTCAACGCTGGTATCGCCTTCCACGATTTCGAGGGTGTAACTGCCGGTGCCGGCGCTATAGGCCGCCGCGGCAATGAAGTACTCACCGCTGTCGTCGGGCGTGAAGACCAGGGCGGCGTCGCGCCCGATACCGCCATCGTCGTTTTCGATCCCCGCGACAAAATCATCGGCCTGTGCGTCATAAATGCCGTACAGCAGCGGATCGAGCAGGCTGCCGCCGTTCGAGTCGGCACCGCGCAAGCTGATGCTGTAGGTGTGGCCGGCGGTGAGGGAAATCTGGAAGTAGTCGATGTCGTCTTCGCTCTCGATCACCCCGGTCGCAGTGCTGCCGAGCGTGATCACGCCGCTGGCATCCACCGGGTAGTCGTCAGGCGCCGCCGCGCTGGACACGCTGACCTGATACTGGCCGCTGTCGTAGTTGGTAGCGGCTGCCGCTACCACGTAGTAGTCGCCGTCCAGACTGGGGGTGAACTCAAGTTGGGCATTGAGGTTACCGCCGCTGTCGTCATCGAACGCGTAGTCGTTGCTAGTCGCGCCGACCAGATAGACGAACGGATCGCTGAGCCCCCCGCTGCTCGCGGCATTGAGACTGATGGTGTAGGTCGCGCCTGCGATCAACGAGACCAGAAAATAATCATAGCCGCCGGGATCGAGGCTGCCGCTGGCGGCGCTGCCGTTGACATAGAGGGTGCTTACTGAAGAACTCATGAATTCCTCCTGGCGACATCAGCGTTCAGACTTTGAGTCTAGCGGCAGCAACGGCCTCAAACTGCGGCCGCGTTCACAACAAATCCCGCAGCCGGTAATACATCATCGCCAGCATCAGCGAGGGCGTGCGCAGCCAGCGTCCGCCGGGGAATACCCGATGCGGAATGCGTGCAAAGACGTCCAGCCGCCCGCTGTCGCCGGCAATCGCTTCTGCAATCACCCGCCCGGCCATCCCGGTGATGGCCATACCGTGGCCGGAGAAGCCCTGGGCAAAGTAAAGGTTCTGCCCGATGCGCCCGAAATGCGGCGCGCGGTTCATGGTGATGTCCACGTAGCCGCCCCAGGCGTAGTCCACGCCCACATCGGCCAGCGTAGGAAACACCTGCACCATGCGCCGGCGCATGGATGCCGCCAGATTGGGTGGCGTGATGCCGGAATAGCTGACCCGTCCGCCAAATAGCAGTCGGCTGTCGGCCGACAGGCGGAAGTAATCGAGCACGAAGTTGATGTCGGTGATCGCGGCGTCGCTCGGCATGATTTCGCGCGCCCGCGCCTCACCCAACTGACCGCTGGCGATGATGTAGGTGCCGACCGGCATGATGCGGGCATCGAGTTCCGGCACCAGCGGACCCAGCCAGGCATTGCCGGCCAGCACCACCTGCCGCGCCCGTACCTGACCCTGCGCCAGATGCACCACCGGCTGCGCGCCGCGGGTGATGCGCGTGGCCAGCGAGTGCTCAAAAATGCGCACGCCCTGCGCGCGCGCCGCGTGGGCAAGGCCAACGGTGAAGTTGAGCGGATGGACGTGACCGCCGGTCGGGTCGTAAATACCGGCCAGATAGCGCGGGCTACGGATGTGCGCGTTCAGCGCCTCGCGGTCCAGCCATTGGAGCGCGCCGTAGCCGTAAATCTCGGCAAGCTCGTGCTGGTGGCGGCGGAGTTCCTCGACCTGCCGGGGCTTGATCGCCACATGCAGCTGCCCCGCCCGCCAGTCGCAGTCGATGGCGTAGCGCTGAATGCGTTCGCGCAGCAGGTTGACCGCTTCCAGCGACATCGCCCACAGGCGTTTGGCGTCGGCCAGCGCGCCCCCTCTGGCCAGCGTCTGCATGTCGCAGGCATAGCCCGGGATGACCTGCCCGCCGCTGCGACCAGACGCCCCCCAGCCAATCTGCCGGCCTTCCAGCACGATCACCGAGTAGCCCCGCGCGGCCAGTTCCAGCCCCGCTGAAAGCCCGGTAATGCCGCCCCCGATCACGCACACGTCGCAGTGCTCTTCCCCGCGCAGGCCGGGGAGACCGGCGAAGACTTTGGCGGAGGCGGCGTACCAGGAATCTACATGCGTCGCGGACATCACACGCCCCTCAATCGGCTTGAAAACAGGCCTGCGCATGATGCGCCGGCGCACTCCGGGGCCACAAGCTGACTAGCCCGCGCTGCGGGCCTGTGCTTATGATGGCTTCAGATCCACACGCGAGCCCGTCGTCGCACCAGCCCTGCCGGGTGGTGGCGCCGCCGGCCCGCACACCGGAGACCGGCATCCATGACATCCCCCATCGAAAACGACGCCAGCAGCCGCAGCGGCTCGCTGGAGCGCTGGCTGCGCGAGCGCAACTGCACCGAAGTCGAATGCATCATCCCGGACTTCTCCGGGGTCGCCCGCGGCAAAATCATGCCGGCCAGCAAGTTCTGGAAAGAAGAGCGCCTGCGGCTGCCCGAAGGCGTGTTTGTGCAGACCGTCACCGGCGACTACCCCGACGAAGACACCACCGACCCGACCGAGCCCGACATGCTGCTGCGCCCCGACGTCAGCACCATCCGTCTCGTGCCCTGGGCGGCAGAACCCACCGCGCAGGTCATTCACGACTGCTATTACAACGACGGCCGCGAGGTCGATCTGGCGCCGCGCACGGTGCTGCGGCGGGTGCTGGAACTCTACGACCGCAAGGGCTGGAAGCCGGTGGTCGCGCCGGAACTGGAGTTCTTTCTGGTCGAGAAAAACATCGACCCGGACTTTCCGCTGAAGCCGCCGATCGGCCGCTCCGGCCGGCCGGAAACCGCGCGTCAGGCCTACGGCATCGACGCGGTGAACGAATTCGACCCGCTGTTTGAAGATATCTACGACTACTGCGAAGCGCAGGAACTGGACATCGACACGCTGATCCACGAGTCCGGCGCGGCGCAGATGGAAATCAACTTCCTGCACGGCGACCCGCTGGATCTCGCGGATCAGGCCTTCCTGTTCAAACGCACCTGCCGCGAGGCGGCCTATCGCCACGGCATTTACGCCACCTTCATGGCCAAACCGCTGAAGGACGAGCCGGGCAGCGCCATGCACATCCACCAGAGCGTGGTCGACAAGGTCACCGGCGAGAACATCTTCGCCACGCCGGACGGCAAGCTGACGGATCTTTTCCTCGGCCATATTGCGGGTTTGCAGAAATACATCCCGCATGCGATGGCCTTCTTCGCGCCGAACGTCAATTCCTACCGCCGCATCGCGCGCGGCGGCTATGCGCCGATCAACGTGCAGTG
>JAURHQ010000262.1 GCA_030833185.1 Gammaproteobacteria bacterium | reverse complement strand
TGGATTTCCCGATAGCGCCATCACACGCGCGCCCGGTTGATGGCGGACAGCTCAACCAGCCGGTCGAACTGCGGCGCCATCGCCCGATCGTGACTGACCAGCAGCAGCGCGCTGCCGGCTGCGGCGCATTCCTGCAGTAGCAGCCCGAGAAACTCGTCGCGCAGCGCGCTGTCCAGCGCCGAGGTCGGCTCGTCGGCGACGACCAGCGCGGGCCGGCCAATGAGCGCACGCGCCGCCGCCACCCGCTGCTGCTGGCCGACCGATAGTTCGACCGCCGCGCGTTGCCCCACCACCGCATCCGGCAAGCCCAGTCGCGTCAGCAGGCGCCTTGCGGCATCGAGCACGGTTTCGCCGCCGGCGGCGATGGCGGCGCGGCGCGCAGCCGAAAACTGACAGCCGAGCATCACGTTCTCCAGCGCCGAGAGGTAGGGCACCAAATTAAACAGCTGAAAGATGATGCCGAGTTGCTCCGCTCGCAGTCGGTCGCGCGCCGCGCCCGACATGCCGACCAGTTCCTGGTCCAGCAGCCTCGCCGAGCCTTCTGTCGCCGGCGCAATGCCGCTCAGTACCGATAACAGACTGGTTTTGCCCGTCCCGCTGGGACCGGCCAGAAACACCCGCTCACCGGGATGAAGGTCGAAGGCCGGAATATCCAGCACCAGCGGCGCCCCGGGCTGCCAGCGAAAGCGCAAGTTGCGCGCGCTGAAGACCGGCGCGTTCAGAAGCGGTATTCCGGCTGGCTGGCCGTCAGTTCCTGCTCGCGCACGCCCTGTGGCGTCTGGCTTTGCACGGCCAGTTCGCCCAGCGAAGGGAAAGCCTTGAAGAGGCCCGTGGTAAATCCGGCAAGCGCTGCCGGCTCGGCGCAGCTAAAGCGGTAGCGCGCGACGAAATCCACATGCTCAGCACCCGCTTCCGGCGTTTCAGTTTCAAACGTAGCGTCGGCGACCGTGCACTGCGCGGCCGGACTCAGGCGCAAGATTTCTGCCGCCTGCTTCAGCCGCTCGCCGGCGGCGGCGACTGCTGCTTTTTCCGCGTCGCTCACCGGCGCGTGCTCAAAGCCCAGCAGGTCGTGCCCCGGCAGGTCGAAGCTCGCCTCCACCGTGTGGCCTTCAACCGCGATTTGCAGATGGGCCACGCCGTGCTCGTGCGCATGCTGCGCGAAGCTCGTTGGCATTTGCAGGCAGCAGGCGGCGAGGACCAGCAGTGACCGTCGACATGGCATGAAGGAAGCTCCGGTTAAACGGTAACGAACAAGAGAGAACCGATTGCAGGCGTCCGGAATGTTACTTAATAACAATAGAATTTCGCAAGCTGCGGCGAGTGAAGCACGTCCGCAGGGTCACCCTGTCAGGCTTCTGCCACGCGCTTGCGAATGCGCCGCGCGTCGGTCCCGACAACCAGGGCGCAGTCAGGGACACGGCCGCCTTTAACGTCTTGATGCCAATCTCGAAACTCGGAAAAATTCCGCACACACACGTTCCGGGAGGGATCCCCTGTGCGCAGCTGGCTCAGCGTTCTGCTCTTTTCTGTGACCGTCGCGCTGGTCGGCCCTGCCGCCGCGGCCCCCATCGTGCCGCCGTCCATCGGTTTCTACACGAACACCGCCAACCGTAGCTCGCCGCTCGGGAGCAATCTGGTCGCACCGACCGACTACACCCGCGAATACCCGTTCATCAATCATTTCAAAACGGCGCGTCCGTGGTTTTCCGGCAACACCGACGGGACCTATCAGGACGGACGCGCGCTCAGCAAGGACGCGCGCGGCAACGTGCGGTCCTTGTTGGCGGACCAGGTGGCGCGCTCGCTGGTCTTCACCGGCGCGCCGGCCGATCCGGGCATTGCCAACCGCGTGTGGCATTTCTATTTCGACGGTGACGGCGACTTCAGCTTCAGCAACGTGCAGGGCGCGGTGTCGCGACCGGCCCGCAATCACTACGTGTTCAAAACCAAAGCCATCCCGGCCGGCGTCAGCCGCAGCACGATCGAGCTGACGGTGACCATCACCATGACGCGGAACAATCGCGCCAACCCGGTGAAGAACGTGCGCCTCTTGCCGCCGGGCGGGATCTGCCGGAACAACCCGCTGAAAACGGTGGCCACCGCCGCCGCCTGTGCGCGCAGTGCCGACTTTCGCGCTTTCGCAAACTTTCACGCCAGCATCCTCTTCAACCCGAGCTTCCTGAACGACATCAAAACCTACCGATCGCTCCGCTTCATGGACTGGATGAAAACCAACAACTCGCTGACGCGCGTGTTCTCCACACGCCCCGTGCCGAGCGACCAGTTCTGGAACAGCGACGATTCGTTCAACGACCTTAACGACCCCAGCAACTGCAATATGCTGACGCGCAGCTGCAAGGGCGTGCCGCTGGAAGTGATGTTCGCGCTGGCGAATCTGATGGACATGGACCCCTGGTTCAACATCCCGCACATGGCGACCGTGACCGACACCCTCAACCCGACCACTCGGGCGGTGGTGACCGAAAGCTACGTGAAGCAATTCGCAAAAATGCTGAAAGCGCAGCTCGAAACGGGGCGGCGGGCCTACATCGAATATTCCAACGAGGTTTGGAACTTCCAGTTTGTGCAGTCGGTGTATGCCGACCAGATGGCGAACGCCTGCGGCGCGGCGCAGAACGAGCTGTGCGCGGACCTGGCCAAGGATTCGACCAACACCGCGGCGGATGCGCCGGACGATCCGGGGTCGGCGTTTGTGCGCTTCTATTCGAAGCGCGCCCAGCAGATTTTTACGGTCTTTGACCAGGTGCTTGGCAGCGAGCGGCGCGCCCGGATCCGCCGCGTCATGGCCTCGCAGGCGGCCAACCCCTACTTCACCGATCAGATTCTGGCCTGGCCAAACAACACCAAACGCGGGGCGAGTAAAGCCGACGTCTTTGCCATCGCGCCCTACTTCGGCGACACGCTGACGGATGTCGACGATAGCTTCACCCCGGAGGATGACCGCCTGTTCTACAAGGACTGCGGCAACGCCCTGGTACCCGCCGCGGACGGCCTGACGCGGCGTCAGGCGTTTCTCGCCGCCGGCGCGGAGGGCGTCATCGCCTGGCTGCAGGGCAGCCTCAACAACACGACCGCGACCGTGGTGCCGGATCTGGGCTACGGATCGTTCAGCTGCGTGATGCGGCTGGTGCGCATTCAGGCCGACGCGGCGGGCTTCTACGGTGTGCCTTTGACGAGCTATGAAGGCGGGCAGCATTTCCTGCTCTCGCCGGTCATCTTTGACCCGACCGACCCGAACGAAATCGCGCTCAACGCGCTCTTTGACCTGGTGAATCGCGACCCGCGCATGACCGCGCTCTACACCAACTATCTCGCCCGCTGGCGGGCCGCGACGGATACCACCAGTGCCAACAATGGCATCACGCTCAACCTGCCGAACGTCGCGCCCAACGGGGCAATGTTCCATCACTTCGTCAATTCCGACAGCTGGAGCCCTTACGGGCGCTGGGGCGCGAAGGAATACCCCACGCAAATCAAGTCGCCGAAGTTCAAGGGCCTGCAGGCCTATATCACCGGCCGACCGCTGAGCGCGCTGCCCGCCCGCTGAGCGCGCGGACGTCCCGCGTAATCTTCATCCGGGAGGCCGCTGCCGCGTAGGGCGAGCGGCCCAGCATCGTCATGCTTCTCGCCCGCAGGAGCGGCGCGTGCGCCGCGACACCAACGGCAAGTCAATGACAGCTCAAGTCGGGGCAGGAAGCCCCTCCCACAAATAATGTCCGAGACAAATTCGCGTGCCCGTGGGAGCGGCAACGCCGCGACACCAGCGGCAAAGCCAACGACAGCTCAAGTCGGGGCAGGAAGCCCCTCCCACAAATAATGTCCGAGACAAATTCGCGTTACCGTGGGAGCGGCAACGCCGCGACACCAGCGGCTAGTCCACGACAGCCTCAGTCGGGGCAGGAAGCCCCTCCCACAA
>JAURHQ010000261.1 GCA_030833185.1 Gammaproteobacteria bacterium | reverse complement strand
ATAGCTTGTCGGTCACTCGCCAGTGCCCCCGCATATAGGCGTTCCAGGAAATTCGGTCGCGTGCCTACGATTTCCGCTCGCGAGAGCGGCAGCATCCGAAGCGTTTCCATGCGGCCGGCGAGACTGTCGGCAACGCGGGGCAAGGTCAGTACATTGGCAGAGCCGGTAAGCAGGAAGCGGCCGGGGCGGTAGTCCTCATCCACCGCCTTCTTGATTGCCAGCAGAAGGTCTGGCACACGCTGGATCTCGTCGATGGTCGCTCGATCCAGCCCGCGGATGAGCGCGGTCGGATCCGCGCGGGCAGCTTCAAGTACGGTCTGGTCGTCGAGGGTGATGTAAGTCCGTCCGGCGTCGCCCAAGGTCCTGACCAGCGTGGTCTTGCCCGCGCGGCGCGGTCCAGTAACGAGCACCACGGGGGTATCCGAAAGGGCTTCCTCGACCCGATGTGCTATCAACCGCTCAAACATTTGGCCCCTCGATGATTAGAACCCTGAGTCATGATGATTAGAAGCCAAAGAGCGGTAGATTAGAAGGGTCTTCGGCGCCACGCTGATCTCTTTGGCGGATGGAGCGCTCGCCTTCGACGACGAACCCACGATGTCGTGATGGCCTTCAAGGTGGTGTTCAGCAGGGTCCGGGTCCCGTTAGCGAGGGCTTGCCCCGTCAGTACTTGGCTGACAAAGGCAGGTAACCCTGGTGGGCTGCCCTTCTGTCAACGCCGAAGTAAATTTGACCCACCGGGGGTGCGTTTGTCTCGTCGGATGTCTGGCCTCTTCACTGACCCGACCTGAACACTCACGCGACGCTTTGCCGTCGGGACCAGCGATGAGCTGTGACTTCATTGTTGACGCCGTGCCGAATCGCGTTTGCAGGGTAGTGCGGAGTGGGCGGACGCTCGGCGAAGTGTGCTGCTGAATTCCACTAACGGCGCTTGCTCACAAAGTCGTTCTGTGGCCCTATGACGACTCACTAGCGCGACCGTTGCGTCGGTTGAAAAGCATTTTTCCCGACCGATCGGACAAGTAAACGCGGCGGTTTCGAACCCCGCAAACCACCTGATTTTGAGCATTTTTTAACCACTCAATGTGGTTCCGACCCGTCCGACCGATTTTCTCCAAAAACCCCTATTTCACCGAAGCCGCCGAAAGGGTGGGGCAACAAGTGGGGCAACTATTAGGGTGTCTCTGGCATAGAATTTTGATTTTTAAGCTTAAAATCGATGAATTTGATTCCGACCCCAGCCTCCATTAACCCTTCCAAGGGGTCCCAAGTAAGTCTTCGAAAATTCGGAAATCGCTACATTTCAGCGGGCGAGCCCGAATTCGCGTCTGCGCTGGTCTCAGGAGTTCCCGGGCAATCCTGACCCGAGTGGGGCAACTTGCGAGACAGTTGCCCTACCCCTTAAAAAGTTGCCCCACTTCGCCGTCTTCGCGACGTCCCCCTGTTTTGAGCAGCAGTTCGGTTTGGAGTCCAATCTTCAGTGACAAGTGAATTGGACGTGCAGAATCGATTTTCGCATTAAGAAATCAGCGGGTTTCTGCGTGAGGCAGCGACCGGACTGGCGGTTAAAGATCTGTGTCGTCGCCTCACCGGGCGCCAGCCGCTGCTGGACCTCCTTCTTGAGCGACTGGTAATGAAACTAATGCACCGCGCCGACCAGGCCACGCCTCGCGCGGCAACTGCCCGCTGCCACTATCGCTGCCCGACGTGTCCCGGCATCATCCCGCGCTCTGGGCCATCCCGCCGAGTGTGACACCTCTGTCATGCGTGAGCCCTTGGAGCAGCATCGATTGGAGCCCACAAAAGCCTTTATCGCGGCGTTGGAGCAGGCTCTGGCAGCGCGGACCTTCGTCCGGCTGGCCTTTGGCAAGCCCCGTAAACCGCAGGTCGGGCAAGACCTCCCGCCGGAGCAGGCGAGTGCCAGACTGGTCGACATTAAAGGCGAGGCGCAGCTCAGCTTTCTGCTGCGACACAAAACCAAAGACATCACGCGCAACGCGCGCCTTCCGCACGCGGGCGCTGCGGTGAGCGAACTGCTGCACACCGCCTTCCACAACGCGCATCTGTTCACCACCGAGGCCGATCTGGACCTGCGCAGTAACAACAAGGGCGAGCCGCGCCTTTATCGCAACAAACCCAGCCTGCGCGAAGCGAAGGTCGAGACCCACAACCGTCAGAAGCAGTACCTGCTGGATGCAAGCAAGGCGCCGTATCTGGCGGCGCTAGGCATCACCAGCGCGAGCGGCCATCTCAAGGGCGACAAGGCCGACAAATATCGCCAGCTGCAGAACATCATCAATCTGGTGGACCAGTGCGTGGCGGATTCAGGGCTGCGCGAGAAGGCCGCGCTGCGGGTGGTCGACATGGGATCTGGCAAGGCTTATCTCAGTTTCGCGCTCTACGATTACTTCAACCATCACCTGAAAATTGCCACCGAGCTTGTCGGCATCGATCACAACCAGACGCTGGTGGACGGCAGCAACGCGCTGGCCCGCGAACTGGGGTATTCGGGTTTGCGCTTTGATTGTGCGACGGTGGGGGCCAGCCAGATTGGCGCCGTGGACCTGCTCATCGCGTTGCACGCTTGCGACACCGCGACCGACGCCGCGCTGTTCAAAGGAATCAGCGCCGGCGCGGCCGTGATCATGGCGGTGCCCTGTTGTCAGCAGGAGTTGCGTCCGCAGTTCAGGGCGCCGGCCGACGAGCGGGCCCTGCTCAAGCACGACACCTTCAAGGACCGCTATGCGCAGATGCTCACCGATGGCCTGCGTGCCCTGTTGCTGGAATCGCAGGGCTACCGCGCCAAAGTCGTCGAGTTCATTTCAGACGCGCACACCCATCGCAACGTGATGCTGGTGGCCGTTCAGGATGAAAACTTCCGCCAACAAGCTGTCCGGCTGGAGGAGGTGCGAGCCCTGATGGCCCGCTATCGCATCGGGCATCAGAATCTGGCGAGCTTGCTTGGCGCCGCAGGTCGGCTCGGGCAGTAGCGGCGCGCGGTCGCGGGCCGGGCGCAGGGAATAATCCGGCGAGGGGTAAGCGGCAGCGCCCCGGCTGCCGTTTCCCCCGCCGGAAAAAGCGCCCGATGGCTCGCGTAAGCGCTTCATCCTCGGGTACTATTGCGGCCTTACCGTTTTCCACGTCCGTCTGGCGTAGCTGCGCCAGCACCGTCCTTGCCCCTTGCATCGCTTGAGTTGGGTTCGAGGCTGGCGCTGAGCGGCGCTCCCGAGATGCGCGATTGTGGGGGTGGAAACGCCGCAGCCAACGCCAGGGTCGTCATAGGAGATCGGTGCAGGGGCGGTAACGCCGAAGACGCGGCAAGCGGCGCCAAGCTGCTGGCCCGTGGACAGCGAGCCGAACCTCACGGCGGTCGGAGGCTTTGCCAGCGGGCGGCCCTTACGAAGCTGACACAGAATTTTTTTAGATTATTACGACTCTCAACTTCAACCTCATCAGAGAAGCCTGCAATGCCCCGTACTACCCCGCTTTCCGATATCCGCAATATCGGCATCATCGCCCACGTCGACGCCGGCAAGACCACCACGACGGAGCGCATCCTTTATTACACCGGCCGCAAGCACAACATCATCGACATCCATGACACCAAGGATCTGAAGACGTCGACCACCACCGACTATCTGGAACAGGAACAGAAGCGCGGTATCACCATTCAGTCCGCGGCGGTGTCGACCTTCTGGCGCAAGAAGAAGATTAACGTCATCGACACCCCCGGCCACGTGGACTTCACCATTGAAGTGAACCGCTCGCTGCGCGTGCTCGACGGCGCGGTGGTGGTGTTCGACAGCATCGGGCACTTCCGCGGAACGGGCGAGTGGCTGACCGACCCGGACGATCCGGTCGGCAACCTGGCCAACAAGCAGCAGTTCAACATGGGCAACGAGAACTACAACCCTGGCGTGGAGTGGAAGGACAAGGTGCTCGAGATGGCCACGAAGACCAGGGCCGATGCG
>JAURHQ010000260.1 GCA_030833185.1 Gammaproteobacteria bacterium | reverse complement strand
CGAGGCCAGATGCCCCTCCCACAACAACCGCGTCCCGTGGGCGCGGCAGCGCCGCGACGCCAGCCTTAAGTTCGCGACCACACCAGCCGACGCACGATGCCCCGTCCACGAGGACGGCCTATGCGGCTTGGCTGCCCAAGGTCGACCAGAAACCTCGACTAGCAGACCTCGAACAGGCCCGCGGCGCCCATGCCGGTGCCGATGCACATGGTGACGACCACGTACTTCACGCCGCGGCGCTTGCCTTCGATCAGCGCATGCCCGATGAGGCGGCTGCCGGTCATGCCGTAGGGGTGACCGACCGCGATCGCGCCGCCGTTGACGTTGAGGCGGTCGTTCGGGATGCCCAGCTTGTCGCGGCAGTAGATGACCTGCACGGCGAAGGCCTCGTTCAGTTCCCACAGGCCGACGTCCTGCACGCTGATCCCGGTCTGCTTCAGCAGCTTCGGCACCGCGAACACCGGGCCGATGCCCATTTCATCCGGCTCGCAGCCGGCAACCGAGAAGCCGCGGAAAATACCCATCGGGGACAGCCCCTTACGGGCGGCCATCTTGTCGCTCATCACCACCTGCACGGCGGCGCCGTCGGAGAACTGGCTGGCGTTGCCGGCCGCGATGCAGCCGCCCTCCACCGCCGGCTTGATGTTGCAGATGCCTTCGTAGGTGGTGTCGGCGCGGATGCCTTCGTCTTCGCTGGCGGTGACGTCGCGGATGGTTTCCGCACCGGTCGCTTTGTCGACCACCTTCATCTTGGTGGTGATGGGCACGATTTCATCGACGAACTTGCCGGCGGCGCGGGCGGCGGCGGCCTTGTTCTGGCTGTCCACGCCAAAACGGTCCTGCGCTTCGCGGCCAATCTTGTAGCGGGCGGCGACGTTTTCGGCGGTCTGCAGCATGGGCCAGTAAACGGCCGGCTTGTTGGCGGCCAGCCATTCGTCCTGAAACATGAAGGTGTTCATCTGATTCTGGACGCAGGAAATGGACTCCACGCCGCCGGCGACAAAGCACTCGGCCTCGCCGGTCATGATGCGCTGGGCGGCCAGCGCCACGGTCTGCAGACCGGAGGAGCAGAAGCGGTTGACCGTCATGCCGGAGACCGACACCGGCATCCCGGCGCGGAGCGCGGCCTGGCGGGCGATATCCCAGCCGGTCGCGCCTTCGGGGTTGGCGCAGCCCAGGATCACGTCGTCCACTTCGCCCGGCTCAATGCCGGCGCGCGCGACGGCCGCAGCCACCACATGCCCGCCCATGGTCGCGCCGTGGGTGATGTTGAGCGCGCCTTTCCAGCTTTTGGTCAGCGGGGTACGGGCGGTAGAGACGATTACGGCGTCGGTCATGCAGGCTCTCCTTTATTAGGCGGGATGGCGTGAAAGAGGCGGCACTGTAAGCGAAGCGACGCGGCATCGTCACCCGCGGATGCTTCCCCCGCAGGGCACTGCTACATTGCCCGCGTATTCCCGCCGAGCCCCATCGCCATGCCCCAGTCCGCGCCGCCGGCCCCGACACAGGACGATTTTCTGGGCCATCCGGCCGGACTCTCCACCCTCTTCTTCACCGAGTTGTGGGAGCGCTTCAGCTATTACGGCATGCGCGGCCTGCTGATTCTGTACATGACCGCGGGGCTCGACGCCGGCGGGCTTGGGTTTGATACCGCTACCGCCGGCGCGGTTTACGGCCTGTATGGCGGCTGCGTGTACCTGCTTTGTCTGCCGGGCGGCTGGCTGGCCGACCGCTGGCTGGGGGCGCGGCGGGCGACGCTCATCGGCGGCAGCCTGATCCTCGCCGGGCATCTGTGTCTGGCGGCGCCGTTCAAGGACAGCTTTTTCGGCGGGCTCGCGCTGGTGGTGCTGGGCACGGGGCTGTTGAAACCCAGCATCAGCAAGCTGGTGGGTGATTTGTACCCGGCCGACGACCCGCGCCGCGACGCCGGCTATTCGCTGTATTACATGGGCATCAATCTGGGCGCGTTCCTGGCCCCGCTGGCCTGCGGCTGGCTGGCGCTGAGCGGCGAGTTTCGTGCGGCCCTGGCCGGCTGGGGCGTTGCGCCCGCCAACGCCTGGCACGTCGGGTTTGCTGCCGCCGCACTGGGCATGGCGGGCGGGCTGTGGCAGTTCCGCGCCGGCCATGCCCGGCTGGCGAACGCGGGCCTGCCGCCGGCGGCCGGCATCAGCGCCAGCGACCGGCGTCTGCTGCGACGAGCGCTGCTGGCGATGGCCGTGCTGGTGCTGGTCCTCGGGGCCGGCTTGATGCGCGGCTGGCTCGGCATTGCGGCGCTCAGCAACGGCTTCGCGCTGGTCTTGCTGACGGTGACCGCCGGCTTCTTCATCAGCATGTTCCGCGCCGGCGACTGGACCGACGAGGAGCGCGCCCGCCTGCGGCTGATCCTCATCCTGTTCGTGGCGGCGTCGGTGTTCTGGTCGCTGTTCGAGCAGGGCGGCTCCACGCTCAACCTTTTTGCCGCGCGCAATACCGACCTGACGCTCGCCGGCTACAGCTTTCCGGCGACCTGGTTCCAGTCGGTTAATCCGCTGATGATCATCGCGCTGGCGCCGGTGTTTGCGCTGGGCTGGGTGCAGCTCGGCGCCCGCAATCCGTCCAGCATCGCCAAATTCACGCTGGGTCTGGTGCTGGTGGCGGCGGGCTTTGGCGTGCTGGCGGTGGCGGCGGTGCTGGCGGCCGAGGGGGTGAAAGTCAGCCCGCTGTGGCTGGTCGCCACCTACCTGCTGCACAGTCTGGGCGAGCTCTGCCTGAGTCCGGTCGGCTTATCCGCCATCAGCCGCCTCGCGCCGGCGCGGATCGCCAGCTTGACCATGGGCGTGTGGTTTCTGGCGAGTTCGGTGGGCAACTATCTGGGCGGACGAGTGGCCGGGCTGTACGACCGCTTCAGCCTGCCGGGCCTGTTTGCGATGGTCACCGGCTTGGCGCTGCTGGCCGCACTGGGCCTGTGGGCGCTGGGCCCCTATGCTCGCCGCTTGCTGCCGCCCACTGCCACAGGATCACGCCCATGAGCCGCACCGCCGTCTGGTATTTCGACGTCATCTCGCCGTACGCCTATCTGCACTTCAAGCGCTTCCGCGAACTGCCGGCAGACCTTGAGATCACCTGTCGGCCGGTGCTCTTTGCCGGGCTGCTGAAGCACTGGGGCACCAAAGGCCCGGCCGAACTGCCGGCCAAGCGCATCCATACCTACCGGCAAAGCGTGTGGCTGGCGGCGCAGCAGGGCGCGCCCTTTCGCATGCCGGACAAGCATCCGTTCAATCCGCTGCGGGCGCTGCGGCTCCTGATCGCGCTGGGCGCGCCGCGCGCGGCGGTCGCCAGCACGCTCGACTTTATCTGGGGCGAAGGCCTCGACGTCGATACCGACTGGCCGACCCTCTGCGCCCGGCTGGGCGTGGCGGCGGACACGCCGCTGGTCGGCGAGCCAGCGGTCAAGGCGGCACTCAGCGAAAACACCGACGAAGCCATTGCGGCCGGCGTGTGGGGCGTGCCGACCTTCCTGCTGGACGGCGAGCTCTTCTGGGGGGCCGACAGCGTGGGGATGATGAACGACTTTCTGGCCAATCCAGACCTCTTCCGCAGCCCGGCCATGCGGCGGGCGGACGGCGCGGACGTCGGCGTGATGCGGCGCTTGCCCGGCGCGGGCTAGAAAATCCCGGCGCTGAGGCCGGCGGCCGGCTTCACTTGCCCTCGGGCTTCTCGAGCTTGGCGATGAGGCGACCGAGCGCCGCCTTGGTCGCGGCGTTGACGACGGCCTGCTCGGCCTGGCGCAGCGCGGGCAGGTCGGCCGACGTGGCGAGCTTGAGCAGGGCCTTCTGGGACTCCAGACGCATGGGCTCCTCGACGACGGTGGCGCAGAGGGCGGCGGCGACGGCGCGCCGCCGGCGCGCCAGCAGCCGCCCGGGCGGTGCGCCGAGTGCCGCAAGAAGGTCGGCCTCGCCACCTCCTTCACCTGCCGCTGCTGCTTTGCATGCTGCTCCGCCCACCG
>JAURHQ010000025.1 GCA_030833185.1 Gammaproteobacteria bacterium | reverse complement strand
CGCCAAGCCAGCCGCCAAGCCAGCCGCCAAGCCTGTCGCAGCCAAAACCGCGGCGCCCAAAGCCCCGGTCGCGAAAGCTGCACCGGTCAAGGCCGCGCCGGCACCCGCAAAGCCGGTGGCTGCCAAACCGGCCCCGGTCAAAGCGGTGGTCGCCAAACCGTTCGCCGCGCCGGCTGCGAAGCCGGCCAAACCTGTAACCAAACCCGTCGCGACGACTGGCGCTCCTGCCAGTCCCGCACCGGCTGCGCCTGTCCCAGTCGCAGCGCAGCCGGCTACCCGCACCCTAGAAGTGAAGCCCCGACTGGAGCGCATCCGCAAACCCGCCAGCCCCGCGCCGGCCGTGGTCAAGAGCGTCCCGGTTGAGCCAGAAAAGCCAAAGGCGCCAATCCGCAAAGTGACCAATTTGAACGACATCAAACTCCCCGAGGGCTACAAACCAAGCCCGGCCGAGGAGTACATGAATCCCATGCACCTCGCGTACTTCCGCAACATGCTGGAAAGCAAACGACAGCAGCTGATCGGCGACTCGCAGGAAACTATCGAGCACCTGCGGACCGAAACCCGCGACGTTGGGGACGAAGCCGAGCGCGCCAGCCGCGAAAGCGACAACATCCTCGAACTACGTACCCGCGACCGTGAACGCAAGCTGCTGCGCAAGATCGAAGAAGCCCTGAAGCGCATCGAAGACGGCTCCTACGGTTTCTGCGAGGAAACCGGTGAAGACATCGGACTTGGCCGGCTGGAAGCTCGCCCGACGGCGACCCTGACGGTCGATGCCCAGGAACGGCGCGAGAAGCTGCAGCGACAGTACCGCGATGACCACTAGCCCCATGCGGGACGCTTGCCGGCTGAACCTCCGGTTCGCGACGGCAAGCGCATAGACGGCAGCCCACTCAAATCCATGTCTGGCACGCATATTCTGGTAGTTGAAGATCAGCGTGCCGCCGCAGGCGCGTTGAAGTTGCGCCTGCGCGGGCTGGGTTATGACGTCTCGGCGGTCGCCCGCGATGGGATGGAAGCGGTGGAAAAAGCGTCCGCGCTGCGCCCCGACCTGATCCTGATGGACATCCGGCTTGGCGATGGCATTGATGGCATCGAAGCTGCCCGGCGGATCCGCAGCAAGCTGGATATTCCGGTGGTCTTCCTGTCTGCGCACGTCGACCAGAAACTGCTCGACCGGGCCCGCGCCACCCGACCTGCCGGCTTCATCAACAAGCCCTTCACCACCAAAGACCTGCTGACGGCGATCGATTTCGCCCTCCACGGCCGGGGTAGCGCCACCCTGCCGACGGCACCGGACGAGGCTGAGGCGCTCGACGAATCGGCGACCGACGGCCTGATTTCGACCGATGCCGAAGGGCGGATCAGCTATGCCAACCGGGTCGCCGAGCGCGTCATCGGCCAGCCGCGACGTTTCCTGCTTGACCGGCCGCTGGCCGAGATTCTGACCAGCCTGTACGAGCTCGCGCCCGAGGACGCCGTCAAGCTGGTCACCAGCGTGCTCGGCGGCGATGGCGAAGAGCGCCTGTTCCGGCCGGTCGCCGGCGGTAAGCCCGGCCTGCGCGTGCAGGCCGACGTGCTCACACCGCTCTTCGACACCCGCGGCCAACGCTACGGTGTCGCCCTCAAGTTTCTCGCCGCCAGCCCGTCGGCTGGTGCTGCCACTGACGCCAAAGGTCTCGAAAGCGCGCTGATGCAGGCGCTGGACGCCGTGCCAAACGGGGTGCTGTGCGTCAACGCCGACCTGAAGGTCGAGCACATGAACCGCTGCGCACGGGATCTGCTGGGCCGCAATCGCGGGCTGGAATGTCGCAACGGCGTGCTCGCCATTCGCGAGCGCACCCTCGACGGCAAGCTGCGTGAACTGGTGCGCGCTGCGCTCCATCGCGGGCGGCAGCAGGGCAGCGATGCCACGGGGGTGATGTTTGTGGGCGCGCCGATGTCTGGCGAGCACATCGAAATCATGGTGGCGCCGGTGCCGGTGGGCGGCGGCGACCCGCATCAGGCGCGCGCCCTGGTGTATCTCTTTGATGCCAACAGCCAGCGCAACGTCTCGCACGATGTGCTGACCGGCCTCTACGGCCTCAGCCAGACCGAGGCCAAGCTGGTGCAGCTGATGAGCAACGGCATGATGCTGGACGAAGCCGCGGAAGAACTCTCGATTTCGGTACACACGGCCCGCACCCACCTGAAACACATCTTCCACAAGACCGGCCTGAACCGGCAGGCGGAGCTGATCCACCGCATTGGCTGCGGACCCGCCTCGCTCTTGCTGCAGATTGCGCCGGTTCCCGGCACACGCAATTAGACCCCGGCCGGCGCGAGGGACCAGACACAGCGCAGGGCGCGTGCCCGGTCGCGATTAGCGTCGCGCGCGCTCGGCAGCTCCCGCCCGCCACGCCCACGCCCGCCAGCCGTCCAGCAGCGGAAAATACAGCGCCAGCTGCACCGGCCGCGGATCAATCGCCGTCAGCAAGGCGGCGTACCGTTCCAGCTGGCCGCGGTAGCGCTCCACCTCGGAATCCATGAACGCCTCCGGGGCCCCGCCCTGATGCTCGCCGGTCTTGAAGTCCACAATCCAGCGCACACCGTCGGCGTCGATGAAGCTGCGATCGAGCACGGCGTCGGTCACCACCCCGTCGAGCTGCGTCCCGAGACGCAACTCGCTGGCGGCTGACTGGTGTTGATCCGACAAAATCCAGCGCCCGCGCGGACTTTCCAGCGTGCGCAGCAGCGCCGTCAGAACCCGCTCACAGGCCGGGGCCAGCGCAGGACCAGCCACGCCTTCGGCACGCAAAGCGCCGGTCACCAGCGCCCGCAGCCCCGCCACACGCGCCGGCGGCCAGGCGTCGAGGCCTTGCTCCGCCACCGTCTGCAGCAAGCGATGCGTGACCGTGCCCACATGCCGCGCGACCGGGCTTGCCCAGTCGAACGCCAGCGTGTCGGCCGCGCGCGCCTGCGGCGTCAGGGGTGGCGGTGCGACGGGCAAAGTCGCCAGCCGGCGGCGACGGGCGGGCGCTGACGACGGCCTTATCCCCACCGGTACGGTGGTCGGCGTCGGCCCAAAAGCAGATTCAAGCTGCGGCCAGAGCAGCGCCAGAAAGCTGCTGGCGAAAGGCGCTGCCACCAGCCCGTCCTTGTTCAGCTTGCGCCTGGCGCATAAGTGCAGCTCATCCCGCGCCCGGGTCAGGGCGACGTACAGCAGACGGCGCGCTTCGGCGTCCTGCTCGGCCTGTTCGCGGTCCCGGACAAACGCGTAGGTCCGGGTGTCGGTGGCGCCCGGTGTGGGCAGCGGCGCCATCAGCAAGGCGGGCGGCGGCAGGGCCGCCATTTCGTGCCACACCACCAGCGGCGCATCGTCCGCCCGCACCTTGCGATCAAGGGCCGGCACGATTACCACGTCGAACTCGAGGCCCTTGGCTTTGTGAATGGTCATCAGTTGGACCGCATTGCCCGTTTCGCGCGGGACCGGCACATAGCGCGTCGCCAGATGTGCCGCCAGATCGTCGGGGGCGAACTCGGGATTGGCCTCGCTGAAGTCCCGCAGCAGCGCAAGGTAGCGTTCGGCCGCGCGGCGGTCGCTGGCCGCTAGCGCCAGCGGCCCGCCGAGGTCCTGCCAGGTCCGCTCAACGAGGCGCGCCAGCGGTACGCGCCGCACCAAGCGCAGTGCGCGACTCAGCACGGCGTGCAGCGCCGACACGCGCTGCCGGTCGTCGTCGGTAAGCGCGTTCAGGACTGAAGACTCGCGCAGTCGCTCGTGGATCAGCGCCTGCGGCGCCGCTTCCGCCACCACCGCAAGCCCGGGCAGGGAGAGACCGCACCAGGGCGCACGCAGCAGCGCCAGCCACGCGATTCGATCGGTCAGGTGCAATAGCGCGCGCGTCAGCGCCAGCAAATCGCCGACCGCCGGCACTTCGCTCAGCGGCGCGACTTCGGCAGCGGCCACCGGAATCCCGGCCGCCGTCAGCATTGCCGGCAGCACGCCGAGGTGGCTGCGACCGCGCACCAGCACCGCGATCGACGCCGTCGGCCGGCGGATGCGCACCGACTGGATCAGCGCCAGCAGGCCGCTGGCTTCGGCCAGCGGGTCGCCGTCCGGCAGCGCGTGAACACTGACCGCCGGGTCGGCCAGTGCCGGGCGGGTGGCGAGCAGTCCGCCAAAGGCGGGGAGTTCGTCGCCGTCGGTAGCAAAGACTTCGGGCAGGGTCTGATTGAGCCATCCGATCAGCGGCTCGCAGGTGCGGAAGTTGGCCGACAGGCGCAAGCAATGCAGGCGCACGCTGGCGAACTGGCCGGTGCGGATAAGGCGCGTAAAAAGCCCGACCTCTGCCTGCCGGAAGCGGTAGATGGACTGCCGGGGATCGCCCACCAGAAACAGCGTTCGGCCATCGCCTTCGCTCCAGCCGCTGACCAGCGTCTCGAACAACTGATGCTGGCTGCGCGACGTGTCCTGGCATTCATCGATCAGGAGATGCTCCAGACGGTAGTCCAGCGCCAGCGTCAGTTCGGTGGGCTCGTCCGGCGCGCCGAGCGCGTCCTGCGCGCTCTGCGCGACGGCCTGAAAATCGCAGCGACCGGTGCTGGCGAACACGCTATCCAATTGCACCGCCGCCAGCGTGAGCAGGTCGAGCAAGGCCTGCACCGCGGCCCATTCAGCGTCGTCGAAGCGCCCCTCGGGCAGCGCGCGCGCGGCATGCAGCCGGGCGCAGAACGGCGCCGCATCTGTGACCAGACGTTCTCGCAGATCGGCGAAGCGCGCTTTGAAGGCCGGCAGATGGGCCGCTGGCAGACCTTTGACCCGGCCCAGATCCTTGCGGACCTCGCCGCCTCCGGTCAGCAGCAGGGCCGCCAGCGCGGTGCAGGCCGCCGGGCACAGGGTCTGCAAATCGACGTCCGCCAGCGCTGCGAACGCGCCATCCGGGTCATCGCCCGCAGCCCAACGGGCGAACTCGCTCAGTTCTGCGTGGAACCGCATCGGCAACAGCGCGACCAGCGCCCGCAGCGACAAGCTCACCGCGGCGGCCAGGGTATGCTCGGCCAGCGCGCGCGGCGTGCGCTCGCCGACCCGCGCCAGCCACTGATCACGCCGCGGCAGCATGTCCACCAGCAAGGCTTCGGCCCGCGCCCAGTCGTTATCCAGCACCGCCAAGGCGCGCTCGACCGCCAGCCCAAACCGTTCGTCGTTAAGTTGCTGCAAGGTTTCACGCGCAGCTCGGGCATACAGCGGCGTGGCGTCGTCTACCGGGGTCAGCGCCGCGGCCAGCCCCGCATCCAGCGGCGCCCGGCGGGCCATGCCGGCGGCGAGCGCATCGATGGTCTGCAGCCGCAAACGCCCCGGCTGCGATTCCAGTTGCCAGCCTTCGCGCAGGTCCTGCGCCAGCACCGCGCGGGCCAGCGCCCAGGTGGCACGCGCGTGGGCGTCGTCTGGCGCTGGCCCTCTGGCGCTCGCGAGCGCGGCCAGCACCCGCCCGCGCAATTCTTCGGCGGCTTTGCGGGTGAAGGTCACGGCCAGCACGCTCTCCGGCGCCTTGACCCGTGCCAGCAGCACCAGCAGCCGCTGGGTCAGCAGCGAGGTCTTGCCCGAGCCGGCCAGCGCTTCGACCACAAACGAGCGCGTGGGATCGAGCGCCTCACGCCGGGCTTGTGCGTCGTCGTCAGACAGGCTCATCGGCCTCTTCCTCCTCGGGCTGCGGCGGCTGGTCGTGAACCCGGCACAGCAGCGCGAACTCGCAGCGTGCGCAGGTCGGCTTGCCGTGCTTGGGAGCCACCCGCGCCTCGCCGGCCATCACTTCGGCGGCCAGCAGGGTGAGCGCGTCGCGCCAGGCGGCCAGCGCATCGGCGACACTCGCCGCGTCAGGCGCGGCCTTGAACAAGTTCTTGGGCGCGGTGACCCAGCGCATGGCCTGTCGCTTGAGTGAGGCAAACGCAATGCCGGCGACTTCCTGCGGATGCTCGGCCAGCGCATACAGCGGCAGCTGTGGCGCATCAGGCCGCGGCGGCTGCCAGTCGCGCGCGGCGACCTGACCGGATTTGTAATCGACCACCAGCAAGCGCCCGTCGGCCAGCCGATCGATCCGGTCGATGCGCAGCTTGAACGCCAGCCCGCCCAGTTCAAGCCGGCGCTCGCATTCCACTTCCAGCACCGAGAACGCCGGGCGCGCTTCTTCGTGGGCGAGCCAGCGGCGCAGCAGCGCCTTCAGCCGATGATGTTCCAGCCCGTGCAGACGCTCGGCCAGCGCCGGCGTCTTTGCCAGCCCCGCCGCTACGGCACGTGCGATCAGGGCCTCGCGCGCATCTTCGCTCAGGCCTTTCAACGTGGCCTGCGAATCCACCTCGGCCCAGAACGCCGCCAGCACTTCGTGCAAGAGGTTGCCGCGCTCACGGGCATCGGGACCGGCGGACGCTAATACCACCCCGGTCGCGTGCAGACGGTGCGCGGCGAACGCCCGAAACGGGCAGGCCGCCTGGTCGGTCAACACCCGGGCACCGCCCGCGAGACTCGCCGCCCGTGCGGGGGCCAGCGGCACCGGCTGCAAGCCAGGCATGGCCTCGAAGCAGTCCGCCTCTGCCACTGCCGGCGCGATTGGCATCACAACCGCCCTCTGTGCCGCCCACGCAAAGCCCGGCGCCGGCCGCAATTCGGTCTCGCCTTCAAGGCGGGCGCAGCTCAGCACCAGCTCCCGCGCGCCGGCCGCGAGCCGACTGAGGCAGGCGCGTTCAAACGCCAGGTCGAGCACCCCGTTCGCCCCGGGTGCGCCGGCTTCCAGCAAGGGGCGTTGTGGCAGCAGGGGATTCTGCGCCCGCGCGCGCGGCCAGCTGCCCTCGTTCAAGCCCAGCACCCACACCGCGTCGGGCGCCAGCGCCGCGGCTTCTTCCAGCGTCAGCAGTTCCACCGCGTCGGCTGCCACCGGCAGATTGAGCCGGCGCTCGCGGAGGATTCTGCGCAAGCTGGTCTCCGCCTCCGCCGCGCTGAGCGGTGCGCAAACGGCGTCGAGGCTGGCGGTCAAGTCGAAAGCCTGCGCCAGCGCCTCCTTGCCGGCTTTCTCGAGCGCACTCAAGGCCTGCTCGCCCGGCCAGCCGGCGGCCGCTAGACACTGCTGGGCCTGCTGCATCCAGGCATTCAGCGACTGCCGGCGCGGACTTTGCGCGGTCGCCACCAGCACCGCGCGCAGGCGCGCCGCCAGCCGCGGACAGCGCGGGGCGGCCCGGGCCAACAAGGCTTCCCCCGGCCAGCGATCCTTGCGCAGGGCCAACAGCTCGGCGGCCAGCCGGGCGCGCGGCCCCGCCTCGGCGGCGTGCCCGGCGAGATAGGGGCTTTGCACCAGCGCAGCAGCCTCCAGCGGTTCAAGGCCGCGCGCCAGCGCCAGCAACTGCAGCGCCGACACCACCATCGGCAGGTGAAGCGGGCTGCCGGCACCGCTGCCCGCCGTCAGCAGGGGCGCATCTTCATGCAGGCTCGTCTCACGCATCGCCAGCGCCGCGCAGGCCTCGATACTGGCCGCATCTGGCAAGACAACGGCGACCGTGCCAAGGCCGCGCGCGCGCGCCGCCAGCGCCCACTCGCAGGCGGCCCGGTATTCATCCTCACGCGTTGGCAAGGCCTGCAGCGAGGCGGGCAGGACGGCGTCGACCGGCGCCAGCACCGGCACGCCCAGAGCGGCCAAGGCCGGACCGATGCGCCCGAAGCCAACAAACGTCGCGGCCCGGTGACGCCGCTCGACAGCCTGCGCCACGCGCAGCAAATCGGGCGCGGCGCGGGCGTCGAGTTCGCGGCAACGGGCGCGGAACCGGCGTCGCCAGTCGACCAGCGCGTCGAAGGCCGGAAGCCCGCCGACGTAGGGCTGCAGGGCGGCTTCAAGCTGCCACTCGGCGATCAGCGCATGCGCTTCAAGCGCCCGCGACGCCAGTTGCTCCTGCAGTCGGGGCGCCAACGCACGCTCGCGACCGATGACTTCCAGCCACAGGGCTCGCGCCTGCATGGGCGACAGCACGAAGCCGGACGGTAGCGCGGGCTCACCGCGCAGGCTCGCGTCCAGCAACAGCCGCTCCAGCCAGCGGTCGACGCTCAGCAATTCCGGCGCAAACCAGACCGCCTGCCCCGACCGACGCGCGGCTGCCCGGCGCAAGGCGCCGCCGAGGCGCGCGCCCTGCACCACCAGCGGCGTCGGGATTGGCGAGGTCACGTCCTTCCCCCGCTTCGGGGTCGTGCGCGGCAGGCGCTCATCGCTGCGTTTGCGAGGCGTCGATGTGCGAACTGCCACACCAAGCGTGTAGAGTTCGAGCTATCGCTAACAGCAGGGAACGGCGCCGGCATGAGTTCAACTACCAAATCCCCGCGGTATCCGCGCGTTGAGACCCGTCGCATGGTGAAAGACATTCTGGAGCAGCGCCAACGCATGCTGGTGCTGCTGTGGGAGCTGTCGAAGCAGGATCTGGGCGCGCCGGACGACGCCGCGCGGGAAATGCTGGACGAGTTTCTGACCCTGCTGGTCGACTACATCGCCACCGGCCACTTTGGCCTTTACGGGCGCTTCTCGGCCGGGGTGGAGCGCCGCAGCCAGATCGTCGACACCGCGCGCGATGTTTATCCGCGAATCGCGACCACCACGGCAGTGGCGGTTGATTTTCTGGAACGCTACGAAGGCGCCGACGACCTCACGCTGCGTCAGCAATTGACCCATGATCTCTCGCGCCTCGGTGAACACCTGACCACCCGCATTGAACTTGAAGACCAGCTCATTACCTCAATGCTGGACGGCGAACCCTCAACCGATACAGCGGCCTGAGCGCTCAGCCCGCGCTCGCCGCCAGCTTCGCCTGAATGAAATCCTGATGCGACAGATACAACAGGTCGCAAATCTTGCGCAGATAAAACTCCTCGAACCGGTCGAGGCGCCCATCGGCCAGCGCCACCTGCCACAGGGCGACCAGGCAGCGGCGCTTGTCGGCCAGCGAGCATTCCTGATTGAGCACGCCGGTGAATTCGTCGAGTGAGATCGAGGTTTCGACCCGCTGGGCCGCGCGCGCCACGAGGGCTGCGGCCGTCGGCTCGTCGAGCCCGAATACGCGGGTCGCGGTGGCCAGAATGCGCTGCTCTTCGACCGCCGCGACCTCGTGGTCGGCACGGCCAATCTCCAGCAGCAGGGCGATCATGGCCAAATCGAGCGGCGCTGCCGCCGGCGCGGCCTCGCGCCAGCCGGCGAGAAGTTCGGTTAATCGTCTGAACATGCCGATTGTGCTTTCCCAAATCCGTGCCCCCGCGAATTTTTAGCTCAGAGGCGCTGGCGGAAGCCCGCCGCATTGTCCTCGACCCGATTGGCAGCCGCCACCTGCGCGAAGCTCTGCGCGTGCGCACCGGCGACGCGGTGGTGGTGTTTGACGGTCAGGGCGGCGAGTACGCCGCCACCGTCGAGTCCGTCGACCGCCAGCAAGTGTCGCTCGCGCTGGGCTCATGGCATGAGACCGACCGCGAGTCCCCGCTCAGCATTACGCTGGCGCAGGGCATTTCGCGTGGGGAGCGCATGGACTACACCATCCAAAAGGCGGTTGAGCTGGGGGTGGGCTTGATTGTGCCGCTAGCCACCGAGCGCAGCACCGTGCGCCTTGACGAAGCCCGCGCGCAGAAGCGCCACGAGCACTGGGCGGGCATCATTCGCCACGCCGCCGAGCAAAGCGGCCGCACCCGTTTGCCGCAACTCGAGGCCGTGTGCAGCGTCGCCACCGAGGCCGCACGCCAGCGTGCGCCGCTGCGGCTGCTGCTGGATCCCGCCGCGGAGGCCAGTCTGATGAGCCTGCCGCCAGCCCGCGAGATCGCGCTGGCCATTGGCCCTGAAGGCGGTTTCAGTCCAGGCGAGCGCGACTTACTGAGCGCGGCCGGCTACCAGCGGGTGCGCCTCGGGCCGCGGGTGCTCCGCACCGAAACTGCCGCGCTGGTGGCACTGGCGCTGCTACAGGCCCGGCACGGGGACTTGGCCTGAGGGCGTGCCCTGACGAAGCCGGCGTTTAACCTCGCCCACCAGTCGTCGACTGACCGGCAGGGGCGTCGCCACACCACGCAGTGTGATGCTGGTATTGCCCAGCCGGTCGCGGCTCAGCTGTTCGACCTGCGCCACCGCCACCAGCGTATGCCGATGAATGCGCAGAAAAGTCTGCGAAAACTCCTCTTCCAGCGCGCGCAGTGCGTCTTCGATCAGCAACTCCCCGCCCGTATGATTGACCGTCACATAGCCGCCGTCCGCGTGCAGATAGCGGACCGCGGCGACCGGCACCAGGCGCAGGCTGCCCGCCACCAGCGCGCTGAAATGACTGCGCGCCCGCGGCGCGGCCTGCGCGAGCCGCGCGGCCTGAGCCCGCGTCCACTGCGAGGCGCGCAACAGCGCGGCCTGCAGGCGTTCGACCCGCACGGGTTTAAGCAGATAATCGATCGCGCCGGCATCGAATGCGGCCAGCGCGTGCTCGTCGTAAGCGGTGGTGAAAATCACGGCAGGCGGTGCCGCCAACCGGGCCAGATGGCGCGCGGTTTCAAGCCCGTCCATGCCGGGCATGTGGATGTCGAGCAACACCACCTCGGCCTGCGCGTCGACGCACAGCGTAAGCGCCTCCTGGCCTGTGCCGGCTTCACCGCAGACCGTGTAGTCGGGCAGGGCCGCCAGCAGGTCGCAGAGGCGGCGGCGCGCCAGCGGCTCGTCGTCAACGATTGCGATGCGCATCGCCGTCCGTCCCGCAGGGTAGCGTGATCGTTGCCAGATACTCGTCGCCGGATTCGTCGATATGGAGTTCTGCCGCCTCCCCGTAGCGGGCCTGCAAGCGTTGCCGCAGGTTGTCCTGCGCCAGCCGGTTGCCATGCGCCTGCAGTTGGCCAGCAGGCGGCAGTGGATTGCTGACCCACAGCCGCAACCGGTCGTTTTCCAGCGCCGCGCCGATCCGCACCACGCCGCCGGCAGGCAGCGGTTCGATACCGTGACGCAGGGCGTTTTCCACCAGCGGCTGCAGGCTCAGTTGCGGCACCTCAAGCGCCGCCGGCAACACCGGCAGCGCCCACACCACCTGCAGACGCCCACCCAGTCGTAGGGCCTCGATCGCCAGATAGCGCCGCACCAGCGTCAACTCGGCTTCCAGCGGCACCATCGGCTGGGTGCTGGCCAGACTCGCACGCAGCAGGTCGGACAAGTCCTCCACCGCCCGCTCGGCGGCCGCCGGATTGGCGCGGATAAGACTCGCGATGGTGTTCATGCAGTTAAAAAGAAAATGCGGCCTGATGCGCGCCTGCAGCGCCTGCAACTGCGCGGCGGCCGCCGCCGCCGTGCGCTCGCGCCACTGGTGCTGCACGTAGAAATAGCGCAACACCACGGCAGCGACGATGGCGGTGATGCCCAGGCTGCAGAGCAGCAGGCGGGCGTGGCTAATTTGCAGCAGCGGGAGTTCGCTGCCGAAAGGCGTCATCAGCCACCAGGCGCTCTCCGCCAGCAGCAGCGACACCAACAGCACCAGCACATAAGCGAGGCTGGCTTCCCGCCGCTCGCCGAGTCGCCACAAATGCCGCCGCGACAGACACAGCGTGGCGGCCGCCGAGAGCCCTATCCACTGAATGTAGAGCGACAACAGGGCGAGTTCGGCCAGCGCTTCAAGCCCGCTGGCGCCCCGCGCCAGCGTCAGTGCAAACGCCAGCAATTGACCCGCAATCACCACCGTGAACAGCGCCTGCAGACCGCACAGGTCCGGCAGGAAAGAGGCGCGCGTTGGCGGGGTCATCAATTCACTCCTCGGCTGAGCCCGGCACCGTTGAAAACGGTGCCTGCGTCGGGCCGTGGCGGCGGCCCCTACGATATACTCCCGGCACTTTCCAGCCCGAGCCTGAAGTTCATGAGCGCACCACACAGCCCCGCCGGCGCGGGCGATCAATCTGCCGACAAACCCTGGGGCGGACGCTTCGAAGGTCCTACCAACAAGTTCGTCGAAGAATTCACCGCCTCGGTCCAGTTCGACCGACGGCTCTATGCCCACGACATTCAAGGCTCGATTGCCCACGCCACCATGCTGGCCGCCGCCGGCGTGCTCGGCGCTGAGGAGCGCGACCAAATCGTCGCAGGGCTACAGCAAATCCGGGCCGAAATCGACGCCGGCCGGTTCCAGTGGTCGGTGGCGCTGGAAGACGTCCACATGAACGTCGAAAGCGTCCTTACTGCGCGTATCGGCGAGGTGGGCAAAAAACTGCACACCGCGCGCTCCCGCAACGATCAGGTCGCCACCGACATTCGCCTGTGGCTGCGCGACGAAATTGATGTGCTGACCGGCGGCCTCGAGCGCCTGCTCACGGCCCTGATCGATCTGGCGGAACGCGAAGCCGACACCGTGCTGCCCGGCTTTACCCACTTGCAGGCGGCGCAGCCCATTTCCTTCGGCCACCACCTGCTGGCCTGGTTCGAGATGCTGATGCGCGACCGCGAGCGGCTGGCCGACTGCCGCAAACGCGTCGACGCGCTGCCGCTGGGCGCCGGTGCGCTGGCCGGCACCACCTTCCCGATCAAACGCGAAATGACCGCCGAGCTGCTGGGCTTCTCGCGGATCTGCGAGAACTCGCTCGATGCGGTGGCCGACCGCGACTTCGCGATCGAGTTTTGCAGCGTGGGCGCGCTGATGATGGTGCACTTCTCGCGCATGGCCGAGGAGTTGGTGCTGTGGAGTTCGCAGCAGTTTGCGTTCATTGAACTGGACGATGCCTTCTGCACTGGCTCCAGCATGATGCCGCAGAAGAAAAACCCCGACGTGCCAGAACTGGTGCGCGGCAAGTCGGGTCGGGTGATCGGTCACCTGATCGCGCTGCTGACGCTAATGAAAAGCCAGCCGCTGGCCTACAACAAGGACAATCAGGAAGACAAGGAACCGCTGTTCGACACCGTCGACACGCTGGCCGGCTGCCTGCGGGCCTTCGGCGATCTGGTGCCCGGCATTACGGTCAAGCGCGCGCGGATGCGCGAGGCCACCCGCGCCGGCTTCACCACCGCGACCGACTTTGCCGACTATCTGGTGCGCCTCGGCGTGCCCTTCCGGGATGCCCACGCGGTGGTCGGGGCCGCGGTGCGCAGCGCCATCGCCAAGGGCTGCGAACTGCAGGACCTGCCGCTGGCGGAATTGCAGCAGCTTGAGCCCCGCATCACTGACGCGGTGTTTCAGGCGCTGGACATCGATGCCGCGCTGGCGGCGCGCGACCATCGTGGTGGCACCGCGCCGGCCCGTGTTCGGGCGGCCTGTCAGGCCGCACGCGCCAGATTGGGCGGCTGAGTTCACGTTAGGCGTTCCCTCGGCATGAAACGGCTTGGCCGCCTCCTTCTGGCCCTGCTCGGCCTGCTCTTGCTGGCCGCCGGTCTGCTGGCGGCCTTCATCGGCCACCTCGACCCCAACCAGTACAAGGCCCAGATCGAAGCCGCCGTGCGGCGCGAGACCGGGCGCGAGCTCAGCCTGACGGGCCCGATCGAAATCTTCTGGTGGCCGCAAATCCGCCTGCGCGCCAGCGGATTCACGCTGGGCAATGCGCCGGGCTACAGCGCGCCCCGCATGCTCGAAGTCGCCGAACTGGACCTGTCGGTGGCGACCCTGCCGCTGCTCGCCGGGCGGCTCACCATGGATACCGCCAGAATCCACGGGCTGGTGGTGCACTTGGCGCGCAATGCGGCCGGCCAGACCAACTGGGACGACCTGCGCGGGCCGCGCGGGCAAGGGCAGACCTCCGGTGGCCTGATGGCCATCGCGCTCGGCGGGGTCGACGTTCGCGACGCGACGCTGCACTGGCTGGATGCACGCTCGGGCCAACAGCTGACGCTTACCCAGCTTGATGTGCGCACCGGCGCGCTGGCCTTTGACCGCCCGATCGATTTCACCCTCAGCACCCGCCTCGAAGCCGCGCAGCCGGCGCTGGACGGCGACGCGAAGCTCACCGGCACCGTCACCTACAGTCCGCAGGCCCAGCGCTACCGGGTGCCGGATTTTCACGCCACCGCCAGCCTGCAGGGCAAGGCCCTACCGGGCGGCAAAGCCACACTCTCGCTCGACTCCGCGGTTGAACTCGATTTGGCCCAGGGCAGCCTGAGCCTGTCGGCGCTGAAAGCCGAAGGGCTCGGTTTGAAGCTGGCAGCGGACCTGAGTCTGGCGCAATTACACAGCCCGCGCCCGGGCGGCCGAGCTCGCTGGGCGCTGGAAAGCAAAGATCTGGCGGTGGTATTCAAAGCGCTCGACCTGCCGGCCAGCCAGCGACTCGCAGGCTTCAAAAATCGCGCGCTCGACTTTCACGGCACGGCCGAACTGCAGGCCGATCATCAGGCCTTGACCGTCTCCGATCTGGTGGCCCAGTTGCCCGGACTCACACTCGGCGGCGCGCTGACGGCGCGCCAGTGGGGCAGCGCGGCCCCCGCAGTCAAGGCCAAGCTCACCGCCAAGGCCGAGGACCTGCCGCGCTTGCTGATGTTTGCCAATGACTGGACGGGCGGCGACCGGCGCACCGCGCAAGCGCTGGAAAATCTTCTGGCCGGCACCAAGGCGCGCGACTTCGGCCTCGATTTGGCGTTGGACGCAGACCTCGCCAGCGGTCGAGTCGCCCTGTCGCAATGCCACGCCCACGTGCTGGACCATGCGTTCGAGGCCAGCCTGACACCGACCGGCGGCGCACCGGGCAAGCCGGCGTTCAACGGCCGCGTGACGGCCGTCAGCCCCAATCTGCCGGCGCTGGTCGCCTTGTACGAAACCCTGCGCGGCGCGGTCGGTGCGCGGCTGGACGATCTGGCCACCCTGGGTGAGGCACCGGCGCGCGAGTTGCAGCTGACGCTTGGCATCGATGCAGATTTCGCGCAGGACCGCCTCAGCGTGACCGGGCTGGACGCCAGACTGCTGGGCGGCACGCTGGGCGGCCAGTTCAGCGTCATCGGGCTGCAGGCGGGCACGCCCGTCGTCAGCGGCGACATCACCGGCGCCGGCGCCGATTTACCCGGCTTGCTCGCGCAGGCTGCGCGGCTCGCCGGCCAGCCCCCGCCCCTGATGCCGCTGCCGGCCGGCACCGATGCCAGCTTCGGCCTGAGCACGCAGTTCAAGGCGCAGCCGCTGGCGGGCACGCTGCATCTCGCGCCCTGGCGCTTCACGGGGCTGGGCGTGACGCTGGACGGCGAACTACACGCGGTCAACGCGCAGAAAGCCGATGGCAGTCTGGACGCCAGCCTGCGCGCCGCCGGCCCGGCGCCAGCGCCGCTGCTGAGCGCGCTGGGCCAACCGGCGCTGGCGGCCGGCCTGCGCGATCTCACCGCCGAGTTAAAGCTGACCGGCTCGCCCTCGGCGCTGGTGCTGGGGCCGCTGACGGCGAACGCCCGCTGGCAGGGCCCGTCGGCACGCACGCCGGTCGCGCTGACGCTGGAAGCCGGCGGCATCGAAATCTATCCGGAACGGGACACCTTCAGCGCGAAAGATCTGGCGCTACGCGGACCGGGGCTGGAGGTGACGGGCAATCTGGAAGCGGTACACCTGCGCACAGCGCCCGTCTGGAACGGCCAGCTCACGCTGACCGAAACCAACCTGCGCACGCTGCTGCCGACGCTCGGCCTGCCGCTGCCGGAGACGGCCGACCCCAAAGCCTTGCGCGCGGTCGCGCTGGATACGGTCTTTCAACACGGCCCGGCCGGGCTCGCCCTGTCGCGACTCAATCTGCACATTGACCAAACGCAGCTTAACGGCGAAGTGTCGGTCGCCGGACTGGCGCCGCCGGATGTTGGTTTTTCGCTGCGGGCTGATGCGCTGAACCTCGACCGCTATCTGCCGCCCGCCAGCACCGGCAAGCCACAGCGAGGCGCGACCGTGACGACGCCCGAGCTGGCGCTTGCTGGCGCTGCCAGCTTGCCGGTCGAGATGCTGCGGCAGTTAAAGCTGTCGGGCGATCTGAGCCTCGAGCGCCTGCAGGTCGCCGGCCTCAACCTAGCTCAGGCCCATCTGACGGTGGCCGGCGCTGACGGCCTGATTCGGCTCGACCCGGTCAGCGCAGAGGGCTATCAAGGCCGCTACAGCGGCGTCGCCACCCTCGATGCCACCGGCAAGCTGCCGCAGCTGTCGCTCAACACCAGCCTGGCCAAAATTGCGCTGGAACCGCTGCTGGTCGATCTGGCCGGCAACCGGGATCTGGCCGGCAACATCAATTTTGAAGCCCGGCTGAGCGCCACCGGCGCGCAGCCGCAGGCCTTGCTCGAGAGCCTGAGCGGGCAGGCCACCTTTGCCGTGCAGAACGGCGAGCTGCGCGGGCTGGACGCTACAGCGCTGATTCGGAGCGCCCGTCAGGCGCTGAACGGCAAACCCGTCGGCAAACTGCCGAGCGGCGGCAGCACCGCCTTCCGGGCGCTGACGGGGACGCTCGAAGTGCGTAACGGCGCGGTGTTCAATCAGGACTTACGCCTTGATGGCGACGGCTTTCGCCTAAGCGGCAAAGGCATGCTGTTCAAGCTCGCCGACCGCAGCATGAAATACGACGCGCGGCTCGCGATTGACCCGGAGAACCCCGGCGGCAAGTCCTTCGACCTGCCGCTGCAATGCCGTGGTCCCTTGCGCCCGGCCGGCTGCCAGCCCGACCTGAAAGCCCTGCTGAAAACCCTCGCCGGCGACGCCGCCCGCAAGAAGCTCACCGCCACCCTCAAGCAAGCGCTGGAAGGCAAGCGCGAGAAGCGCCAGAAGCCGTGAAGGCCCGCCGCGGCACAGGGGTCGCCCGGTGCAGCGTGGTCTGGGGCTTGCTGTGGAGCGCGCTCGCCTGCGGCAGCACGCTGGAAAGCACCGCCTTCGACTTTGCCGGCGCGCAGTATCACTACCGCTTCAGCGCGCGGCTCGCGGCCCCGACGCCGGCGGTGCGCGCGGTGGTCAATGATGTAACCCAGCTTGCTCAGACCAACGACAGCATTCGCCTGAGCCGGGTGCTGTCGACCAACCCGGATGGCTCCTGGGTCCGCCAGCTGCGGCTACGGCAATGTGTGCTGGTCTTTTGCTTCGACATCGACTTCGTCGAGCGCGTAGAGGAAGCCCCCAACGGCGACCTCCGGACCAGCGTGCTGCCGGGACGGGGTAACTTCCGGCAGGGCGAAACCGTCTGGCAGATCACGCCTTTGGCCGACGGCGGCACGCGGATGGTGATGGAGTCGCGACAGGAGCCGGATTTCTGGATTCCGCCGGTCATCGGTCCGCTGATCATGAAGCGCACCTTTACCCGCGAAGTGGAGGAGACCATCGTGAACATCGAGCGGCTTGCCCGTGCCCATGCCGAGCTTCGCTGAGCGCCTGCTGGCCTGGTACGACCAGCACGGCCGGCACGACCTGCCCTGGCAGCGCGACCGCTCGCCCTATCGGGTCTGGGTGTCAGAAATCATGCTGCAGCAAACGCAGGTGACGACGGTCATCCCCTACTTCGAGCGCTTCATGGCGCGGTTTCCGAGCGTCGCGGCACTGGCCGCGGCGCCGCTGGATGAGGTGCTGCATCACTGGTCGGGCCTCGGCTACTACGCCCGCGCGCGCAACCTGCAGGCTGCGGCCTGTGCGCTGATGAGCCAGCACGGCGGCGAGTTTCCAGCCACGGTCGACGAAGTCGCCAGCCTGCCCGGCATCGGCCGCTCGACGGCCGGCGCGATCCTCGCGCTCTCGCGCGGGCTGCAGGTGCCGATTCTGGACGGCAACGTGAAGCGCGTGCTGACCCGTCATCGCGCGGTCGAAGGTTGGCCGGACGCACCCGCCACCCTGCGTCTCCTGTGGCCGCTGGCCGGACAACTGACGCCGGCCGCGCGGGCGGCCGATTACACGCAGGCGATCATGGATCTCGGCGCGACGCTCTGCGTGCGGCGACAGCCGGCCTGCGAGCGCTGCCCGGTGGCCGAAGACTGCGTCGCCCGTGCCCGCGGCGAACAGGCCGCCTTCCCCACCGCGCGACCGCGCAAGGCCTTGCCGCAGCGACAAACCGTGATGCTGGTGTTGCAACGGGCCAGCGACGGCGCGCTGTTGCTGGCCCGCCGGCCGCCGCGCGGCATTTGGGGCGGGCTGTGGAGTTTTCCCGAAGTGGCGCAGGCCATCCACTGCGCAGACTTCTGCGCCAGTGCCGATCTCGACCTGCTGACGAACCCCGTCCCCGGCCCGGCGATTACCCACACCTTCACGCACTTCCAGCTGCAGATCACGCCGCTCACCGCCGCCGTCCGCGAACGCGGCAGCCGCTGCATGGATTCACCCGACCTGCTTTGGTATAACGCGCTCGCCCCTGCGGCGGTCGGGTTGCCTCGGCCGGTAGCAGATCTCATCCACTCACCCGCCCCGCCTCTGGAAGGAACCCCATGAGCAGAACCGTTCAATGCATCAAGCTCGGCCGCGAAGCCGAAGGTCTGCGCGCGCCGCCGTATCCCGGGGAACTGGGCCGCCGGATTTACACCGCCGTGTCGCAGGAGGCCTGGGGCGGCTGGCTGAAACACCAGACGATGCTCATCAACGAATATCGCCTGACCCCGATCGAGGCCAAGGACCGCAAGTTTCTGGAAACGGAAATGGAGAAATACTTCTTCGGCGAAGGCTCCGCCGCCCCGGCCGAGTTCCGCCCGCCGGCTTAAGGCCAGTCCCTACGCAACGTACAGCGCCGCGCCCGCCGTCAGCATCACGACGCCGGGCACGGCGGTGGCGAGCCAGCCGGCAGGAAGCAGGCGCTCGAGCAAAATGAACGCCGACAGCAGCAGCATCGCCCCGATGCTCATCACCCCGCCGGCAAACATCAACCCCATCAAGACCCAGCAGCAGCCGAGGCAATAGCGCCCGTGCGCCGCGCCCATCTGCCACGCACCGTAGCGGCCGTCGCGCCAGTGATTGAGCAGAAACGCGAGCGGGCTTTGGCAGTGGCGCAGACAGGCCTGCTTGAACGGCGTGAACTGATAGGCCCCGGCCACCAGCAGCAGGCCGGCCGCGAGGCGCTGGTCGGTGCGCAGTGCCATGCTGTGTAACAGCAGCGCCTGATGCAGACCCCATTGCACCAGCGCCAGCGCGACGCCGTAGAGGCTCCACACGCCAAGATAGCCAGACGCGAAAGCCAGCATCCGCCCCGCGCCACCGCCCGCGGTCTGGCCAAACAGGAGCACCACCGGCAAGACCGCCGGAATCATCATCGCCAGCATCATCAAGACCCACATGAGGGCTGACAGCGCGAGATAGGAGGCGACGGCGGCAGGTTTCATCATTAGCCAGGCCGCTTCCCGCAACAGCGAGTCCAGGGCCGGCGGCAAGAGGCCGGGGCTGGTGTCGGCTGTTTCCATGGCCAGCATGCGATCGGCGCTGGCCCACAACAGCCCCCAGGCCAGCGCGGCCAGCACCAGCATTACCGCCGCACATATCGCGCGCGGCAGCTGCCGGCTCACGGTCGCCTTGTTCAGGACGCGGCGCCGGCCCAGGAAAACGGCGCGAAATGCCCGTTGGTTTTACGCGGCGGCGCGTCCCACTCAATGCCAAAGCTGCGAATGAAGTTCTTCACCGCCAGCGCCAGATTGAGCCGCGGATTGGCCGGATGCAGGGTGTTGTCGATGGCCAGACACTGGCCGGGCGCGCTGAGGCTGGGAATGCCTTCCACTTCCTGCGTCAGCTGGCCGTCGATGTGGACCGCGCGACGATGCCCGTCGGCCGAGAACTCGATGCGGGCCCGGGTCACGCCGCGAAACTCGCCGACCAGGCCTGCAAAGGCGGCCAGGGGCCCACCGACCTGTCCGCTCGCGATGGCCGCAATGGCCGCGGTCTGCGCCTCGCTTGCCGTTTCATCGACGATAAGACCAAGCGCCCAGTTGCCCTGCGACATGATGGCCGGCGACTGCGCGATAACCGCGAACACCACGCCGTCCAGCGTCGTGTCCCCAAAATGTCCGCGCTCTACGGCGAAACTCATGGCGACCTTGCAGAACTCATGCGTGGCCGGGGTGGTCGAGTTCTGCGTGATACAGGGACAAAGGAAGTCGCAGCTGCAGGCTTCGATGTATTCGCCGTCGATTTTCCAGGACTGGGACATCAGCTACTCCTCGGGACAGACCGCCAGATTGAGCGGGGATAGTCACTCGCTAGCTGCGCCCGCGCAAGCGTGCGGGTTGACTGCCCCCGCAGGCGCCGCTTACATTGCGCCTCCCGTTGGGCCTGCCCGACGGTCTGCACTCGCGCCGGCCAAGTAGCTCAGTTGGTAGAGCAGCGGACTGAAAATCCGCGTGTCGATGGTTCGATTCCGTCCTTGGCCACCATCTTCGTTCTCAAAACCTTATCGTCGACAGCACGCGGTCTGCCAAGGCTACGCGGCTGCAACGCGCGTCCCGCTTACGCTCAGGTCTTCGCCGAATGCTCGGCCGACTCCGCTTTCGTCACACCGGCCACGGCGAAATGTTCCGCCGGCATTTCCCGAATCAGCACGCGCACCGAGTCCGGCTTTACGCCGAGCGTGGCGACCACGCCGTCGGTGATGGCGGCGATCATCGCCCGCTTCTGGGTGACGCTGCGTCCTTCAAGCATGTTCACTTCGATGATTGGCATGGTGGGGCCTCCTTTTCGCAAGTTTGAGTAAGACAGTTCGCTTAGCGCCGCGCTGCGGGCGGCCTAGGGTTTCCAGTCGGCGTGGGTGGCGATAGCGCCGGTCGCATCCCAACCGTGCCAGACGTCCACCGCCATCCACATGCTGACGCGCCGATGCGCACGCTCTGGATAGGCGCTGCCGGTGTAGCGCAGGGCAAGCCGGTCGATGTCGGCCAGACCGATGTCGTCATGGATCTCGACGATGCGACCGATCAGCGAGACATGCTTGTACCAGGACTGCTCATCGAGCACCGTCAGCGCCACCGCCGGCCGCGCCTGCAGATAGTTCACCCGCACCCGGCTCGCATCCATGTTGAGCAGCACGCGGCCGTCCTCCCAGTCGTACCAGGTGGCCACGGTGTGTGGACTGCCATCCGGGCGGGTGCTCGCCATCACGGCGGCGTTGGGGTGGCGGAGTAGCGCATCGACCGATGGCGGTACGGGGGGCTTAGGCATGGCGGGCTCCTGAAAACGGCGACGATGGCGGACAGTGTAGCCGCAGCGCGAGCACCGACGGGCTGTGCCGTCGCTGGCGCCGGACAACTCACGGGAGACCTGACCCGGCCCAGCGCTGAAATTCGCGCTTGTCGCTGAAGAAGATCCGCCGGCGGCCGACATCAGGACACAGGGTTCGTGATTTCGCCCGGCATCCGCTCGCGCGAGCGGGTGAGCCTGCGGCAGAATCGTCGCCAGCATCTGGATTTGCGGCGCACTCCCGGCGAGGGTCTATGCATGTTCGGTCTATTCAAGAAAAAATCTGTCGCGCCCACCCGGCGCGGCCAGCGCGCCGGTAGCGCCCCGGACGACGACGCCGCGCGCCCCACCCGCCGCAAGATCGAATACCTGCAGCGCATGTTCGATGCGCTGGCCATCGGCAGCCGGATCACCTACCTGCCGGAATACACCGACTCCAAGTTTCGGGTGGAAACCCTGGTCATCGGCTATCGCATCAATGAGCACGCGGTGTTCCGCGCGCGGGATGTCGAATTCATCCACGATGAACCGGGCCTGCGGCTTCGGATCAACACCCGTCACGGACCCGAAACGCTGACCCGCATCGAAGAAATCAAGCTGCTGATCCCGGGCGACACCAAAGCCGCCGACCGCCAGCTCGATCTGGCCGCACGGGCCGCGCTCGGCGGGCGTGGCTCGCTGGGCCGCGGCACCCGCCTGACGCTGGTCTCCACCGCCCTGAAAGAATCCAACCAGAAGGTTGAAGTGGAAGTGGAACGCCACACCCTGCTGACCGAGGGGCCGCACAAAGGCATGCACGTCGCGGTGCTGGACGTCATGCTGGGCACGTTGGAAGAGCACGAGCCGCGCAAGCAGACCCGCATTCCCTGTCACTGCCCGGCCGAGGTCACGCGCGACGACAGCGAGCAGCTGTGGGCGGCCACGGTGCTCGACTATTCCGAGTCGTCCATGCGTCTGCGGCTCGATCATGACGACGCCAAATGGCCGCGCTTCGACAAAGGCCGGCTGGCCAACATCCGCTTCAGCCCGGCCCCCGACAAACCGCCGGTGATGCTGCGCTGTACCTGCCTTAAGGCGCGCGAGCGGGAAGCCATTTTCCGCATGGACTACATCGTGCGCGCAGCGGGCATCATGCCTTTCGAGACGGTGGACGCTCTCGAGATCAAAATTGACCTGATGAAGGTCGCCGAGGGCGCGACCTAGGCGCTCAGGCCGTCGCTGCCTCGCCGCTCGGCCAGCCAATGCAGGCCTGATGCGCGCGGAAGTTGCGCAGCCACCACGCCCAGTCTTCGGGCACCAGCGAGAACGGATCGGCATGCCCCAGCTCACGCGCGGCCCACACCGGCCAGTGCGGATTCGACAGCGCCGGGCGCCCCAGCATGACGAGGTCGATCAGTTCCTCGCGGACCACCCGGTCAGCCACCTGTGGCAGGCCGAGATTCCAGCTGGTCGCCACCGGAATGCCGACTTCGCGCCGCAGACGCGAGGCGCGTTCCAGCATGAAGCCCAGTTCATCGAAGGGCTTGGCCGACATCTCGTCGGTGTTGATACCCAGGCTTAAATCGGCCAAATCGAGCCCGTGGTCTTTCATCATGCCGACCGCGGTGACGGCGTCGTCGAACTGCGTGCCGCGCGGGTTGAGGTCGTCGCTGCCCAGACGCATGGTCAGCGGCAAGCGCTCTGGCCACACCTGACGCACGGCGTCGATTGCCTCCAGATGAAAGCGCGCGCGATTGGCCACCGAGCCGCCGTATTCATCGCTGCGCTGGTTGGCCAGCGGCGAGAAAAAGCTCGCGCCCAGATAGCCGTGCGCAAAATGCAGCTCCAGCCACTCGAAGCCGGCGTCCAGCGCGCGACGCGCGGCGTCGGCGTAGCGCTGGTGCAGGGTTTTGATTTCGTCGCGACTCAGTTCGTGGACGGGATATTTGTACTTGCCGCCGTAGGGAATGGCCGAGGGCCCCGAGACCTGCCAGCCGTGCGGATGGTCGGGGGCCAGCTGCGCGCCGCCTTCCCAGGGCCGCGTTTCGCTGCCTTTGCGGCCCGTATGCCCCAGCTGTATCGCCGGCACCGCGCCCATGTCCTTGATGAGCGCGTTGATCCGCGCCAGCCCTTCGATTTGCGCATCGTCGTAAATGCCGCCGCAACTCACGCTGGTGCGGCCTTCCGGCACGATCGCCAGCTGTTCGCCAAAGACCAGCCCAAAGCCGCCGGCGGCGCGTGAGCCGAGCAGCATGAGGTGAAAGTCGTTCATCAGGCCGTCGGTGGAGCGGTACATCGTCATGGGCGACATGGCGATGCGGTTGCGCAGGGTCACGCCTTTCAGCGTGTAGGGGCTGAATAAATCGGGCATGGTCTCGACTCTCCGGTCAGATCAGGGCATGACCGGAGGATCGTGCAACTTGCCCGTTGGTGCAACCGTTACGGCGTGGGCGACGCCGCCGGCGGGCCTTTTTGCGGCCGGCCCGGCGGCAGGCGAGCGTCGGCGCGGGCGCGAAGATAGCGGTAAAGATTGTCGCGGTTCGCCATGACGTCGGCCTTGGCGCGCCAGGCCGGCATTACGCCGACGTGTCCGGTGTAGCCGTTTTCCACCACCAGCAGAAAACGCGCGTAGTCCACGCGCTGATTCAGGCGGTCGAGCAGATTGGGCGCGAAGGTCGAACCCAGCGCGCTACCGCCGTGGCAGACCTGACAGTTGAGCGCAAAGCTGCGCCAGCCCATAAAGGTGTCGGCATCCACCACGCAGGCCTCGGCCGCTCGTGCCTCGGGCGGACACTGCACGCTCGCCTGCGGATCGCCCGCGGCCTCGGCCATCCGCATGGCAAGCATCAGAACGAGCGCGAGGCCGGAGACTCGCGGCGCTCGGCAAAAAAGGGGCATGGCGGTGAACTCCTCGGGCTGCGTGAGATAAACACGCTAGCCCGTGAGTCGCCCCGCACGACTGCGCCACGTCAGGCGGGGCGCAGATGCCGAGCCGTCTAGAAGTCGTGGTGGTAGCTCAGTTCCACAATTTCCCCGCCCGCTTCCAGCTTGACCGGCGCGCCGAACAGCACGCTGCGCGTCGTCCGCAGTTCATTGGCAAAGCCGTGCATGAAGCCCAGCGAAAACGCCCGCCCGGTGGCCCACTCGTAGGTCACCCCGCCGGTGACTTTCTGCGCCATCACCGACGGGGTCGGGATGTTGAACAGCACCGCATCGGTCGTGATCTGGTTGATGTTTTGCGAATAGCCCACGCGCCAATGCAGGCGCGGGCTCTGCTGCCACAAGAGCCCGATGCGGTAGACGTCCTGATTGCGCCAGCCGAAGCCTATGCCCTTGCTGCCGCCAAAACGCCGCGCGTTGCTGATATTGCCCAGAAACTCCGCCGCCGTTGGCGCCGGGTTGCCCAGCGAGCCCACTTCGGCAAAGAAAATTTTCTGGTAGTCGAAGGCCAGCGTCAGTGACGGCACCAGCCGCAGCGCCAGCCCGACGGTGAAATGCGCGGGCACGTCGAAGCCGCCGTCTTCGGCAAAGAGTCCGTTGTATTTGACCGATTTCTCCATGTAGATGGGCGAGGATGCCGACACCCCGAGGCGCAGAACGGGCGACACCGTCCAAATCGCGCCGCCGCGCACGCCGCCGCCAAAGAGATATTCAGAGCCCCGGTCGGTCACGCTGTCGGGCGCGGTAGACAGGGCGGTGAAAGAACCAAAGCCGTAGGCCTTGAAGCGCTGTAGCTGGATCAGCGGACCAATCCCCAGCGCCACCGGGCCGACGCTTTTCGACAGGCTGGGCGCGATCACAAACTGCCCAAAGTCGACGCCCAGCTTGTCCACCTGCACGGTTGAGCCGCGCACCGCGCCGGTGATCCGCCCAATCGTTTCGTCGTACAGCGCACGGTCGTAGGTGCTGTTCAGGCCACCGTTGGCGTAGAGCGTCACGCCCAGCGTCGCGCCGTTGGCGAGGCGCCGCGTGTAGCCCATGGTGGGCACGGCAAAAATCTCGCGCCGCGAAGATTCGGCGACGTCACGGTCGCAGGCGCCGATTCCGCGGCAGTCGATCTCCGCGCCCCGAATGGGGTGCATTACGCCAATCCCGATATCAAAACCCGGCGCGACCAGCGCCATGCCGGCCGGATTGAGCGCCCCGACCACCCGGTCCTGCGGCAGGGCCACCCCCGCGCCCGCCATGCCCAGCTGCTTCGCGCCGTAGCCGAGCAGGAAGTAACCGTTAATCGCGAACGCGGCGGGGCTCAACAACAGGGCGCACAGGCCCGCAGTAAGGCGCGGACGTACCGCGCGAAGCAGAGATAACATGAGCAGAAAGTCCTTGGTAGCTGAGAGAAGAATCGGCGCGCGCGGCGCTTAAGGGTCGCCGCTGGGGAAGTTGTGGCCGGCCAGCACGCTGCGATGGAGCGCGGCATAGCCCGGCACGAAAGAACCAAGATGCGGCGCGGCCAGCCGGTGGGCGGCCGGCAGCTGATGCCAGGGCACCGCCGGCCAGGCGTGATGCTCCGCATGGTAGTTCATATTCCACAGCCAGAACCGCACGAAGGCATTGCTGGTCACGCTGCGGGTCCGGGCGAGAATACTGCCCGTGTGCGGCAGCCCGGTGTGCTCGGCCATCACCCACAGCGCCTGAAAGCTGTGGGTCAACCAGGCCGCCACCCACCACCACAGTCCGCCCGGCACCCAAAGTGCGGTGACCAGCAGAAAGCTGCCCCAGATGGCGATAAACACCCGGCACTCGAAAACCAGCCGCGCCGGATCGTCGACCCGCCCCGACCAAGGCGCGAAGCGCGTCCATTCGTCCCGCGGCTTGAACGCAAACCCGAGGAGCGGCAGCAGCTTCAACAGGATGAGGCCATAGCCGCTGGCCGCCAGCAGCCAGTGCTGCGGCCGATCCGGCCAGTGCGCATAGGCTGGATTGGTGAGCTCCGGATCTTTCTCCGGATCCTGCGTGTGCCGGTGGTGTTCGTAGTGGAAAGTCCGATACAACAGCGGCGTCATGCCAAACGGAATGCCGGTCAGCCAGGCGCCCAGCTGATTGCCACGCAGTGTGCGAAACGCCGTGCGGTGGGTGCATTCGTGGAACGGCGCGAAGATCCCGCTCCACACCCAAGCCAGGGCGATCGACAGGGGCAAGGCCAGCCAGAAGTGGGTGGCGTGCTGGGTGAGCGCGACGCCCAGCCAGAGGAACGCGCCCAGATGCAGCGCGAGCCGAAGCACCGACGGCCAGGTGCGCCGCTTCAAGAGCGGCTGCAGTTCGGCCGGCGAAAGCAGGCTGCGGGTTTCAAATTGCTCATCCATCGGCGTTCCCTCGCAAGCCGGCTCAGGCCACGGCGTCTCGCTTCAAGCCCCCGTCAAACAGGAATCCCGGATAGCCCTCGGCGGCCTCGCCGTTGAACCAGCGCCGGTACTCCGCCATGCCGCCGAGATAAATCAGCCCCTTGTGGGACTTGCCGGCGATATTGGCGCCCACATACCAGCTGTTGACGGTGGGGAAGAGTGTGGCCTGCAGCGCGCGTTCGCATTCATCGCCCCAGGCGTCTTCGGCCTCCGGCCGCGCTTCGATGCTGCGCCGGCCGCTGCCTGCGAGCTGCTGGATGCAGTCGCCCACCCAGTTGATCTGCTCTTCGGCCACAAAAATGGGCTGAAACACCACCGAGGGGCTGCCTGCCGCATCGATGATGAAGAAATTGGGGAAGCCCGCGCACATCAGACCCAGATAGGTTCGCGCGCGCTCGGCCCAATGATCGGTCAGCAGGCGCCCGCCGCGACCTTCCACATGCATGCGGGTCAACGCGCCGGTCATGGCGTCGTAGCCGGTCGCCAGCACCAGCGCGTCGCACTCGTAGTGCTGGCCGTTGGCCTGAACGCCACTGGCGGTGATGGTGTCGATGGGACGCTTGCTGACGTCGACCAGCGAGACGTTCTCGCGGTTATAAGCCTCGTAGTAGTTGGTGTCGGCAATCAGCCGCTTCATCAAAATCGGATAGTCCGGCGTCAGCAGCGCGGCCAGCGCCGGATCGTTCACCCGGGCGCGAATTTTTTCGCGGATGAACTCGGCCAGCGTGTCGTTCGCTTCGCGGTTCACGTAGACGTCCGGATAGACGTTGTAGAAGGCGAGGCCGCCGTTTTGCCAGCGGTCCTCATACAACGCGCGGCGTTCCTCGGGGGAGGTGTCCAAGGCCATGGTGGTGGTCAGCCCCGAGGCCTCGTAGTGCATGGCAACCCAGCCGCCGAAGGATTCATAGCGTTCCTTGCGCCGCCATTCGGCATAGTCCGCCTTCACTTTCTGCTGGTATTCGGCCGGCATCGGGTGATTGCGCAAGGGCACGGCGTAAGCCGGGGTGCGCTGAAAGACGGTGAGATGGCTGGCCTGTTCGGCAATCAGCGGAATGGCCTGCACGGCGGACGATCCGGTGCCAATGACGCCCACCCGCTTGCCGCTGAAATCGACCGGTTCCTTCGGCCACAGGCCCGTGTGGTAGACCTCGCCCTTGAACTGTTCAAGGCCGGCAATTTCCGGCTTGTTGGGCGCAGAGAGCAGCCCCGTGGTCATCACGCAGTACTGCGCGCGGTGCGTTTGCCCGTCGCTGGTGCTGACAACCCACTCGGCGGCATCTTCATCGAAGCGGGCGCCGGTGACGCGCGTGTTGAACTGCATGTGGCGGCGCAGATCGAAGCGGTCGGTGACAAACTCGAAGTAGCGCGAGAGTTCGGCCTGTCCGGCGTAGCGCTCGCTCCACGACCACTCCTGCTGCAGTTCATCCGAGAACGCGTAGGAGTACTCCATGCTTTCGATATCGACGCGCGCGCCCGGATAGCGATTCCAGTACCAGGTGCCGCCAACGCTGCTGCCGGCCTCGAAAAGCTTGATCGACAGGCCCAGCCGCTGCAGGTGATAAACGGCGTAAATGCCGGCCATTCCCGCGCCCACGATGATCGCGTCGTAACGCTGCTGCATGAAGTCTCTCCCCGCTGCGCCCCGCGTTGTCAGTGCGGGGCTCGTTGTAGTCCGGTGCCCGTCACGGGCGGTTCGCAAGACTACGCCACAGGGTGGGGATTGCGTCATACCCCGAGTGAAGGAAAAGACGCTGAAAGACGCAAGACAAGGGCGGGCGACCGGCGCACCTGCGGGTCGGCATCCTGCCGTGAGCGTGGCTCACCGCAGGCCGCCGGTCACCGCCCTTGAAACTTGTTACAGGCGGCTAGAACAGGGCGGCCAGTTCGGTTACCGCCCGGCGCCGGTTGCTGCGCGGTGCCTCGCGCATTGCCTGACGCAGCAGGCGCGCCGCATGCCGCTCCAGACTCGCCCCGATGAACTTGCCTTCCAGCCAGTTAAGCAGCAGCGCCCAGGCGGCGACGTGCTCGAAACCAAGCGCCTGCAGGCGGCCGATGGCCTCACCAAAGGGCTGGGCCTCCGGGCGCAGGATGAGGCGGGCGACCAGCGTCGCCAGATCCGGCATGGCCGGCGCGAACTGGTTGAAGCAGGCGAAGAGGGCTGCGACGGCGGCATGCTCCACCGGCGCGTCATCCCAAGCGCTGGGCGGCGCCTCCATGCCGCAAGACTCCGACAGGTCGAGGCGATCGATTGTGGGACGATAGGATGCAGCGAGGTAACTCGCTTCGCTTTGCGCTGGATGTTCCGTCATCAGCACTCGACTAAACCGTGCAGGTGCCGGCATCTCCCGCACCGTTCCCACCCCAAACTGTCCCGCCGCCTGCATCTGCGCGATCTGATGCAGCGTGGGCAAACCGTCTGCCTTCTCGCCGGCCGCGCGCTCGTAGACCAGAAACAGCGTGGTGTGCGCGCTGACCAGCTGATAGTTGAGCGCGAGCGCGGTCGCCGCCCGCGCGTCTTCGCACAGCGCCAGCTGCCGCGCGCCGCAGAGCCGGCGCAAGCTGTCGCCGGCGGGCTGGGTCATTGCCTCCGCCGCGCAGTCCACCGGCTGGCCGCCACTGACCCAGCGCAGACGCGGCGCGACCAGCGGCGGCTGCCGAAACAGCGCGAAAAGATGCAGGGTTTCGCCGTCGTAAATGGCGGACGGCGGCGGCGTCTGCCACAGCGGGGTCGCGCCCCAATCCACCGTGATCCGCGCCGCCGGCGCGCCGCGCAGGCGGTGGAACATGCGGACGATGCCGCCCGTCATGTCTTCGTTGGGCGAGACGGCCTCGAAGGCGCCGCCGGTCGCCTCGGCAAGCTGCTGCAGCAGGCCTTCGCCGGGCGCGACGCCCACCCCGATCACAAACAGCCGATGGCTGCTTTTTCTGGCCAGCGCGACCATTTCGTCCACCGCCCACACCTGGCCGTCGGTAATGAGCAACACGACGGGATTGAGCTCGGCTGCGGCCGGCGGCACGCGCACGCCGGTCAACACGCCCTGCAGCGCGGACTCCATCTCGGTACTGCCCAAATCCGCCTCCGTCCTCGCCACCAGCTGCGCCAGCGCCGCCTGGCTCCCCGGCCCGGCCTGAATCAGCGCCGGGTGATGGTTGACGAGATGGCCCCCGAAGCGGCTGTAGGCCACGTAGTCCCGTGGTCCCAGCTGCTGGAAGCTTTCGTGCAACGCGGCCTTGGCCGAGGCGATGCTGTCCCCGCCCATGGAGCCCGAGCAGTCGACCAATACCTTAAGCGCCACCGGCGCCTGCGGCGTTTCGCGCAGCGCCGGACAGAAGCTGGCGAGCACGGCGGTGGTGTCCCCGTCCGCCGCGCGCGCCGCGAAGGAAAGCCCCCACAGGCCTTCGAGATTCAAAATGAAATCCCGGTCGAGCCGACCACCGTGGTCCAGCGTCACCTCGCAGCCCTCCGCAAAAAGGGCGGTGCTGATGTGATGGCTGGGGCTCGAGACCTTGGCGCGCGCCACCGCCCCGCAGAGCCGCAGCCGCAGGCTGAAGTCATAGTCCGCAGAGGCACTGCTGGCGGTGGTCTCATGGGGCCGGAGCCGGCCAGGGGCCTGCGGATTGCCATAGCGTTCGGCAATCACGGTCGGCACGGTGAGGCGGATGCGGCCCTGCTCGAAACGCAGCAACTGGGCGTATTCCAGCTCGATATCGAGCGACTCGCCGGGCAGCAGATTGCCCAGATTGGCGGTGTAGAGCCCGTTGCCGGTCTGCTCGACCATCACCGGCGAGTCGCCGGCGTCGATAGCGTCTTCAAAGCGCTCGCGCGCCTCGGGCGCAGCGATGACCTGCGCCCGCAGGCGCTTGCCGCCAATCTCGACCTGCAGGCCGAGCAGCGTGACGCCATGGGCCAGCGGAAAGGTGTAAACCGCCTCAATGTTGTGACGGCTGTCGTTGCGATAGCGCTGGCGCAGCGTCATGGCGAGCATCAGCCCGTCCAGCCGACCCTCGGCGTGAACGCCCTGCAAAATCTCGCCCAGCGTTTCCGTGGGGTAGTCCCGTGCGATTGATGTCATGCCTTGTCCCTCCTGGCAGATGCCGCCTCAAGACCACGGGCGGCGGATCGTTTTTTATGGCTGGGGGTCCTGACCCAGCACTTGCGCGGCAGCGCGCGCTAATTCGCGAATCAAGGCCCGCACGTGCTCTGGCGAAAGGCCTGCCTCGGCCGGTGC
>JAURHQ010000259.1 GCA_030833185.1 Gammaproteobacteria bacterium | reverse complement strand
GCCGAGCGCGGCCATGAATTGCGCAGCGAAATCCCGCTGCGAGTCGCGGAAGCGTACAAGCAGGCGTCGGTAGAGGGTTTTGTTTGAGAGGGTTCTCCCAAGGCCGGCGGCGAGATCAATGCCGGCCAGCGAAGGCCATTCGTCCGCGTCGGCGCGGAGGGGCGCAGCGCCGTCGTGTTCGTGCGAGGCGCCCGCTCGAGGGTCGGGTTTTATCCAACGGGCAAGGGTCGCAAACATGTCGTTGACGTCGAGCGGTTTGGCGATGTGGTCATTCATCCCGGCGTCCAGCACGCGCTCGCGATCGCCCGCCATGGCGTTCGCGGTCATCGCCACGATTGGCAATGCCTGCCAGCGCGGATTGGCGCGAATCGCGCGCGTTGCGGCGTAGCCGTCCATTACCGGCATCTGGCAGTCCATCAGGACCACCTCGTAGGCTTTGGCGGCGGTGGCATCGATTGCCTGCTGGCCGTCCTCGGCGATGTCGGCCTGCAAACCCAATTTACGCAGCATCGCGACGATGATGATTCGGTTGTCGGGTTTGTCTTCGACCAGCAGCAGCTTGCCCTGCAGGCGCATCAGGCGCTCGCTGAGCGTATCCGTCGGCTGCTCAGGCAGTGCGGCCTGCGACGCATCGGGGCGTATTTCGAGCGGCAGGCTGAACCAGAAGCTGGAGCCACCCTGCGGACTGCTCCGCACGCCGATTTCGCCGCCCAGCAGTTCCACCAGACGCTTGCAGATGGCGAGCCCCAGCCCGGTCCCGCTGTATTTTTTCGACAGCGAACTGTCGATTTGCGAGAAGGGTTGAAACAGCTTCGGCAGATCCTGAGCCTCGATCCCGATGCCGGTATCCGTCACGGTAAAGCGCAGCAGTCCCATGTCTCCTTCGCGACCCAGCAACTCGGTGTGCACACTGACGGTGCCCTGCGGCGTGAACTTGATCGCATTGCCGCCCAGATTGAGCAGCAGCTGCCGCAGCTTGCCGGGGTCGCCGCGCAAGCGCAGCGGTACTTCGGCGTTGGTCAGCACGTTGATGGCCAGTTCGTCGGCACCGGCCTGGGCGCGGAGCACGCCCTGTACGTCGTCCAGCAGGGCCGCCAGATCGAAGTCCAGCTGCTCGATGAGCATTTTGCCGGCTTCGACTTTCGACAGATCAAGAATGTCGTCAATCAAGGCGAGCAGCGCGGTGGCCGAACTTTGGCTGATACGGGCGAACTCGCGCTGCTCGTCGTCCAGCGTCGAGCCCAGCAGCAGTTCGGTTGAGCCCAGAATGCCGTTCATGGGCGTGCGCAGTTCGTGGCTCATGTTGGCGAGGAACATCGACTTGGCGGCGTTGGCGGCTTCGGCAAACTCTTTCGCCTGCACCAGCGAGTCGCGCGCGGCGCTCAAGCCTTCGCGGGCGCCGGCAAGGCCACGCGCGGCAGTCGCGACCTCGGCTTGCAGGCGGTTGAAGCTCTCCGCCATTTCGCCCAGTTCGTCTCTGGTGTTGGCCCGCACCGGGGTGATGGCGACCGTCGCCCGCGCGCCCTCCAGATTGCCCTGTCCCAGCGCGCGCATGGCGTTCGAGAAGTCGCGCAGCGTGCCGTCGGCAAGCCGCTTGGCGGCGGCGGACACTTCCTGCGCGGAGAAGGCAATCATGCCCGGCAGCACCAGCCCGACCACCACGGTCAGAATCGCGACGGCGACAAAAATATCTTCCAGCGCGGTCAGCAGCGGGCCCGGGGTTTGCGGCAGATTGCTGACGGCAAGGTAGTAGCCCGAGCCGTCAAGCAGCAGCACCAGGAGCATGGCGCCGGTCAGTTTGACGTGCAGCGTGCGAAAGTGGAGCGGCTGCCCCGCACGCCATTTGTCCTCAATCTGCCGCCACAGGTAGAGCACCGAACCGGAATAGGCGAACACCAGACCGACGATTACCGTGCTCAGCCCAAACTGCTGAAAGCCGAGCAGCGCGGTCGTGGCCCATACCGCGGCGGCCACCACGCCTAATCCCACCGTGCCGCGCGGCGCGCGCCAGGGGCGCGGCGCATCCGGCGCATCCCGGCGCAGCAGCCACACCGCGATCGAGGGCATCACCAAGCCGCCGAACACGTAGGTGAAGTTGGTCGCCGCCACCAGCCACAGCGGGTCGCCGAGATAGAGGAAAAACAGCGCAAAAGCCGCCGTAAAGAGGGTGGCGAACCAGGGCGCGTCGGTGCGCGCGGAACGCAGGGCAAACACCCGGGGAATGAGTCCGTCTTCGCCCAGTTGCGAGAGCGTGCGGGGCGCGCCGCACAGGGGTTGCAGGCTACATAAGAAGAGATTCAGCAGCATGAACCACACGGCGATGCTTTTCGCGGCGTTGCCAAACAGCGGCGCAAAGGTTGGGCCCAGCACCGCGGCCAGATCTTTCGAGAGATTTTCGGGCCCCAGCACGCCCAGCCAGACCAGCGGCAGCGGAATGAAAAACAGGCAGGCCATGCCAGCGCTGGCGAACATGGTCTTCGGCAGGTTCTTGACCGGGTCTTTCATTTCGCCGACGTGGCAGGCGGCGGTTTCGAAGGCTGGCGCGACGAAACCAATCAGGAAAAGCCCGGCCATCACGCTGGTCAGTTCGCCAAACCAGCCCTCGAAGGGGGTGGTCAGGTGAAGGTTGGTCGCCTGCTGCCAGTCCACGCTGCCGTCCACCACCGGCCCAAGGCCCGACAGGAAGGCCAGTAGCGCAGAGGCGGTGGCCATCGGTATGGCCACCCGCGCCGCCCATTTCACGCCCAGCAGGTTGAGCCCGGCAAAGCCCGCCACCATGCCCATCGCGGTCGGCATGATCGGCAGGTCGGGGAGAAACCAGTCGCGCAGCGCGGTGGCGGCCAGCAGGGAACACAGGCCTGAGGTCGGCACCCAGCCCCACCAGTAGCAGCTGCCGGCCAGATTGGCCAGTACCGGGCTGTACGGGCGGAAGGCTTCGGCACAGGTGGCGGCGATGCCGCCCACGCGGCGCGGATACATCAGCAGCAGTTCGGTCCAGCCCGGCACCGCCATGCAACCGAGCACCACGCCCAGAATCAGCAGCAGGATTGCCGCCGTCCCCTGTCCCGTAATGCTGCCCTGGCCAATCAGCAAGGCGCCGAGAATGAACACGCTCTGGTTGCTGCCGCCCATGGCGAGCGCCGAGGTGCCCAGCCAGCCTAGCGAATGCGGATGCGCCGGCAGGTCGGAAGAGGTCACTGAGCTTGGGGCGGTCATTTAAGCGGCTGCTCCGATTACGAGGATGGTAAGGCCGCGGGCGCGGTGGGACGGAAAGGCGTCAGCGGATCAGGATCTGCGCGTGAGGTGCAAACCCTGACCACAGCGAGCGACCGGCGTTTATGAGGCCGCGCGGGTGAAATCGCCCGCATCATGGCGTTCTGCCAACTGATCTTCGGCCGGTCCCCACACTTTATTAACCCGCTTGCCACGTTTTACCGCGGGGCGTGCGCCCACTTGCTCCGCCCAGCGCAGCACGTGGCGGTAGGAGGTGACGTCCAGAAACGTCTGCGCGTTGTACAGGTCGCCCGTCACGAGCACGCCGTACCAGGGGTAAATGGCGATGTCGGCCAGGGTGTACTCGTCCCCGGCGATAAACGGCCGGGTCGCCAGGTTGCGGTCGAGTACGTCCAACTGGCGCTTCACTTCCATCGTGAAGCGATTGATGCAGTATTCGATTTTGACCGGCGCGTAGGCATAAAAGTGACCAAAGCCGCCGCCGAGATACGGCGCGCTGCCCATTTGCCAGAACAGCCACGACAGGCATTCCGCCCGCGCCGCCGGTGCCGTGGGCAGGAAGTCGACGGGCAGTTCGGGCAGGGCCGCTGCCGTGGGAAGCTCGGAGGATGCAGTCATCCTCGCATTGTAGTCGCCCGGGCCGTCGGAGGCACTCACCTCGAAGTGCCGCGGCATCGGCCTCGCGCCGCTGCCGCATCAACCTCAGGTAACCTTCCCGGATGGCAAAAAACAGGTTCAGCAAGGCGTGGATTCATGCACACCTGAACGACCCCTATGTGA
>JAURHQ010000258.1 GCA_030833185.1 Gammaproteobacteria bacterium | reverse complement strand
CAGCGCACGGTGTCTGGCGAATCGTCTTCCCACAGCAGTTCGTAGTTGAGCTGCCACGCGCTGGCGCTTTCGTTCACGCTGCCCATGAAGCCCAACGCGCTGCCGTCGGCCCGGCGCACCACGCCGGCCTTGCCATGAATCAGTCCGAAGGCGCTGTCTGGCAGCACCCGCACTTCCAGTTTTTTCTGCACCAGCGCGTCGTACAGGGCGCGATAGCGCGGCAGCGCCTGCGGCGGCGCGCGCTCGGGTTCACCGCTGCACCAGCTGCGGCGCAGGGCAGCGGCTGCGGCTGTGCGCAGATCCTGCGGGTCGAGATCCGAGTTGCACACCACCCGCACCGGCCCGCTGATGCTGGCCAGCGCTTCGCCCGCCACCTCGAACAGGCTGGAGCGGAAATAGCCGGCAATGCGGTCGTAGGCCACGGCGTCTTGCAGCCGCGCGTTCAGCACCGATCTGTCGAGGCGCTGCCGCCGGCTGGAGTGGCGCTGAAGCATGTTTACGCGTGGTCGTTGCGCAAGCGGCCCGCCAATATGCGCGCAGCGTCGGCGTCGGCCTGCCATTCGTCCATGCCGGCGGCGTTGGCCAGTTGCGCCAGCCAGTCGCTCAGCACCACCAGCCGCTCCCGCACGCCCCAGTAGCCGGGGCCCAGGATGTCGCGCAGGTATTGCCGGCCGGATTCGGGGTCCTTGTCTTGGCGGGTGGTTTCGCGGATGGCGAACAGCAGGTGGCGCAGCGGCGCGCCGGCAAAGGGGTGCGCCTCGCCCGCGCCGGCACGGCCGCGGCGGGCAGGCAGCGCCCCGGCCGGGGCGGCGGCTCTGCCGGCGATAGCGCCCAACAGGCCGGCGCCCATGCCCGTCGGGGTCAACACGCGGGCCCCGTTGGCCTTGTCGTTTTTCAGCAGCGGTTTGACGTCCGTCACGCCAAAGCCGCGTGCCAGTTCCTCATACATGCCCTGCCGCCGCTCGCCGCGAGACTCAATATCCAGCGCCCGCAGGTAGTAGCGCTCGGCCAGCGACAAATCCCGCCACACGCCGTCCAGCCCGCGCGGCACCAGATAGTCGCAGGCAATGCCAATGGCGCGCTCGATCACCTTTTGGAAATCGCTCTGCTCGCCCTTGGCGCGCTGGGCAAAGACTTCGTGCTCCACGTCCCGGCCTTCAATCGACCCGTAGTGCGTGAGCACTTTCAGCGCAGCGGCGTAGGCGGCCAGCTGGTAGTCCGCATCGTTGAAGTTGGGCTCGCCGCCTTCATCCAGCGCCTGCATGGCCGCGATTTGGCGCTTCACCTCGTCTTCCACCAGCGGGTAGACCTCGTCGAGGAAGCCGGCGTCGTTGCCGCTGCGCTTGCGCAGCACCAGACACACCGTGCCCTGCACGTAGTTGCCTTTCTTGATGCCCGCCGCTTCGGTTTCGGTGCTGATGGTCCAGGCGGCGGTGGCCTTCAATCCCGCGGCCCACAGGATCATGCCGAGGTCCGCCCACACCGCCGGGTTCTGGTGGGTGAACATCACCATCTGCAGGCCGTTGTCCGGCATGTGCCGGGCGAGGTTCTGGTAGATCTCCACCATGGAGCGGCGGAAGTCTTCACCATCGCCGCGCACCGCGAGTTCGGCGCGGGCATCGGCAAGCCAATCGGGGAAGGCTTTGGCGAGTTGCTTGTCGTACCAGGCGAGAAAGAAGTCAGCCAGTTCGTGGTAGTTCACTGCATCGGCGTAAGGCGGGTCGGTGATCCATAGGTCGCAGGTGTCGCGGAGGTCGCGAGCATCGGCTAAAAGAATTCGCGACTTACTCGGCTTAATTCGACGAGCTTCAAGGTCAAGGTAGACAGTTGCTAATGTGGTGATAGGGCGAACGGAAAAGTTGAATAGCGTATTGAGTGCTTGGTTCGAAAATGTCGCTTTGCCTCCGCCGCTACCTTGTGATTGAAGCCACTGGCAAAGCCGCGAATTCCAATTTGCGAAACGCCCGATTGCCAACAGAGCGGCAGCGGACATGCTCTTCTCTCGATTGCGCAAATTGAACTGTCCGGCGAACAGCCCGTGAACCAACAACTGCCTCGGCGTAAACAAATGATGCCAGTGGGTCCAGCCGCGCTCGCGAAACAGCCGATCGGTTTCAGCCCCACTCTCGGGAATCGCCCTCGACGGAATAAACCCCTCGCGCTGCCACTCGGCAAAGCGTTCGCGCAGCAGGGCCAGCACCTTGGCCTCGCGAGCCAGATCGGCGGCCTCCGGGGCGGCGTAGCGGCGGTCGCCCTGCGCGTTGATCCAGCGGATGCAGTACAGCCGCTCCTGAAACACGTCCCCCGGGCGCGGCACCAGGTCGTCGTTGGTCCAGCGGCGTAAACCCTCCGGGCCGCGCAGGCCTTCCACCGACCAGGAGCGGCTGGCGTCGAAAGGATCGATCACCCGGCTGTCGCCCACGGTGGCGCCCTTTTTTTCCTTGTAGCGTTTGAGTTCGGCTTCATTCACCGCCGCCACCGTTGGCTGCAAGCGGTCGCTGCCCGCCTCACGCTGCCAGCTGGCGACGATGCGGTACTTCTCCGAGATGACCCAGCTGGGCGCCAGCGGAATGTAGTAGTCGCAGCCTTCGGGTTTGACCTCCACGCAGTACAGAAAAGCCTCGGCGCGCTCGCCCCGCTCGTTGTGCTCGATGCCCCAGTCGGTGATCTGTTTATCTGCCGTAGCAAACACCTGTTCCTGCACCCGGCGCACTTCGTCCTGCACCGCCTTGCCGCCGCCCAGCAGGTTCAAGCTGGCCCAGGTCAGCAAACCCGCCACTGGGTTGAGATCCGACCCAAAGGCTTCGCAGCCGATGCGTGCGGCCTCGAAGGGAATGGAGCCTCCGCCGCAAAAGCTGTCGCCCACGCGGGGCGTGTGGCCGAACTGGCGCTGGCCCAGCTGTTCCACCAAGTCGGTTAAGCAGGTAGCGGTGGTGCCGAGGTGGGCGTTGATCTCGGCCCATGCGGCCGCCGAGGGGCCGGCGACGTTTTCCGGGCGTTCGCACTCCGCGATGCGCGCGGCATAGGGCAGGGCATCGAAGGCGGCGCGGTTGGTTTTGCGCCGTACCGTGGGCTTGCAACGATCCCAGGCGCCAGCATCGTCCATGGTGAGAATTTTGAGAAAGACCTCGCGGTCTTTCTTCGGGTTATTCGAGGCCGGCATCAACATGCCCAGAATGGACGCGCGCACCAGAATCAGCGGCTTGCGGCCCCACCATTTACCCAGGCCGGTGAGCGTTTGGCCGGCTACAGACTTGCGCTCCTTGTAGGACTCGGCCGACAGGCGGGCGATGGGGAACTGCGTTTCGATGAAAGCGGTGGTCATAGCGGCGGGCCTTACAGCGTGAGGGTGAGCTGGGAATGCCCCAGCAGTTCGCGACGGGAACGCGGTGACAGGCCCTCGCCTTTGGCGAAGGGGTTGTCGGCTAGGGCCGCACGCAGCGCGCGCCGCCAGCCGAGCCCGCGCTGCAGGGCCTGACCTGTTGTGGCAACAGTCATGGTGTAGAGCCACCAGCGTTCTTCGGGGGCCAGGGAGTCCCAGTTGCGAATGGCGTTAGGGATATCGCTGGGAGGCGCCTCTTCTACCGCCCAACACAAAATGCACAGCTCCTTGCCCAGCGACGCGTGCACGGGCACCGCGCGCGGGGTGGTTTTCTGAAACTTGTGCGCCGGCAGGCCGTTGGCGCGCAAACGCCGGTTGGCGTCTTCCCAGAAGGCGGGGGCCAGTTCCAGCCAGCGCTCGCGGTTGATGATCACGCGCAGGCCGTGGTCGCCGTGGGCGGGCGGTTCTGGTAGCGCGTCTTCGCGCCAGTCGGCGCTGCGCAGTTCGGCAATCAGCACCGGTGCGCTTTTGGCGGTGCTGTCGCCCACGTGGATCACAAAGCCGTGGCGGGCTTCCTCGTAGAGAAAGCCCAGCCCTGCGCACTTGCGGCCGTTGGTATTGGCGGTGGCGGCGCGGGCCATTACTGCACCACGTGGGCAGCGTCGAACGCCTGATTGCTGGCCCACAGCCAGTCGAGCAGCATCTGACCGCTAGGAAACTGCAAGGCCGCGCAAGCCAGCCGCAAGTCGGACTG
>JAURHQ010000257.1 GCA_030833185.1 Gammaproteobacteria bacterium | reverse complement strand
CTGCTGGCCGGTGACCATGCAGTCGGGCTCGAGCAGCCAGAGCACTGCGCTGGCGATCTGCTCGGGGGTGCTGATCCGGCCGAGCAGCGCGGTGGCCGAATACTGGGCCTGTCGGGAGCGCGCCATCGTTACCGACCTTTCGCCGCTGCGAAAATTTGAACTGCTGGGTCCGGATGCCGAACTGCTCGCGCAGCTCGCGGTGACGCGCGACGTGCGCAAGCTGGCGGTGGGCCAGGTGGTGTATTCGGCGATGTGCTACCCCCACGGCGGCATGCTGGACGACTGCACGGTCTTCCGCCTTGGCACCGCCAATTGGCGTCTGGTGGCGGGGGATGATTACGTCGGGGTGTGGCTCCGGGAACTGGCGGCGACCAACGGGCTCGACGTCCGCGTGAAGTCCTCTACCGATCAACTGCACAACCTGGCGGTGCAAGGACCCCGCTCGCGCGAGATTCTGCGCGAGTTGGTCGTCACGCCGCCGCATCAACCGACCCTTGCTGAACTTGGCTGGTTTCGCTTCACGGTCGGCAAACTCGCCGGCTGCCCGGTGCTGGTTTCGCGCACCGGCTACACCGGCGAACTGGGCTATGAAATCTGGTGCCATCCGACACAGGCGGCGCAGATCTGGGATGCCGTCATGGCGGCGGGCGCGCCGTTCGGCATCATGCCGCTGGGTCTCGGCGCGCTCGACATGTTGCGCATCGAGGCAGGTCTGGTGTTTGCCGGCTACGACTTCTGTGACCAGACCGACCCCTTCGAGGCGGGCATCGGGTTCACCTGCCCGGCAGCCAAGACGGAAGATTTCGTGGGCGCCGAGGCCTTGGCCCGGCGGCGTGCGAATCCTCAACGGAAGCTGGTGGGACTGCTCATCCACAGCAACGAGTGCGTGGGCCACGGCGACTGTGTACACGTGGGACGCGCGCAAATCGGGGTGGTGACCAGCGCCACCCACTCCCCGCTGCTCAAGGCGCAGATCGCGCTCGCCCGGGTCGATGTGGCGCACGCGGAGATGGGGACGCGGCTGGAGATCGGCAAGCTCGACGGTCAGCAAAAGCGCCTGCCCGCAGAGGTCGTGCGCTTTCCTCACTATGACCCTGACAAATCGAGGGTTCGCGCCTAGCGCGGAAAATCTCGCTAAAGCATTCACGACACTGGTGCAGCGGCTCACACGCGCGCCAGCAGATGGTGCGGCAGCCTCGCCCGGGGAGGCGCTGCCATCGGTGCAAAACCGCGAAATCTCGCGGACAGCTTGCGGTTCGGGCCCGCCGGGGACGCGCGGCCCGATCTTTGCAAAATGCCGCTGTGCCATGCGCACGGCGGGCCAATGACAACCATGACGTGAGGAGGATCCGGGAATGAATACCACTGCGGCTGCCGTTGCGGGAGCAACGACCTCGGCCAATACCTTGCAGAGAAAAATTGACTGGAAAGGGGCCTTCTGGGTCGCCAGCGGCGTGCCTGCGCTGGTGCTGTTTTCGATCGGCGCGATTGCGGCAACCGTCGGCAAGCCGGCCTGGATCGTCTGGACCGTGTCGATCGCGTTCGGGTTTATCCAAGCCTTTACCTACGCCGAAATTGCCGGTCTTTTCCCCAGCAAGTCCGGCGGCGCCTCGGTGTACGGAGCGATTGCCTGGGTGCGCTATAGCAAGTTCTTCGCACCGGTTTCGGTGTGGTGTAACTGGTTCGCATGGTCGCCGGTGCTGGCGATTGGATCGGGCCTCACGGCGGGCTACATCCTCAGCCTGCTCTTCCCCGACCCGCAGGCCGCCATCAACACCTGGCAAATCACGCTGGCCGACCTCGGCGGGCTGAAAGAAGGTTTGACGCTGCGCATCAACGCCACGTTTATCGTCGGTGCGATTGCGATGCTGGCAACCTTCGCCATCCAGCACGGCGGCATCATGCGCTCGGCAAAAGCGACGATGATTCTCGGTGTGGCGGCGCTCATTCCGCTCATGCTGGTCGGCATCGTGCCGTTGCTGACGGGTGACCTGCCGGCGGCCCATTTCTCGCCGATGCTGCCGCTGGGCGGCAAGGACGAGGCGGGTAATGCGATTGATGGCGCGTGGAATACGGCGGGCTGGACCTTGATGGCCGGTGGCTTGTTCATCGCCGCGTGGTCAACCTACGCGTTTGAAACCGCAGTCTGCTACACGCGAGAGTTCGAGAATCCGCAGGTCGACACTTTCAAGGCCATCCTCTACTCCGGCCTGCTCTCCATCGCGGCCTTCGTGCTGATCCCGCTGGCGTTTCAGGCCGAGTTGGGGCTGGAGGGCATGCTGGCGCCAGATATCTACAGCGGCATGGGGGTGGCGGCGGCCATGTCCAAGTTCCTGGGCGGCGGCGCGCTGGTCGAAAAAATCATGATCGTGATGATGGTGCTCGCGCTCCTTCTGGCCATCATGACGGCGATGGCGGGCTCCTCGCGCACCCTCTATCAGGCTTCGATCGACGGCTGGTTCCCGCGTTACCTGTCCAAGGTCAACGAACACGGCGCACCGACCAATGCGATGTGGACGGATCTGGTTTTCAACCTGCTGCTGTTGATGATGTCGGACTACGTGTTTGTGCTGGCGGTCTCCAACGTCGGCTACATCATCTTCAATTTCCTCAATCTGAATGCCGGCTGGATCCACCGCATTGACCGGGCCAACTGGGAGCGTCCGTGGAAAGCGCCCACCTGGTTGCTGGGGCTGGGCGGCGTGCTGGGCTTCGTGAACATGTTCATCATGGGCATGGGCGCCGACATCTGGGGCGCGGGCACGCTGTTCTCGGGTCTGGTGCTGGCGTCGCTGATCGTGCCGGTGTTTTTCTTCCGGCATTACATTCAGGACAAAGGCCAGTTCCCGGCCTCGATGACTGAAGACATGCACATGGGGCCGGGCGAAGAAAGCGTTACGCTGAAAGCCGGCATCCTGCCCTGGGTGGCTGTCGCCGGCGGTGTGCTGGTGTGCTGGCTGGGGCATAGCCTCGCGGGCTAGCCAACACCCAGTGTTCCCTGTGCGGTCTCCCCGCACAGGGTCTGGTCCGGATGCCCCGCCTCGGCGGGGCATTTTTTTATTCGACGAGTCAGATATGGGCCAGCGATTCGTGCAGCAGGCCATGCTCGCTGTCTGCGATCCATGGTTTGGGGATCTGATGGTCGCAGAACAGGTCGCCTGTCATCTCGCCCGCCTCACCGGCTTCAAGCGGCGCACATGCCGCCGTCGACCGGATAGGTATTACCCGTGATGTAGCTGCTCTCGTCGCTGGCGAGGAACAACACCAGGTTGGCGACTTCCTCCGGTTGGCCGTAACGGCGCAGCGGCACGGCGTGCTCGAGTCTGGCCTTCATGCGATCAGTCGCGCCCGGCGCCCACTGGTTTTCCAGCGACTCGATCATGCGCGTGGCAATGGGGGCAGGATTGATGGTGTTAACGCGGATTTTCTGTGCGGCACCTTCCAACGCGGCAGATTTCATCAAGCCGACCACGGCGTGTTTGGAGGCGGTGTAGGCCGACAGTTTGGGCGTGCCGCGCAAGCCGGCGAGCGAAGAGGTAATGACGATACTGCCGCCACCGCCTTTGGCCATCACGGGCATCACGGCGCGCAAGCCCAGCCAGACGCCGCGCACATTGACCGCCATCACCCGCTCGTACATCTCAAGGCTGTAGTCGGGTATCGCGGCGACTTCGCCTTCAATGCCGGCGTTAGCGAAAAAGACGTCGATGCGGCCAAAGCGCTCCACCGTCGCTGCCACGTAGCGCGCGGTCGCTTCCGGGTCGGTCACATCGGCCTTGATGGCCGCCGCCTTGTCGCTCCCCAAAGCTTCGACCGCGGCCGTCAGCGCGGCCTCCTGCATGTCGATCAGCATGACCTTCGCGCCTTCCGCGACGAACAGTTTTGCTGTGGCCAGACCAATCCCCGCGGCGCCGCCCGTGATCAGGGCAACCTTGTTTGCCAGACGCATGATTTCTCCTCTCGCTCGTTGTCGTAACGCCCGCCACCGGCTTGCGCGCAGGTGGGCAGCACCGGCCGATTGTGAGGCCTGCGAGCGCCGGCTACCATCGGGCCTTCAGTCAAACAATTACATTTGGGGGAGCATCATGAGCGACGTCCATCACGGGGAATGTTTTTGCGGCGCGGTCA
>JAURHQ010000256.1 GCA_030833185.1 Gammaproteobacteria bacterium | reverse complement strand
TCCGGCCCGCATCCGCGCGCTATTTGCCGAGACGCGCAGCCTGATGCAGGACCTCGATCCCGACGCACTGGCCAAGCTCGAAACCTTGCTGCGGGCGATGGGACTTAGCGCCAGCGATGACGAGTTGGTGCGCCAACTGGTCAACGAGACGGCGGCGTTCAATTTCGACGTGGCATTGCAATGCCTCACGCAGCTGGGAGAGGAGTACTTGTGACGGCCATGGACGCCCTGGAGAAGCAACGCATCCTGCTCATCGACGACGAGCGCTTCAATCTCAACGCCCTGCACGGTCTGTTGCGCGAGGCCTACAAGATCATGGTCGCGACCAGCGGCGAACAGGGGCTTAAAGCGGCTAAAACCGGCCTGCCCGATCTCATTCTGCTCGACATCAATCTGCCGGATATGGACGGGTTTGAGGTCTGCCGGCAGCTGAAATCTGATGCGAACACCCAGAACATTCCGATCATCTTCATCACCGCGCTGAGCAACCCGGCCGACGAAACGCTGGGGCTGGAACTGGGCGCTTCGGACTACATCACCAAGCCCTTTAATCCTTCGGTGGTGTGGGCGCGGGTGCGCACGCAGCTCCGCATGGTGGAACAGAGCAAGCTGCTGGAACGCTTTGCGTTTCTGGACAGCCTGACCGGGCTCGCCAATCGGCGCGCCTTCGAGGACCGTGGCGCGTCGGAATGGAATCGCTGTCTGCGGGTGGGGGCGCCGCTGTCAGCCATCATGCTCGATGTCGATCACTTCAAGCGCTACAACGACACCTACGGGCACGGCGCGGGCGACGAATGTTTGCGCCGCGTGGCGCGCGCCCTGTCGGCCGCCTTGAGCCGCTCGGGCGATCTGCTATCGCGCTACGGCGGCGAGGAGTTTGTCGTCGTGATGCCGGACACCGCGCTCGACGGCGCCATGCGGGTGGCCGAGAAACTGCGCGAAGCGGTCGAGCAGGAACATCTGCCGCATCTTGCCTCCGGGGTCGCCGATCACGTGACCGTCAGCCTGGGCGTGGCGACCACGGTCCCGCTGGTGGTGGGCGGGCTGGCCAGCCTGCTGGCCGAGGCCGACCGCATGCTCTATGCTAGCAAGACGGCCGGCCGCAACCGGGTGACGGGGGGCGAACTGAAGGGCTGAAGGCGCGCGCCGCCACCGCCAAAATGCTGCACTTGCGACTGCACGCCGCGTGCTGGATTGCGGCCACAGACTCGCTCAAGATGCCGCCTCACCCGCGCCATCCGTAGCGCGACGACAAGCAAGGGGAGATCGCCGTTCATGGCTGACGCGAACAACTGGGGCGCGCACCGCGAGGTGCTTAATTTCATCAACGGGCACTACGTGCCCTCGGCGTCGGGCAAAACCTTTCCGGATATGAGCCCGGTGGATGGCCGCCAGATCGCGACCGTGCACGAGGCCGGTCGGGCCGAAGTCGACGCCGCAGTACAGGCGGCGCGCGCCGCGCTGAAGGGTCCCTGGGGCAAGCTGCCGGTGGCCGAGCGCATGGCGCTGCTGCACAAGGTGGCGGACGGGGTCCAGCGGCGCTTCGATGAATTCGTTGAAGCCGAATGCGCCGACACCGGCAAGCCGCGCGAGACCTGCCGCCATGTGGATATTCCCCGCGGCGCGGCCAACTTCCGGGTCTTCGCCGACCTCTTCAAGAACGTGCCCACCGAGACCTTCGTGATGGACACCCCCACCGGCGGGCAGGCGCTGAACTATTCAACCCGCAGCCCGCGCGGCGTGATCGCGGTGGTCTGCCCCTGGAACCTGCCGCTGTTGCTGATGACCTGGAAAGTGGGTCCGGCGCTCGCGGCGGGCAATACCGTGGTGGTGAAGCCCTCCGAAGAAACGCCGCTGACCACCAGCCTGCTGGGCGAGGTGATGAACGAAGCCGGCATTCCGCCCGGCGTGTTTAACGTCGTTCATGGCTTTGGCCCGGACTCTGCGGGCGCCTTCCTGACCGAGCACCCTGGCGTCGACGGCATCACCTTCACCGGCGAGACCCGCACCGGCGAAGCCATCATGCGCGCCGCGGCCAAGGGCCTGCGGCCGGTGTCGTTTGAACTGGGTGGGAAGAATCCGGCGCTCATCTTTGCCGATGCCAATCTGGATGAAGCCATCCCCGACATCATCCGCGCGACCTTCATCAACTGCGGTCAGGTGTGTCTGGGCACCGAGCGGATCTACGTCGAGCGCCCGCTGTTCAACGAATTTGTCGCGCGCATGAGGGCGGCCACCGAGAAGCAGAAAGTTGGACCGCCGGATGAGCCGGGCGTGACCATGGGGCCGCTGATCAGCCTCGAACATCGCGAGAAAGTGCTGAGCTACTACAAGCTGGCGGTGGAGGAGGGCGCGACGGTGGTCATCGGCGGCGGTGTGCCCAAGATGCCGGGCGAGCTTGCCCACGGCGCCTGGGTGGAGCCGACGATCTGGACGGGCCTGCCGCACGAGGCGCGGGTCAACCGCGAGGAAGTGTTTGGTCCCTGCTGCCACATTGCGCCCTTCGATACGGAAGACGAGGTCGTGCGCCTTGCCAACGACACGGCCTACGGCCTGACCGCCGTGGTCTACACCCGCGATCTGGCCCGCGCGCACCGGGTGGCGCAGCAGATGGAGGTGGGTATTTGCTGGGTGAACAGCTGGTTCCTGCGCGATCTGCGTACGCCCTTTGGTGGCGCCAAGCAGTCCGGCATCGGCCGCGAAGGCGGCGTTCATTCTCTGGAGTTCTACACCGAGCTCCGCAACATCTGCATCAGGTACTAAGTCATGAGCGATCACTCTCGCCTCGCGCAATACAGCGACGAGCTTTACACCGCGCTTCGTTCGCGCACCCCGGTAGCGCCGTTAAGCGAGCGCGATCCGGCGCTGACGGTCGACGAGGCCTACCAGATTTCACTCGGCCTGCTGGCCCGACGCGAGGCCGACGGCGAGCGCGTGGTCGGAAAAAAAATCGGCCTGACCAGCCGCGCTGTGCAGGACATGCTGAAAGTCGGCCAGCCTGATTTTGGCTTTCTGACCGACCGCATGCGCTGCGAACCCGGCACGCCGGTGCCCATCGGCCGCGAGCTGATCGCACCGCGCGCCGAAGGCGAGATTGCCTTTGTGCTGAAAGAAGACCTGATGGGGCCGGGCGTGACCAACGCCGACGTGCTGCGCGCCACCGCCGGCGTGGCGGCCTGCTTCGAAATTGTGGATTCGCGCGTACGCGACTGGAAAATCAAAATCCAGGACACCGTGGCCGACAACGCCTCCTGCGGGCTGTTTGTGGTGTCCAATGAATTGGTCGACCCGCGCGCGGTCGACCTCGTCACCTGCGGCATGGTGATGTGGAAGAACGGCGAAGTGGTGGCCACGGGTGCCGGCGCCGCCGCGCTGGGCTCGCCGGTGAACTGCGTGAGCTGGCTCGCGAACACGCTGGGCGCTTACGGCGTGGGCTTGAAGGCGGGCGATGTGATTCTCTCCGGCTCGCTGGTGCCCCTGCTGCCCATCGTGCCCGGCGACCGGCTGGAACTGGCGGTGGGCGGTCTGGGCCGGCTCGTCGCCGAGTTTGTCTGAGGGCGCGGGCATGAAAAAAATCAATTGCGCGCTGATTGGCTCCGGCAACATCGGCACCGATCTGATGGTGAAGGCCCTGCGCAGCGAGTGGCTTAACCCGGTGTGGATGATCGGCGTTGACCCGGCCTCTGACGGGCTGGCCCGTGCGCGCGCCGCCGGGCTTAAAACGACCAGCGACGGGCTGGACGCAGCGCTGCCGCACTTCGCCGCGGACGACATTCGCATCGCCTTCGACGCCACTTCTGCCTATGTGCATGCGGAGAACGCCCGCAAGACGCGCGCGGCGGGCGTCTTTATGATCGACCTCACGCCGGCGGCAATTGGCCCGTTCTGCGTGCCACCGGTCAATCTGGAAGCGCATATGGCGCGACAGGAAGCCAACGTGAACATGGTGAGCTGCGGCGGGCAGGCGACCATTCCCATCGTGCACGCGGTGTCGCGGGTGCAGCCGGTGGCGTACGCGGAAATCATCGCGACCGTCGCCAGCAAGTCGGCCGGTCCCGGCACGCGCAAGAACATCGACGAATTTACCCGCACCACCGCGCGTGGCATTGAACGCGTGGGCGGCGCGGCCAAGGGCAAGGCGATCATCATCCTCAACCCCGCCGAGCCG
>JAURHQ010000255.1 GCA_030833185.1 Gammaproteobacteria bacterium | reverse complement strand
GTTTTCAAAATCGTATGCGATGACCGGCTGGCGTCTGGGCTATCTGGTTGCCCCCCCCGCTCTGATTGATTATCTCTACGGCATTCATCGTGCCATCAACGGCCCGATCTGCAATTTCGTGCAGCGTGCCGGCATTGCCGCCCTGCGCCGCGACATCCACGCCCACCCCGAACTTTGCTTTGAAGAGCAACGCACCTCGGACTTGGTGGCCGCCAAACTCACCGAATGGGGCATCGAGGTGCACCGGGGTTTGGGCACCACCGGCGTGGTGGGCATCATCCAAAACGGCAACAGCACGCGCCGCATCGGTTTGCGCGCCGACATGGACGCGCTGCCGGTTCATGAAGCCAACACCTTCGCCCACGCCAGCCAACATGTGGGCAAGATGCACGCCTGTGGTCACGACGGTCACACCGCGATGCTGCTGGCCGCGGCGAAGTACTTCGCGCAGCACCGGGACTTCGACGGTACGGTCCATGTGATCTTCCAGCCGGCCGAGGAAGGCGAAGCTGGCGCCAAAGCCATGATGGACGACGGCCTCTTCGAGCGCTTTCCGATGGACGCGGTGTTTGGCCTGCACAACTGGCCGTGGCTGCCGGTCGGGCAGATGGCGCTGCGCACGGGGCCGGTGATGGCCTCGATGGATATTTTTGAAGCGACGGTCAAAGGTCGCGGCGGGCATGCCGCGCAACCCCACATGGCGATCGACCCGATCGTCGTCGCCACCGCCATCGTGCAGGCCTGGCAGAGCATCGTCTCGCGCAATGTCGATCCGCTGGAGGCGGGCGTGGTGTCGGTGACCCAGATCCACGCCGGTCACGCCTGGGCGGTGATCCCCGAAGAAGTCGTGTTGCGCGGCACCGTGCGCAGCTTCAAGCCGGCGGTGCAGGCCTTGATCGAGCAGCGGCTGCAGGAACTGGGCGAAGGCATCGCGGCCGCCCACGGCTGCACCTTCGATTTCCGTTACGAGCGCCGCTTTCCGGCCACCATCAACACCGCCGCCGAAACCGATTTCGCGGCCGGTGTGGCGGTCGACCTGCTGGGCGCGGACAACATCCTGCGCGACGCCGCACCCAGTATGGGCTCGGAAGATTTCGGCTGGATGCTGCAGGTGAAGGAAGGCAACTACGCCTGGCTTGGCACCGGCGGTGAAACCAGCTGCCTGCTGCACAACCCGCGCTACGACTTTAACGACGACGCCATCCCGCTCGGTGCGAGCTACTGGGTGCAGCTGGCGCGCGCCTATCTGGCCTGATCGAGGCTGCGCTTAAACCCGGAGAATCCCCGATGACCACGCCCCGCCTGTCGTGCTGTATCACCTTCGATTTCGATGCCATGTCGTCGTGGATCGGGACCGTCAAATCGCAGAACCCGAGCATGATTTCGCGCGGGCAGTTCGGCGCGGTCGCGCTGCCCCGCCTGCTCGACCTGCTGGATGACTTCGAGATTCGGTCGAGTTTCGCGGTGCCGGGTCATACGGCCTACGCCTACCCGCGGCTGATCGACCAACTCTGCGACCGTGGGCACGAAATCGTCCACCACGGCTGGGTGCACGAGAACCCGGCGGCCTTCGACGAGGCCGGCGAGCGGCGCATTCTGGAGCTTGGACTTGAAGCGCTGGAGCGCGTGGCCGGCGTGCGCCCGCTGGGCTATCGCTCACCGGCCTGGGATTTAAGCCCGCGGTCGGTCGACCTGCTGATCGAATACGGCTTCCAGTACGAATCAAGCTGCATGGGTCACGATTTCTACCCCTACTACCTGCGGAGCGGCGACCGCTGGTCGGTGGATACGGCCTATCACTTCGGGCCGACCGTCGACTTAATCGAACTGCCCGTAACCTGGATGCTGGACGACTTCCCGCCGGCGGAGTTTGTACTCGGCATGAACACCGGCCTGCAGGCGCCGTCCACTATCGAAGAGAACTGGCGGGCCGATTTCGACTTTGCCTACCGCAGTTGCCCGGGCGGCTTGTTCACGCTGACCCTGCACCCGCAGACCGTCGGCCGCGGCCGCTACTTCCTGATGCTGGAGCGCCTGCTCGACTATTACGCCAGTCATCAGGACCTGCAGTTTGAAACCCTGGGCGACTACGCCACCCGCTGGCGCAGCGCCAACCCGCTGGCCGACTGGGTCGCCGCCAACCCGGATTTGACCGGCGCCCACGCCATCGAACCTTGAGCCGTTAAGCCAGACGCGCGCTGTCGTCGTAACCGCAGGTGAGCCCCCGTTGCGCGGCGCGACAAAGCCGCGCGGCATGGGCTAGGCTCTCGCTTTCCGGCCGTTTTAGTGAAGGATCCCCGCCATGTTGCTGACCGAAGAACAAACCCTGATCCGCGACCTCGCCCGCCGCTTCGCCGCCGACCAGCTGACGCCCCATGCGGCGGCCTGGGACCGGGAACAGCGCTTTCCGGCGGAGGCCCTGCGCGAGATGGGCGAACTGGGCCTGATGGGCATGCTGGTGCCGACCGAATGGCGGGGCGCGGGCACCGACCACGTCGCGCTGGCGCTGGCGCTGGAGGAAATCGCGGTCGGCGACGGGGCCACGTCCACCATCATGAGCGTGCAGAACTCGGTGGTGTGCATGCCGCTGTACCGCTACGGCACCGAGGCGCAGAAGACCGCCTGGCTCGGCAAGGTGGCGAGCGGCGAATGGCTGGGCGCCTTTTGTCTGACCGAGCCCCACGCCGGTTCTGACGCCTCGGCCATCCGGACGCGCGCCACCCGCAGCGCCAACGGCTGGGTACTGAACGGCACCAAACAGTTCATCACTTCTGGCAAGCACGCCAGCATCGCCATCGTCTTTGCCGTCACCGACCCGGACGCCGGCAAGCGCGGCATCAGCGCCTTCTGCGTTCCCACCGACAACCCGGGCTACCGGGTGGCGCATGTGGAGCACAAGCTCGGCCAGCGCGCGTCCGACACCGCACAAATCGCTTTTGAAAACTGCGAGATCCCGCTGGAAAACGTGCTGGGGGATATTGGCGAGGGCTACCGGATTGCGCTCGGCAACCTCGAAGGTGGACGCATCGGCATCGCCGCCCAGGCAGTCGGCATGGCCCGCGCTGCACTGGAAGCCGCCGCCCGCTACGCCGCCGACCGCGTCAGCTTCGGCCAGCCCTTGAATGCCCATCAGGCGATTGCCTTCCGGCTGGCCGACATGGCGACCCAGATTGAGGTGGCCCGTCAGATGGTGCTGCATGCCGCCAGCCTGCGGGATGCCGGCAAGCCCTGCCTGCGCGAAGCCTCCATGGCCAAGCTGTTTGCTTCGGAAATGGCCGAGAAAGTCTGCTCGGACGCCATCCAGATCCACGGCGGCTACGGCTATGTGGCGGATTTCCCGGTTGAGCGCATCTACCGCGACGTGCGGGTCTGTCAGATTTATGAGGGCACCAGCGACGTGCAGCGGATGGTCATTGCGCGGCAGCTTGATGCCGCCTGAGCCGAAGATTCTGATTCGGCGTTGACCCTCGGCGGGGCAGCGGTTAGCGTCAGCCGCAAGGTCGGCACGATACCGCCCGACCTCACAGGGAGATTGCTTCATGTCCGGCGTGTTGCTTCGCTACCTCGCGATTGCGCTGAGTCTCCTCGGCGCCTGCCTGCTAACGGCCGCGCTGTGGTCGATGCGGTTTCTGGTGCGCCACGCGGGAGACTACGCCGTCCGCTGGCAGGCCTTGCGCGGCCTCATCGTGCTCTTCGTGCTGGGCTACGCCGCCTTTGCCTTTCGGATGACGCTCGAGGACAACCCGCGGCCTGAAGATTTGATTGCCGCCATCGTGTTCTTCGGGGGCGGGCTTTTCGTTTTCAACGTCATCCGCCTCAGCGTGGCGACCGCCCGACATCTATTGCTGCTGGGCGAACAGCAACGCGAAGCCGCCCTCCACGACTCGCTGACCGGGCTGCCTAACCGTGCGTTGTTCATTGAACGGCTTAACCGACAGCTGGCGCTGGCACGACGCAGCGCGCAAGCGCTGTGCGTGCTGGTGATGGACCTCGACGGCTTCAAGGCGGTCAACGACGAGTTAGGCCACGAGGCGGGCGACCATTTACTGGCAGCGCTGGGGCCGCGGCTCAGTGCCGGCATCCGCGAAAGTGATTTTGTAAGCCGGATGGGAGGCGATGAGTTCGCCGTGGTGCTGGTTAGCTGTCAGCAGGAAGAGGCGCTCACCGTCGCCGGCAA
>JAURHQ010000254.1 GCA_030833185.1 Gammaproteobacteria bacterium | reverse complement strand
CGGCTGGGCGTCGGGCGTGCGGTAGGTGCACAGGGCACTTGTCGACTCGGTTGCCAACGTGACCTTGGACAGCGGCAGACGACTGTCGCCGGCCGTGACCGGCATATGCGGATTCATTTCTGCGATGACCAGGCTGGCGCTGTCGATGAAATCGAGAAACGGCCCCACGCTGATCCCAAGGCTCAAGTCGCCCTCGGCGGTCGGCAGCGAAGTCTGGACCACCACCACGTCGGGCTTGATCGGCCCCTCGCGGTGAATCACGCGATTGAGGTCGGCCAGTCGCAGCGGCACGAAGCCGAGCTTGCGACGATCGTTTTCGCCAAACAGCTTGCGCAAGCGCGCCGAGGCCTGCCAGGTCACGAAGCGGAAATGATCGCCAAGCCCGCGCTCCAGATAGCCGTACTGGCCAAAACTGAAGCCACTCATGACGGTGAGGGCGCGGAATCGATCGACGCCGGCACTGAAGGCGGCATAGAACTCGCGCGGCTCAGCGCAACCGCCGGGGAAAATAACGGTGGCGCCGTCGGGAATAGCCGCCACGGCCGCGCTGGCAGCAACGGTTTTCATGGCGCGATACCCACGGACCGGGTGACAAATAAACGGACGGCAAGCATGGCGCTGAACCCCGGCGACAGATCGTGAAAAGGGCTTGGACGATAACCGAAAAGTCCTCGCCCCGGCTATTCGCGGCCGGGCCGCAGGGCTAGACTCGGCAGAAGCCTCTAGCCGCACGCCACCATGCTGAATCGACGGTCCTTCGCCCTTGGTCTGCTCCTGCTGACGCTGGGGGTTGCCGCGCCCTGCGCAGGGCCCGATCTGAGCGGTCAGTGGCAGCTCCTGAAAAAAGAAAGCGATGACCCGGAGAAAGCCTTGAAGGGCTTGGGCATCGTGCGCCGCTCGCCGCATCTTTACCCGCCCGACGCCTCGCGCAACCCGCGCGATACCACCGAAGCGCGCTACTTCGCACAGCAGGAACTGTTGAAAGCCAAACGCGCGGCGAATGCGAGTGCCGACGTGGGCTTGATCGGCAACCTGCTGGGCGCCGAGCTCATGCAAATCACCGACACGGGCGCGACGGTCGAGATAAACCTTGACGCCGCCCTGCGGCGGACGCTGAAACCCGCTGAAGGCGGCCCCGTCTATTCGGCCAAGGGCGCGGAGTACACGCGCGACCCGCTGGGCGATTCCTTGTCGTGGCGGCAGGACGGCATCCTGCAGGTCGAGACCATTCTGGTCCCGCGCGGGAAAATGCTGGAAAGCTATCGGCTGGACAGCAGCGCGCAGCGCCTGGTGGTCGACATCACCATCGATAACCCGGACTGGATTATCCCGGCCAAGATTCGCCGGGTGTTTGGGCCCGCCAGCGCGCGCTGACGGGCCGCAGGGCCTACTGCTTCGCCTTTTCCTGCTCTCGCAGTTCGCGCCGGATGATCTTGCCGGTGGTGGTCATGGGCAGCGCCTCTACGAATTCGATCAGCCGCGGCACTTCATGCCGCGCCAGCCGATTGCGCACTGAATCCCGCAGTTCCTCGGCCAGCGCGTCGGAGCCCGTGTAGCCGGGCGCAAGAATCAGGAAGGCCTTGATGATTTCGGTGCGGACCGGATCGGGCACGCCGATCGCCGCCGCCATGCGAACCGCCGGATGCTTCAACAGCGCGTCTTCAATTTCACTCGGCCCAATCCGGTAGCCGGCGCTGGTGATGACGTCATCCGCCCGGCCGTGGAACCAGAAGTAGCCGTCCTCGTCCATCTGCCCTAAATCGCCGGTAATCAGCCACTCGCCGATAAACTTCTCGCGGGTCGCGTCCGGCCGGTTGAGGTATTCGCGGAACATCACCGGGTGCGGCCGCTTGCAGGCGATATGGCCCATCGTGCCCGGCGGTACTTCCTGTCCGTCGTCGTTGATGATGGCGACAATCGAGCCCGGCGTCGGCTTGCCCAGCGAACCGGGTTTAATCGGAAAGATGTTGCCGTTATTGCCCAGAATGACGTTGCATTCGGTCTGGCCGAAGCCTTCGTTCACCTTGATTTTCAGTTCGCGGTCGACCCACTCGAAAAGCTCCTTGCCCACGGCTTCACCGCCGGAAAGCACGGCGCGCAGCGAAAGCTGGTAGCGGGAGAGCGCATCCGGCACGCCGCGCATCAGTTTCAGCATGGTCGGGGTGAGCAGCGAGAGCGTGACCTTGTGCCGCTCGAGGATCTGATAGGCATATTCCGGGTCGAAGCCCTTCATGGCCGTCGCCACCACCGTGCAACCGTGGAACCAGCCCGGCATCAGCACGTCGAGCAGACCGGCCATCCAGGCCCAGTCGGCCTGCGACCACAGCACGTCGTTGGGCTGCGGGAAAAAGTCGTAGATGAACTCCAGCGGCGGCATATGCCCCAGCACCATGCGGTGCGGTTGGACCGAGCCCTTGGGATTGCCGGTGGTGCCAGAGGTGTAGCTGATCCAGGCCGTTTCCTCGGCCGCGGTGTCGACGTTCTCGAACGCATCGGACGCGCCGTTGACGGCGTCCCAGAAATTGATAGCCCCGTCCGGGGTGCCGTCGATGACCATCACGTGCTGCACGCTGGGGCATTCGGCGCGCAGGCCGTTGACCTTCTCGTAGTTGGCCATGTCGGTGATGACCACGCGGGTCTGCGCATTATTGAAGCGGTACGCGATGGCGTCCGCGCCAAACAGCACCGAGCAGGGTCCCGACACCAGACCGGCCTTCCAGCAGGCCACATGACCGATGGCGCATTCCGGATTCTGCGCCAGCAACAGCGTGACCCGGTCGCCGCGACTCAGACCCAGCCCGACCAACACGTTTGCCAACCGGTTGGCGTGGCGCTGGATGTCGCGAAAGGTGTAGCGGTGCACCTGCCTGGCGTCGTCCTCATAAATCAGCGCCACCCGCGATTCGTCGCTGGCCCAGCGGTCGCAGACATCGTTGGCGATGTTGTAGCGCTCGGGAATCTGCCAGACGAAATGGCGGCAGATTTCCTCGTAGGTGTCGTAACGTTTCAGCAACGCGGTCATGAGCGGTTCCTCTGCAAAAGCGGCCAGTCGGGAATTTTTCCCGGTTTATGACCCATTCCCCAAGGGTGGCGCAACTGGCTACACTCCGGGTGGGATGAAAAAAATCCATACCGCAGTGTATGGAAAAACAAAAAGCAGAATCCAGCCAACAGGCCGGGAGGGTAGACCGCATGTCAGGCAAACTCGAAGGCAAAGTGATCATCGTGACCGGCGGCAGCACCGGCATCGGCTACGCCGCCGCCCGTCGCTGCGTGGCCGAAGGCGCTGCCGTTCTGATTGCCGACATCAACGAGGCGGCCGGCAGCCAAGCCGCCGCCGAACTCAGCGCCAACGGCGGTCGGGCGCATTTCCTGCTGACTGATGTCACCAGCGCGGCGGCGGTCGAGGCTTCGGTCAAGACCGCCGTCAGCCGCTACGGCCGGCTCGACGGCGCCTTCAACAACGCCGGGATCGACGGCGGCTTCACCAACACCGTGAAAATGACCGAAGAGGCCTTCGACCGCACGATTGCGGTCAACCTCAAAGGCGTGTGGCTGTGCATGAAGTATCAGATCGAGCAGTTTCTCGCCCAGGGCAGCGGGGGCGCGATCGTCAACACCGCCTCGGTGGCGGGTCTGGTGGGCACCCGTGGCGGCGTTGCCTACTGCGCTTCCAAGCACGGCGTGGTGGGTATGACCAAATGCGCCGCGCTCGATTTCTCGAAGAAGAAAATACGCGTCAATGCAGTGTGCCCGGGCATCATCAAGACTCCGATGCTGGAGCATATGGCGGAGCTGACCGGCACCAGCCTCGAGACCTACGCAGCGCAGGAACCGGTTGGGCGTCTCGGCGAGCCGCGGGAGATTGGCGACACCGTGGCGTTCCTGCTGTCGGAAGATGCATCGTTTATTACCGGCGTGGCGTTGCCGGTCGACGGTGGCTGGACGGCGCTCTAAAACATCACCAAAACGCTGCGGCAGGATGCCATCAAGCGCATGGAAACCACCCCGGACACGCCACTCGAACAGGCCTTCGCCCGCGCGGTTCTGCGGCATCGCCGGGCGGTCATCGCACTGGCCCTGTTTCTGGTGGGCTGCTGCGCTACCGGCGCCTTGCAGCTCAAGCTGACCAACAGCTATAGGGTGTTCTTCAGTCCGGACAACCCCGAACTGCTCGCCTTCGACGCCGCCCAGCACATGTTTTCTCGCCACGACAACGTGATGTTCGTGGTGGACCCCGCC
>JAURHQ010000253.1 GCA_030833185.1 Gammaproteobacteria bacterium | reverse complement strand
AATCCGCCGCGCGCTGGCGTTGAATCAGTTCGCGCACAAAGCCGGTGACCAGCGGCTGCCGCTCGCGCGTCACGGGCGCCAGCGCGCGTTCGCAGAGCACCTCGGCGATGGGGTCCATGCCGTCCTGCAGGGCGGCGTCGGCGCGCGCGCGCAGTGCCGGACGCGCAGCCTCCGGCGCTTCCGCCAGCGGCCCAAGCAGCACGAGATCCCGCACGCGGGTCGGCGCCAGCGCGGCCAGATGCTGGCACACCACCGTGCCCATCGAATGGCCGGCCACATGCGCACTGTCGATACCGAGCACATCCAGCAGTGCGAGCAGATCTGCCGCCAGACTTTCGATGCTGACCGCCGGGTCGGACGCCGAACGCCCGGCGCCCGGCAGGTCCGGCACGATGAGCTGCATCTTGCCCGCGAAGGCCGCGACCACCGGTGCCCAGCTGTTCGCCGTCCCGCCCAGGCCATGCACCAGCAGGAGCGGCGCGCCGCTGCCCAGCACGTCCACCACCATCCGTTTGCCGTTGATTTGATAGTCCATGCGAGTCGCCCCCTAGCGCACCGGGTTAGTCATTTCGCCGATGCCGCTGATCGCAATCCGTACGCGATCGCCGCTACGCAGGAACTTCGGCGGCGTGAAGCCGACGCCCACCCCTGCCGGCGTGCCGGTGGCAATGACGTCGCCCGGACGCAGCGTCATGCTGGCGGAAATCGTCTCGATGATGGTCGGGATGTCGAAAATCAAATCGCGCGTATTGGCGTCCTGACGCAGTTCATCGTTGACCCAGCAGCGCACGTCGATATTGCCGGGATCGACTTCATCTGCCGTCACGATCCACGGCCCCATCGGGCAGAAGGTGTCGATCGATTTACCCAGCAGCCACTGCTTGTGTTTCACCTGCAGGTCGCGCGAGGTGACGTCGTTGATGATGGTGTAGCCAAACACATGGGCATACGCATCGGCCCGCGCGATGCCGCGTCCGCCCTTGCCGATGATGACGCCCAGCTCGGCTTCGTAATCGATGTCCTGGCTGAGCGACCAGGGCGGCAGGATCTCGTCACCGGCGGCGATGATGCAGTCCGGTGCCTTGGAGAACACGATCGGCGCGTCGGGGATGGCGTCGGTCGGCTTGGTGGAGGCGTCGTAGCCGCTGCGGGTGAACTCGGCCGCGTGGGCCGCGTAGTTCTTGCCGATGCAGAGCACGTTCTTCGAGGGCTGCCGGATGGGCGCCAGCAGGCGCACGTCGGACAGCGCGACGCGCTCCCCGCTGAACGCCGGCTCGCCGCCGGCGAGCAGCGTCTCGATGAGCGCGATCATGGCGTCGCCGCCGGTCGCGCTCGCGTTGATGAGGTCAAAGCCGTTGCCGGCAGCATTGAGCCGCCCGAGGCAGGGCGCGTTGCGGTATTCGAAGCGGGCGAGTTTCAAGGCGATCTCCTTGGCAAACACTGAGGGGCGATGGGCGATCTGGCATTAACCATTTGGATCGCATGGCGCTGATGGTAAGGTGCGGCCAATTCGGTACTCAAGCGGGAATATTGGGCTTGAACAAACCAATTGGATCGGAAAAAAACGCGGCAGATCCCCTACCCGAGGGCCGCCTGCAGCGCTTTCTCGACGAGCAGCTCGACGAGGGCCACTACGCGCTCGGCATGAAGCTGCCGGCAGAACGCGAGTTCGCGGCGCGCTTTGCGCTCTCGCGCGGCAGCGTCCGGCGCATCATCGACGATTACGTCGCGCGGGGTCTCCTGCGACGGGAAGCCGGCAGCGGCACCTATGTCGCGACGCTACCGCATCTGGCGCGACGGGAACGTCTGCACAAGGCCGCTATTTTGAACGTCAGCCCGGCCGAACTGATGGAAGCGCGCTTGCTGTTCGAGCCGCTGCTGGCCGGCCTGATCGTGCGTCACGCTACCCGCGAAGACTTTGACCGGATGGCGCATTGCCTGCAGGAAGGCGAGCGGGCCGACAGTTTTGAAGCCTTTGAATACTGGGACGGCGCGCTGCACGAGGCGCTGTCCGCCGCGACCCACAACGCGTTTTTCATGCTCTGCCTGCGCAATATGAGCGAGGCGCGGGAGAACGGCGAATGGGGGCGACTGAAACAGCAGGCGCTGACCGCAGCGCGGCGGCGGCGCTACGAAGCACAGCACCGCAAACTCGTCGCCGCGCTACGCGCCCGCGACGAGGCTACCGCCACCGCGCTCATCCGTGAGCATCTGGAAGAAGTCCGCCGCAATCTCTTCGGCGGCTGAAGGCGCGGGCCTTCAGGGGCAGGGCACGACCTTGCGCAGCGTATCTCGCGCCCACAGTTTCTGGCCGTCCGGCGTCTTGCCGTCGCTGTGCCAGACCTCGCTGACTTCAAGACAAAACGAGCCTGCGTTCTCCACCACCGGCGCGCTATTGGCGGGCTGTTCGCCGCCGACCTGCAGAAAGGGATTCGAATTCTGGTAGTTGGGGACAATGGTCTTGCCGGCGCAAGCCGACAGCAGCAGGGCGCTGCCAAGCACACATACTCTGAACAACATGAACACTCCAAGGGCGAAAAAAGAAGCCGCCGCTGCGACGGCGGACGCGGATTGTCCGGACTGCGCTGCAGCGCGTCAATTCGTACGATCAGGGTCTGCGCATAAAGCTGCTCTGGCATACTCCGGCCGGGCGCGCCGCGCGTCCCATCGTCAATCTCGCAGAAGGAAGCCTCATGAAGCTCTACTACTCACCCGGCGTCTGCTCGCTCTCGCCGCATATCTGCCTGCGCGAAGCGGGGCTCAGCGTTGAACTCGTCAAAGTGGACATCAAGGCCCACACGCTGAGCGACGGCGCCGACTACTACAGCGTCAATCCGCACGGCTACGTGCCGATGCTGGAACTCGATGACGGCGAGCGCATCACCGAAGGCCCGGCCATCGTGCAATACGTGGCGGATCAGGTGCCCGAATCCCGTCTCGCGCCGCCCGCCGGCAGTCGCGAGCGCACCCGCATGCAAAGCTGGCTCAATTTCATTGGCACCGAACTGCACAAAGGCTATTCGCCGCTGTTCAACCCGGCAGCCGGAAGCGAGTTCAAGCAGTGGCAGAAGCAGCGCCTGAGCGACCGCTACACCTGGGTGGCCAATGAACTGGGCGGCAAGGAGTACCTGCTGGGCGATACCTTCACCTGCGCCGACGCCTATCTCTTCACCACGCTGGGCTGGATGGGCTTTGTGGGGCTGGACGTGGCGACTTGGCCGCGACTCAAGAGCTACCGCGAACGCATCGCCGCGCGGCCGCGGGTGCAGGACGCGATGCGCGCCGAGGGCCTCATCAAGTAAACCTTAGTCGTAGCGGACGGCGAGCACTTCCAGCCAGACGACGCTCGCCGCCCGCTGCCATTCGACTTCATCGCCAACGCGGGCCCCTAGCAGGCGCTGACCTAAAGGGGAGCGCCAGTTGAGCAGGCCCTGCTCCGGCGCGGCTTCGTCCTCGCCCACCAGCCGTAGTTCAAACCTGCGCCCGTCGGGCTCGAGCAGACTTACCGTCGCCCCGAAGCGCACTTCTGCGACCGGCCCTGACGGCGGTTCAACGGGCACGGTTTCCTGCAGCAGCGCGGTCAGTTCCTGCAGGCGCAGGCTCTGCTGACGAAAGGCATCGCGTGCGTCCAGCGGCACCTCGTCGAGCTTCCGTCCGCCTACTTCATGCAGCAGCGCCTCATGCGCCGCACGGGCGGCGTCGTACCCGCGCCGCGTGATGTAACAGGGCGGGATGCGCGGCGCGCGGCGCAGCGGTTCGTCGGCCTCTGCGCCGTCGCCTTCCTTGACGAACGCGCGGCTCACCGGGGCCGTGCCCTAGCGCGGTCCATGGTCCGTCAGCTCGCTGTCCCACGCGGGTTCCTCGTGGTTCACGGTCTTCACGATGCCTGGCACCGAAGGCGCATACCACAGCGTGGTGTTGGCGCCGGTTTCCAGCATCGCCGCGCGCCGCTTGTCGTAGCACTCGATGCGGAAGGCGTCGAAGTTGCCGGCCTTGACCGAGACCGGCGCAAACTCCACCACCCGGCAGGTCATCTCGCCTTCCCAGCGCAGGCCTTCGCTGGCCAGATAGCCTTCGTAGCGTTCGGTCCAGACCTTGCGCACGGCCAGCGGAAACTGCACCGCCGGCAACCAGGGCTCGAAGACCACCAGCGGCTTGCCGTCGGGCCCTTCAATCTTGTGCAGGTTGTAGCTGCCGGCAACGCTGAGGTAGGACTTGTACTTATCGCAGGTGCTGAGCAGAAAGCCGCCTTCATCCGCCGCCGTCACTTCCCAGCGCGAGCAGGCGACAGTGCCGACCCGGCC
>JAURHQ010000252.1 GCA_030833185.1 Gammaproteobacteria bacterium | reverse complement strand
GCTCACGGCAAACGCCGGCGTCCTCAATCTCAACGGCCGCAACGTGGCGATGGCCGCCCTCTCCAACAACAACGCCCTGCCCGGCACCGGCGGCAGCATCACCAGCGCCACAGGCGGCACCTTCACCTCCACCGGCGGCGGCACCTCCGACGGCCGCTTCATCGCCACGCTGGGCACCGAAGTGGTCGAGCTAGGCCCGGTCAACGCGACCATTCACAAGATTGATGAATGCGTGCGGGTAGCGGATCTGGCGCCGCTGTCGCGGGTGTATGCGCGGATTGCGCGGGCGGTGTTGGGGGGGTGATGCGGCGAGCGCAGCGCAGGGATCCTCTATTCCAAATCCCTACTCAACCCCTCCCCCGCAGCGCCACCAAGCCCGCCAAACTCAGCGCCGAACACACGCAAAGATAGATACCGACGGCACCCAGCCCGGAGGTAGTGGCGAGGCGTTGGGCGACGAGCGGCGCCAGTCCGCCGCCCAGAATCCCGGCCACGTTGAACGCCACCGACGCGCCGGAGTAGCGCACCCGTGCGGGAAACAGGGCGGGAAGCCAGGCGCCGAGCGGGCCGTAGGTCAGCCCCATGGTGAACAGCGCCAACGACAGGAAGGCGCCGATGTAGAGCGGCTCGCCGCTGCCCAGCGCCGGCGCCAGCAGCAGCGCAACCGCCACGGTGGTGGCGCAGCCGGCCATCAGCACCTTGTTCGCGCCGAAGCGATCCGCGGCATAGCCCGCGACCACAATGCCGGCGGCCAGAAACAAAATGGCAAACAGCTGCAGCCCCAGAAATTCCTCCCGCGGGATGCCGAGCGTGGTGGTGCCGTAGCCCAGCGCAAAGGCGGTGGCGGTGTAGAAGCTGGCGAAGCAGACGATGGCGGCGAAGGTGCCGCCCAGCACTTCGCGCCAGTAGCCGCGCATCAATTCGCCCAGCGGCACCTTGGGCGGCGGGGCTTCGGCCAGCGCCTTGGCAAAAGCGGGCGTTTCGGTGAGGCGCAGGCGCACCCACAGCCCCACGCCCACCAGCACCGCGCTGCCCAGAAACGGAATGCGCCAGCCCCACTCGCGAAAATCTTCTGCCGACAACCAAAGCCCCAGCAGCAAGAAAAGTCCGTTGGACAAGACAAAGCCGACCGGCGCTCCCAGTTGCGGAAACATGCCGTAACGGCCGGTTTTTCCCGGCGGCGCATGCTCCACCGCCAGCAGCGCAGCCCCGCCCCACTCGCCGCCCAGCCCAAAGCCCTGACCAAAACGCAGCAGGCAGAGCAGCACCGGCGCCCACCAGCCAATCACCGCATGGGTCGGTAGAAACGCGATGAGGAAGGTTGAAATGCCCATGATTAACAGCGAGGTGACGAGCGTTGATTTACGCCCGATACGGTCGCCGAAATGCCCGAAGGCCACCGCGCCGAGGGGGCGGGCAAAAAACGCGACCGAGAAACTCGCGTAGCTGGCCAGCAGCTGCAGGCCCGGCGCTTCGGAGGGGAAGAACAGCGGGCCGAAGACGAGCGCGGCGGCGGTGCCGTAGATGTAGAAGTCGTAGAACTCGACCGCGGTCCCGACCAGGGAGGCGGCCAAAACCCGCGTGTGTGATACCGGTGCCGACATGGGCGTTTACCTCAAAAATTTTTGAATGTGCCCACGCGGCGAGCGACGTGAATATAACCGGTCTGGTTGCTGGTCTGGAGAGTGCGCGGGAAGCGGACCGTTCGGCGGCCACCGGTGTTACCGTGCAGGAACTGATTTTGCGGTGACGCGGGAGCAATCTGCTCAGGACGGTCACCGGCGGGTTTGGAAGGCCCCGGTGTTCCGGCGCAAGCGCAAATGGCCGACGTCAGCCTCACCCCTTTCCGCGACAGGTCCCAACACGTCTGCCAACCCGTTCGCGGCCGGCGCGGCGGCTCCTACAGGGGGAGCCCACGGTCTGTGCTGAGGGGGCGGCGCGCGCTCGTGAAAGCCGCATCACGGCGAGCGCAGTTGCTTGTGCCGAGTGTTTTCAGAGACGGCTGGGCTTGAGCACGTACGTACGCTGTCGCATAACGAGCCGTTGAGCGCTGCCTGCACACCAATCGCCGAGCCGCCCGCGCGAACGGCAGCCAGGGTGACTGGCCTGCCTTACTTGGCTTCGGCGTGCAGCTTCAGGCCGAGGGCATCGACTACGCGGAGAATGGTGTCGAACCCCGGGCTACGCTCCCCAGACAGGGCTTTATACAGACTCTCCCGGGACAGTCCGGCGTCTCGTGCGACCTGTGCCATGCCCTTGGCTTTGGCAATGTTTCCCAGTGCCCTGGCGATGAACGCAGCATCCCCGTCCGCTTCTTCGATGCACGCTTCAAGATAGAGCGCCATCTCTTCCGGCGTGCGAAGGTGCTCTGCCGTGTCGTATCGATATGTTTTGGTTTTTGCCATCGCAGTCACTCGTCGAGTTCTCGGGCCAGTTGAATGGCTTGCTTGATATCTTGCGCCTGGGTGGACTTATCGCCCCCTACCAGCAGGACAATGATGGTGTTGTTTTTCTGCGTGAAATAGACCCGATAGCCCGGGCCGTAGTCGATCCGAAACTCCGATACTCCCTCACCGACCGGCTTCGTGTCGCCAAGGTTTCCGCCCTCAACACGGGTGAGGCGAGCCAGGACCCGGGCTCTGGCCTTAGCGTCGCGAAGCCTGTCTAGCCACTTGGTGAAGGTCGCCGAGCGACGGATGTCATACATCAGGGAAACGTAGCCGAGTGGCTACAATACTGCAACTCACCGGATTCCTGCTGAACGTCCAGATCGCGGTGCGGTAGGTGCTGCTCTGATGCCCTCGCCTGACGCCAGAAAGATTTGTTTGCCGCACGCGCTCGGTGTCAGCGTGCCCGTTGATATCGTTTTTTTGGAGCTCCCAGCGACGAGTGCGCCGCGATTGAGATTGGCGCATGCGCCCGGGATTATCGCGGCACAAGCGCCGATCCTACTGAGGTTGCCGAACGCTCTGGTCGTTCTCGGCGCACTTAGCAGGCATGGCTTGACCCGTCAGGAATTGCCAGCGGCCAGTTTCACCCGGTCTCTTACGCCCCGCCTTGGCATTCGCCCCCGCCCGCGACACACTCGCCCGTGCGTTTCATCACCACTCATTCGAGGAGCCCCGCATGAAGATCATCCGCCGTGGCAAAGTGCAGAAATACGCCTTCGATAACCGCGACAAACCCTGTTTGCGCGTGAAGCAGGGCGAAGTGTTCCAGGTCGAAACCGACGACGCGCTGAGCGGGCTGATTGCCGACGACAGCGATAATCCGCTGGTGCACCCGATGATCGGGGAGCACGTGGCGAAGCTGCAGCAGTCGTATCCGCCGCTGTACAACCCAGTGGTGGGGCCGATCTTCGTGGACGGCTGCGAAGACGGCGACGTGCTGGCGGTGACCATCGACTGGATCGACCCCTGGCGCTACGGCTTCTCGGGGATTTTGCCCGGCGTGGGGCCGCTGACGGATTCGCTCTCGCGCAGCGACTGCGCGAAACCCAGCGTGCATGTGATCGAGCATCTGCCCGGCCCCAGCGGCCACACGCGCGACGGCACGGCGGTGTATTCCGACAGCCTCTCCTGGCCGCTCGAGCCCTTCATCGGCACGCTGGCGACGGCCTCGCAGCGCGAGGTGTTTACCTCCGTGCTGGGTCAGGGCGCGTTTGGCGGGAACATCGACTGTCGCGATATTTGCGCCGGCCACACCATTTATCTCAACAGCTATAACCGCGGCGGGCTGCTGTACATCGGCGACGTGCACGGCGGTCAGGGCGATACCGAATACACCGGCATCGCGGATGAGACCCGCGCCACGGTGCAGTTGTCCTGCCGGGTGATCAAAAACAAGCGCCTGCCCTGCGTGCGCATCGAGAAGCCGGACAGCGTGGTGGCGGTGGGCATCAACCTGCCGATGGAGCAGGCGCTGTACGACGCCACCAACAATCTCATGGCCTGGCTGGAAGAAGACTACGGCGTGCCGGCCAAAGACCTGTACGTGCGCATGTCCTGCGATCCGGCGTTTCGCATTCGCACCTATCAGGTGGTGCGCGCGATGACGCTGCAGCACGTGGTGGGCGCGGAATATCCGAAAAACCGGCTGTTCAATGCGCTGACGAAAAAGAAAGGCGGCAAGAAAACGGCGGCGGGTCGGCGGCCGGTGTGAGGTGACGGACATCGCCGTCGCCTCCGTGGAGGAGGTCCGATGTGTCGGCGCCAACGGCATTCGTGGGAGGGGCTTTGTGCCCTGACTGAGGGTGTGGCTGATTTGGTGCTGGCGTCGCGGCGTTGCCGCTCCCACGAGGGGTCGCGAACTGGATTTGCGGGAGGGGCTTGCTGCCCCGACTGAGGTTGTC
>JAURHQ010000251.1 GCA_030833185.1 Gammaproteobacteria bacterium | reverse complement strand
AACCGGTAAAAATGATCACCTTGTTTTCCGGATCGGCCGCGATGTCGGCAAAGCAGTAGCCCAGTTCCTGATGCGGCGCGAAGCCCCAGACGAGGTCCTGATCCTCGCTGTGCAGCGTCAACTGCAGGATGCCGTCTTCGCGGTGGAACTTGATGTGCTGATATTTCTTTGAGTACTCGTCGAGCGTCGGCAGAATCATGCGGCCCTCCCCGTTGTTGTCTTTATCCAGCTTGTTTTAAGCGCCGTGGCCTTAGCTAGCGCCCAACAGGCCACCGTCCACCGGCAGCACCACGCCCGTTACATAGGCCCCGGCGCGGGACGACAGGAACAGCGCCACGCCGCCAATGTCGTCGCCCTCGCCCATCCGCCCCAGCGGCACCGCACCGATAATTTTCTCGCCCATGGTGGCGACCATCGGCGCCATCATGTCGGTGGCAAAAGGCCCCGGCGCAATGGCGTTCACCGTGATGGCCCGCGCGGCGAGGCTCGTTGCCAGCATCCGCGTCAGGTGATGCAGCGCGGCTTTCGAGGGCGCGTAGGAGAAGTTTTCGAAGGCCGGCATGTGCATGCCGTCGACCGAACCGATGTTGATGACGCGCGCCGGATCGCTCGGACTCGCGGCCTGCTCCAGCATCGGCAACAGCTTTTGGGTCAGGAAAAACACCGACTTCACGTTGAGATCCATCACCTTGTCCCAACCCTGCTCGGGGAAGGATTCGATCGATGAACCCCAGGTCGCGCCCGCGTTATTGACCAGAATGTGTAGCGCCTGCTCGCGCTCGCCGAGCGCGCTGGCCAGACGTTCCACTTCGCTCATTTTGGACAAGTCCGCCGGAAGCGAATGGCATTCGCCCAGCGCGGCCAACTCGGCCGCCGCCTGATCGCAAACCGCGGCCTTGCGCGAGGAGAGGTAGACCTTGGCGCCCGCCGCGACCAGCGCCTTGGCGATCATCAGGCCGATGCCGCGCGAGCCGCCGGTAATCAAGGCTACCTTGCCTGCGACAGAAAAAAGTTCGCTCATCTCTAGCGGTCCTTGTAGTGCGGATCACGTTTTTCGACGAAGGCGTGGAAGGCTTCCTTCACGTCTTCGGTGTGCCCGCAGAGTATCTGCTGGCGATCTTCCAGCGCCATCGCTGCGTCAAGACTCGGCGCATTAAGATTCTGGTTGATGCCGTCCTTGGTCAGCCGGAGCCCGAGCGGCGAGGTCTTCAGCATGTCCTCTGCCATCGCGCGGCCGGTCGCTTCCAGCGCATCTTCCGCCACCACCGAAGACACGAGCCCGGTGCGTTCCGCCCGCGCGGCGTCGATAAAGCGCCCGGTGAGCATCATTTCCGAGGCCACCGAACAGCCCACCAGACGCGGCAGGAAATAGCTGGTGCCGACGTCGCAGGACGTCACGCCCAAGCGGATAAACGCCGCATTGAAGCGCGCGGTGGGCGTCGCGATGCGCACGTCGCTGGCCAGCGCCAGTGCCATACCGCCACCGCTGGCCGCGCCGTTCACCAGCGAAATGATTGGCTGCGGAATCTTCCGCATCAGTTTGATGACATCCGCCACCCGCTGCTGCACGCGCAGGCCTTCCACCGGATTGGCAATGTCCTTGGACAGGTCCACTTCCTTGATATCTAGCCCGGCGCAAAACGCGCGCCCCGCGCCACGCAAAATCACCACCCGCGTATCGAGCTTGCGATAGAGCATTTCGAAGTAGTGCTGCAGTTCCAGCTGCATCCGGATCGACAGCGCGTTGAGGGCTTCCGGGCGATTCAGCGTCAACCAGTCAATCGCGCCATCGCGGCGGACGAGGATGGTTTCGTAAGGTTCGGGTTGCGGGTGATAAACATGCTTCATGCGCGGTGCCTTTGTGGGTTGCCAAGCGGGCGGGTGACCGCGACGATACCCAATCACCCCTACGCTGGAAACCCGAAGGGACTCCCATGTGTCGTGCCCTGCTGTATCTCGGTCGCCCGGTGTTGCTGGACCATCTGCTTTATCAGCCGGACAGCGCGCTGGTGCGGCAGTCCTTCAATCCGCGCATGTTGCATCTGCTCAATCTGGCCGGCTTCGGTCTGCTGGCCTGGGACCGTGAATCGCACGCGCCGGAGCTGCCCTGGGAATATCGCTCCACCGCGCTGCCGGTGTTCGACCGCAATCTGAAATCGCTTGCCGGCAAGGTGCGGGCGTCGTCCTTGCTCGCGCATGTGCGCGGCGTGGCCTACAGCACCGAGGTCAATATTTCCGCCCAGAACACCCACCCGTTTCGTTTTGAAGGGAGCACGCTGGCGCTGGCACACAACGGGGATCTGTATCGCTTTGCGGAGATACGCGAGCTGCTGACGCCGGCGGTGGCACCGCGCTGGCGACGACAAATCTGCGGCACTACGGACAGCGAATGGATCGCCGCGCTGGTCATTTCGCAACTCGCCGATCCGGTGAGTTTCTCGGCCGACGAACTGGGCAAGGCTGTCATTGCCGCGCTGGGCATTATTCGTGAGGCGCGGCAGCGCGCAGGCATCACCATTTCGTCTTCAGTCAATCTATTCATGAGCAACGGTGAGGTGGCCGCCGCCGTGCGCTACTGCTTCGACTTCGGGCGCTATCGCACCGACGACCCCGCCCGTGTGAACGAAGCCAATCTCCGCTACCTCTCGCTGTGGTACACGCTGGGGCACGATTTCGGCCACCACGAGGGCGAGTGGAAGATGGTCGGCGCTGAAGACGCGGCCGACGCCATCCTCATCGCCTCCGAACCGCTGACGGCGGACGTCTCCTCATGGATAGAAGTGCCGGAATACGGACTTCTGACCGTCGACAGCAGCGCCCGCCGCCCGATGCTGAGCACCACGGACATTCGGCTCTAGCGGGCGTCAGGCCAGCCGTCGCGCCAGAATGGTCTGCGCCCGCTGCAGGCCCGTGTTCTGGGCGAGGCGATTGGACAGGCGCAGCATGCTGTCGGCCAGTTGCTCGGCCACGGCGCACAGCAGCCCGAAGGCAAAGTCATCCTGCCCGGCGTAACAGGCCTCAAACGCGGACTGCGGCAACTGCAGGACCAGACTCTGTTCGCGCGCGCGCACCCGCCAATCCAGCGGCGCGCCATCAAGTATCGTTGGCAAGCCGACCAGACTGCCGGGGCCGTAGATTTCCATGGCCTGCGCGTCTTGCGTTGCCCCGGGCAGGCTTTCCAGCGCGCCATGCACGACCAGCGTGAGGCCCGGGGCGAGGGTGTCCGGCGTGAAGAGCGGCTCGCCGCGGCGCAAGGTGCGCGGCGGCGCCAGCGCAACGAAGCGGTCAAGACCCGCCTCGCCCAGCGCGGGCGCGCAGCGCAGAAGAGGTAAGAAGCGGCGATAGTCGAATTCACCGGTCGGCGGTGCATCCGGCGCGGGCTGCCACACCGGGCCCGGCGCAGCCTGCGCCTGCAGGGGCGCGGTCAACGAGCGTAAATGCGCGCAAACCCGCTGCATCACGCCTTCGAGAATGATGCGCGCCGCCGGTTGACGGGTGCGGCAGGCGGCGACGAAGACCGCCCGGTCGAAGACCACGGCCTGCACCTCGTCCAGCGCCCGCGCGCTCGCCATGCGCGGCAGTTCGGCCAGCAGGCTCATTTCTCCCACCACGCTGCCCGGCCCGACCTCCGCCAGCGGCAGTTCGCCGCCGCCCGGCAAGGTGCGGAGCACCGCCACCCGACCTGCAACCAGCGCGTAAGCGCAGGTCGAGGGTGTGCCCTGTCGCAACAGCAGTTCGCTGGGCATGAAGCGAGCGGTATGGGTCAGCGCGGCCACGCCGGTCAGCGCCTCGTCCGACAGGTCGCGACAGAGCGGCAGGGACTTCAGCACCTCGAGCGGACTCATGGCCTGTGCGCCGCCCGGCGCGCGGCGCGCAGGGCCTTAATCAAGATCACCACGGCCCACACTTCGAGTCCCAGTCCGCCCCCCACTGCGGCAAGGCTGACAGTGGACTCCCCCAGCACGGGCACCGCCGAGGGCCGCACGATGCCCAGCACCCCCAGTCCCAGCAGCAGACCCGACAGGGCACTGGTGACAAAGAACATGGCGGGCAGTTTGAGCCGGACGGGCGCGCCGGATTCAGCTTGTAGTTTCACGCGTGTTATCCCATGAGCACCAGCGCTTGAGCATCGCGTTCGCCCACCGGCACCGTCAACCGATTAGTCGCCCATCGCAGGGGACCGGGGCCAGACAATGTCGCCGTTTCGGTTCGGTAGCCGTCCGTCGCGGACCGATTAGGCCTTCTTCACGAACGCCGACTTCAACTGCATGGCGCCGAAGCCTTCGATCCGGCAGTCGATGTTGTGATCGCCGGAGGTCAGCCGGATCCCTTTCACCCGCGTCCCTACCTTT
>JAURHQ010000250.1 GCA_030833185.1 Gammaproteobacteria bacterium | reverse complement strand
ACCTGCGCCGATTTACCCATCGCGCCCACAAACAGCAGCAGGCAGGTCACGGTCATCAGCGACAGCGGGTGGCCTTCGATCAGGGTGATGCTCGCCTCGGCCAGCGACGGCGCCTTGGCGAACACTTCCGCGTAGTCCAGCGAGCCGAAGTACATCAGCACCGCCGCGATACCCAGCAGGAAGCCAAAGTCGCCCACGCGGTTGACCAGGAAGGCCTTCAAGTTGGCGTAAATCGCGGTATCGCGCTTGAACCAGAAGCCGATGAGCAGATAGGACACCACGCCCACCGCTTCCCAGCCAAAGAAGAGCTGCAGGAAGTTGTTGGACATCACCAGCATCAGCATGCTGAAGGTGAAGAGCGAGATGTAGGAGAAGAAGCGCTGATAGCCCGGGTCGTCGTGCATGTAGCCAATGGTGTAGATGTGCACCATCCACGAGACGAAGGTCACCACCACCATCATGGTGACGGTCAGCGGGTCGATCAGGAATCCGATGTAGAAGTTGACTCCGCCGGTGGCGAGCCATTGGTAAAGGTTGACGTTGAGGGGCGCTTCGCCGCCCAGCACGATGCGCTGGAAGACCACGCAGGACAGGACGAAGGACACCCCGACCCCGAGGATGGTCGCCAGATGAGCGCCGGTGCGGCCCACGGCGCGCCCGAACAGGCCTGCAATGATGGCGCCCAGCAGCGGGGCCAGCACGATGTAAAGACAGAGCTCTTTCACGCTTTGCTACTCGTTTCTTTCTGGCTGAGGCCCCGGCCTAGCCGCGCATGGTGCCGATGTCTTCGACGTTGATGGAAGCCCGATTACGGAACAGCACCACCAGAATCGCCAGACCAATGGCCGACTCCGCTGCCGCCACCGTCAGGATGAAGAACACGAACACCTGCCCGGCCACGTCCTGGTTGAAATGGGAAAAGGCGATGAAGTTGAGGTTCACCGCCAGCAGCATCAGTTCGATGCACATCAGCAGCACGATGACGTTCTTGCGGTTGATGAAGATGCCGGCGACGCTGAGGCAGAACAGCGCCGCGCCCACGATGAGGTAGTGCGCGAGGGAGATCATGTGTTTTTCTCCGCGTCCATCTTGACGATCCGCAGGCGGTCGTTGCGCTGGACCTGCACCTGACGTTCGGGCTTGGGCGCCTTGGTCTGGCGGGTATGCCGCAGGGTCAGCGCAATGGCCGCAATGATGGCAACCAGCAGCACCACGGCGGCGGCTTCAAACGGCAGCAGGTACTGCGAGAAGAGCGCCCGGCCCAGCGCCTGCGTGTTGTTGTAGTCCGGATCGGCTGGCGGCGGCGCGGCCACGAACTCAAGCGCGAAATGCCGCGGCCCGACCACCAGCGTGATCGACACCATCATCAGCACCGCAAATACCACGGCGACTGGCACGTAGCGAGCGAAGCCCTCGCGCAGCACGGCGATGTTGATGTCGAGCATCATCACCACGAACAGAAACAGCACCATCACCGCGCCGACGTAGACCAGCACCAGCGCGATGGCCAGAAACTCGGCTTCCAGCATCATCCAGAGGCCCGCGCTGCCGAAGAACGCCACCACCAGCGACAGCGCGGCGTACACCGGGTTGCGCACGGTGATGACCATGGCGCCGGCCGCTATGACCAGCGCAGAAAAGGCGTAGAAGAGAATCTGCTGGAGCATCAGGGTTTACCGTTTCAGGATGGCTGCGCCATCGGAGAGGGCGAGGCAGGCGCTCATCGGAACTTGGCCTCGGCCGCGCGGTCGGCGGCAATCTGGGCTTCCATGCGGTCGCCATGGGCCAGCAGTTTGGCCTTGGTCATCAGGAGGTCGCCGCGCTGCTCGCCGTGGTATTCGAAATGCCGGGTCTCGACGATGGAATCCACCGGGCAGGACTCTTCGCAGAAGCCGCAGAAAATGCACTTGGTGAGGTCGATGTCGTAGCGCGTGGTCCGCCGCGTGCCGTCATCGCGCGGCGCGGATTCGATGGTGATCGCCAGCGCCGGACACACCGCCTCGCAGAGCTTGCAGGCAATGCAGCGCTCTTCGCCGTTGGCGTAGCGACGCAGCGCGTGCAGCCCGCGGAAGCGCGACGACTGCGGCGTTTTCTCTTCCGGGTACTGGATGGTGATCTTGCGGTCGAACATGCGGCGGCCGGTGAGTTGCAGGCCACGGGCCAGTTCCACCAGCGTGAGGCTTTTGAAGTAGCTGACGACGGCGTTCATGGGTAACTCCGGGCGATCACTTGCCGGCGAACCAGGGCGGCAGCTGCCACACCACGGCCGCACCGATCAACACAATCCAGACGATGGTGATGGGCAGGAACACTTTCCAGCCCAGGCGCATGATCTGGTCATAGCGGTAACGCGGGAAGGTCGCGCGGAACCACAGGAAGCAGAACAGGAAGAAGGCGGTCTTGAAGATGAACCAGTGAATCCCGGGGCCCAGCAGGCTGCCGATCACCGGAATCTCGGCCAGCGCCGCCGGCAGCGGCGAGAGCCAGCCGCCAAAGAACATCACCGCGGTCAGCGCCGAGATGAGGATCATGTTGGCGTATTCCGCGAGGAAGAACACCGCGAAGGCCATGCCCGCGTATTCCACGTGGAAGCCGGCGACGATTTCGGATTCGCCTTCGCTGACGTCGAAAGGCGCGCGGTTGGTTTCCGCCACGCCAGAAATGAAATAGATGAGGAACAGCGGGAACAGCGGCAGCGAGTACCAGTGCAGCAACCCACCCGCGTGCGCCTTCACGATTTCACCGAGGTTGAGGCTGCCGGCGGCGGTCAGCACCCCGACCAGCGCAAAGCCCATGGCGATTTCGTAGGACACAATCTGCGCCGCCGAGCGCATCGCGCCCAGAAAAGCGTACTTCGAGTTGCTGGCCCAGCCCGCGATGATGATGCCGTACACGCCCAGCGAGGTCAGCGCGAGGATGTACAACAGGCCCGCGTTGATGTTGGCCAGCGTCATTTCAGCGCCGAAAGGCACCACCGCCCAGGCGGCGAGCGCCGGGCCCAGCGCCACCACGGGCGCGATCAGGAAGAGGAAGGTGTTGGCGCCGTTTGGCACCACGATTTCCTTCGACATCAGCTTCAGCGCGTCGGCAATCGGCTGACCCCAGCCGCGCAGGAAATCGATGCCCAGCAGGCTGACGCGGTTGGGACCAAGCCGCACCTGCATATAGCCAATGACCTTACGCTCGGCGAGCGTGAGGTAGGCCACGCAGCCCATCAGCGGCAGCACGATGATCACGATCTTCAGCAGGATGATGAGCACCGTCACCAGCGGCGCCGGCAGAAAGGCCAACTGGCTTGTGAGGAACTCGGTCATGCCGTCACCCCGCTGGTGGCCGCACTAACGCCGAGGCGCGTGGCGGCGGGCAGTTGCTGCGCGAGACGCGAGGTGGCCTTCACCCAGACTACGCCAGCCGGCACGCGTGCATCGGCCAGAATCTGCGAGGCCGCGCCCTGCCCGTCTGCGGTCAGGGTGACGCTGGCGCCGTCGCTAAGTCCGAGTTGCGCCAGTGTGGCAGGCGCCACGCGCACCCATTCGTCGGCCCGCTGCGGCATCTGCTGCAGGGCACCGGCGCGGCGGACCAAGCCATCTACAGCGTAGAGCGGCAGCGTCACCAGCAGTTCGAGACCGGCATCGGTAGCGGCGGCCGCGCTCAGCAGCGGGCGCCGCACCGGCGCCGCGACGCTGACATTACCGGCAAGCGCGGCAAGCTCGCGGGCGACTTCGTCGCACTGCACGGCGTCGAAGCCATCAAGTCCAAGTTGTTCGCCGAGAACCCGGAGGATTTTCCAGGCCGGGCGGGCGTCGCCGGGCGGCTTCACCGCGGCGTTGAAATGCTGCCAGTGGCCCAGCGCGTTGACGAAGGTGCCTTCGTTTTCCGCGTGCTGCGCGATGGGCAGCAGGACGGTGGCGACGGCTTCCAGCGCCGGCGTGCTGAAGGCGCTCAGGGCCAGCACGAACTGGGCACTGGCCAGCGCCGCGTTGGCGGCGGCGGGCTGCGCCACGTCGGCCTCGGGCTCAAAGCCCAGCAGCAGGTAGGCGCCAAGTTTTTGCGTCCACTGGGCCTGCGCGTTCGCGCCGGTGGCATGCACCGCGCTGCCGCCGGGTCCACGGTGCGGCACGGCGCCGGCAAGCCAGGCCCCCGCGCTGTTCGCACCGGCGGTGATGAGGCCGGTGCGGCTGTTGGTGGCGGCCGCAATCGCATCCACCAGAGCCAGCAGCGCGCCGCGCGCAGGATGGCGGTCGATTTCGCCGCCGACCACGATCAGGGCATTGGTCGCGCCAGTCAGGGCTGCGGCCATGGCGCTGTGGGTGGCGTCCGGCGCATCGCCGGCGACATCGCTATTCCCGGCCGCCCGGGCAATGGCC
>JAURHQ010000024.1 GCA_030833185.1 Gammaproteobacteria bacterium | reverse complement strand
CCGCTGGCCTGGGTCACGACAGCACCCCGGCCGACAGCCCGGTGGCCAAAGTCCTGCGCCCGACCTTTGTCGCCGGCGGCAAAAGCAACGAGCTCGCCGGCATGCCGGGCGGCGGCGGCTGCGGCGCTGGCATGTGCGGCCACAGCCACTAGCCCGACCCGGCGTTTAGCCCTGCAACCGCCGCCCGCTGCGGGGGTTGTTGTTTCTGCACCGCCTCCGTCCGCGCATAAGGAGCAAACCCGATGTCGACCCCCGCCCCTGTTTGTCTGATTACCGGTGCCGCCAGCGGCATCGGGGCCGCTTGCGCCAGCCTCTTCCACACCGCCGGTTATGCCGTGGTCCTCGCCGACGTGCAGCACGAGAAAGGCCGCGCACTGGCCGCCGACTTAGGTGCCGGCGCGCAGTACATGGCGCTGGATGTGCGCGCGGAAGCCGACTTCGAGCGGGTGCTGGGCGACATCCAGCAGCAGCACGGACGGCTTGATTGTCTGGTCAACAACGCCGCCATCGTCGGCACGCTGGGGCCGATCGCCGAAATCCCGCTGGAAGAATACGAATTCAGCCAGTCGATCATCCTGCGCAGCGTGTTTCTGGGCATGAAGCACGCGGCGCGTGTGATGGGCCCGCAGGGCAGCGGCGCCATCGTCAACATCGCGAGCGTGGCGGGCCTGCTGGCCGGCTACGGGCCGCATCTCTACAACGCCTGCAAGGCGGCGGTGGTGAACCTGACGAAGTCGGTGGCGCTGGAACTAATCGAACAGGGCATCCGCGTTAACGCGGTATGTCCTGGCAATGTGGAGACACCCATTCACACCGGCGTGACGGACGAGCGCTGGCAGCGGCGAATGGAAAAAATCCGCGTCGAGCGGGCCGACGACCAGCCGCAGGGCCGCATGGCGCAGCCGACAGAAATTGCCGAAGCCGTGCTCTGGCTGGCGAGCGAGCGGTCGTCTTACGTTACGGGGCACGCCATGGTGGTGGACGGCGGCCTGCTGGCCGGCATGAGTTGGCGGCATCAACCGCCCTATCTGCGGGAATTCCACCCGGCCAAACGCTAGGCCGACGCACCGCCGGCGTTCAGGGCAACCAGAGTTCGAAGCAGCCGCCGGGGCGATTGCTCAGCACGACCTGCCCGATGCGATCCCGATGCTGGTGCAACTCGGCCACCCGGCGCGCGAAAAACAAACCGAGCCCGGTGGAGCGGTGGCTGTGTTCTGCGGGGTCCTGCGGCGCGGCGCTGAGCATCTTGGGGCCGTAGCCTTCACCATCGTCCAGCACCCGGAATACCGTGTAGCCCTCTTCCAGCGTGCAACTCAGCGTCACCTGCGAACGCGCAAAACGGTAAGCGTTGTTGATCACCGCGTTCAGCACGCCGGCCACCAATCCCCGGTCGAAATACCCTTCTTCGACGCGACATTCGGTGGCTTCCAGCCTGATCCCGCGACTGGCCAGCAGGTCGGTGTTGTAGGCCACCAGTTCCGCCAGCAGGTCTTCACAGTCGACCACCGCCGGGCGCACCAGCGCGCTGCCGCGCTCCAGCTTGAAAAATCCGAGCAGGCCCATCAGGTCGGCGTTGGCGCGACGTGCCTCGTATTGCAGCAGCAGCAGAGCCTGCTGGGCCGCTGGCGGCGCGGCGCCCAGATCCGTGATCTGCTCGGCGGCATTCAGCACCAGCGCCAGCGAGTTTTTCAGATCGTGGACAGCGGACGCGACCAGATCGGTAAATACTTCGTCCTCGTGCTGTTCCATCAGCCGGTGGCCGGCTTGGGGGCGGCCGCCAGCAGGTTCTGCAGCCGCAGCTTCATCTGGGCGACCTTGTCGGATTTCGGCGCCAGTTTCAGCGCGCGGTTGAGGTGCTCGCGGGCCTGATAGCGGGCCAGGTTGGTCACCCCCTCTGCCTGCATCTGCATCAGCAGCGCCTGCAGTGCGTTCAGGGTGACGGTGAGGTTATTGGGCAGGTCTTCTGCGGCTTTCTGCAGACAGGCGACGGCTTCGGCGTAACGACCGGCCTTGGCCAGCAGCACGCCTTCGTTGTTGATTTTGATGATCTGCTGCTGCGCCCCTTCGATCAGGGACGCCCCTTCCTCGGCCATGCCGAGGTCCTGGAACAGCTGCTGAACCGCGCCGGTCACTTCGGGCCGGTCATGGTTCTCACGCACCAGCTGGTCGACCATCGCACGCCCCTGGTCGCCCTTGCCTGTGTTGAAACAGGCGCGCGCCAGTTCCAGCGTGACCTGCGGCGCGTTACTTGAGGTGTCATCGCGAAACGCCTCGAGCGCGCGTTCGACGGAGGCCGTTGCCTCTGCGTGGCGGCCGGCGTCGGCCAGCATGGAGGCTTCCATGGCGCTGACCCGCCAGTGCGGGCCTTTGCTGTTTCGCTTTCGGGATGCTCGCTTGACCAGCTCGCCCATGGTCTTGAGCGCCGCCTCACTGCCTTTGGTTACACGCACCGCGCCCACCAGTCCAACCTGGTCGTCCGGCCGCGCAAACACCGAGTCGTCCCCCAATTGCACCGCCTTATCGTAGGCCCGCTCTGCGGTAGCGAAATCTTCGTTTTCTACCGCCACATCACCCAGCGACTGCTGGCGCCGGATCGAGCGGGCCGATATGCCAAGGGCGTTGCTGATGATGCGCTGAGCGTCTTTGCCATTGCCCTGCTCGCGTTCTATCCGCGCCAGCCAGTCGTAGGCTTCCATCACCGTCGGGTTCTGATCGAGGACTTTCTGGAACGTCAGACGGGCCTGTCTCACATCGCCAAGTTCGTAGCGCGCCCGGCCGAGGTTAATCAGCATCCAGGGAATATCGGTTTCGGCACCTTCGTGCTGGCGCTCCGCCAGCAGGCCAGCGCAGAGGTCGACCACTTCGGGATAGGCGGCGTTGCGCAACATCGCCTCGGTCTTCAGGCGCAGAAGTTCGGACTTCGCGTTGGGGTAGCGCTGGATTTGCATGTCGGCGAGTGCGATGGCGTCGGTGAACTTGTTGTTGCGGATCGCCAGTTCGACGTCCTTCACGATCATCTTGCGCGCCACCGCGCGCTCCAGCCGGGTCTGCAATACCGCCTTGTTGATTGGCTTCACCAGATAGCCGTCGGGGTTGTTCTCGATCACCCCCATCACCATGCCCATGGACGACTCGGCGGTAATCATGATCCAGGCCGCGTGCGGCACCAGGGTGCCGCGTCCGCGCGCTTCATCGAACAGCTGCTGGCCGTCGCGCGTATCACCTAGGTTGTAGTCGCAGAGCACGACGTCAATTGGCTGGGTACGCAGGACCTCCAGCGCTTCCTCGCAGTTTTTCGCCTCCCAGAACTGACTGGCTTTGAGGGTTTCCAACATGCCGCGAAGGGTGATCCGCATGTCGCGCAGGTCGTCAACGATGAGAAAACGGAAATCTTTGAGATTCAGTGCCATGAAACGTACGTCTTGTCGATTCTGAACGGGTGTATGGGGCTCTATCGGCGAGCCGGGGGCGCTACTTGAGGGGCGTCGCTGGGGGTGTCACCGGTCCGTCATGTTGACGCCCGAGACTGCACCGGCACGGGGGCCAGGTCTGTTGTCTCAAGCGGGACAAGGACGCTGGTCGCCCTCCATCCACGCCCCGCAGCGGGGCTTTACCGGAGCACCAAGAGATGACACTAAACCGCATTGCAGCCGCTTTGGCTATGGCTTTTAGCGCCCCGGCCGCGTTCGCCGGGCCTTCGCTTTTCAACTGGCAGTGGACTTATCAGCACACCGGCACCGCGGCCTCACAGGCGCAGGGGTCCGAAATTCTCTCCTTCGATACCCTTAACCGCCGGCTATGGGTAATCGGCACCGATGCCAATGTCAGCAGCCCGGTCGGCCGCAGCGGCATCGACGTGCTGGACCTGTCCGGCGCGCTGGTTAACAGCATCAACCTGCAGTCGGTCGGGGGCGTAAACAGCGTGGCGATCGCCAACGGACAGGCGGCGGTTGCGATTACCGCGCCGGTCAAGACCAATGCCGGCGTGGTGCAGTTTTACAACACCAGCTCGTTTGCCAGCATTGGCAGCGTGACGGTCGGCGCCAACCCGGACTCCGTGACCTACACCCCGGACGGCAGCAAGCTGCTGGTGGCGAACGAAGGCGAGCCCACCAACTACACCGGCGCGCCCGATCCGGTCGGTTCGGTCAGCATCATCGATGCCAGCACGCTGGCGAGTACGACCGCCGATTTCTCGAGCTTCAACAGCCAGGCCGCGGCGCTGCGCACGGCCGGTGTCCGCCTGCTCGACCCCACCAAGCTGACCACCGCCGGCTACACGCCGCCGACGGTGGCGCAGGATCTTGAGCCCGAATACATCGCCGTCAGCAAGGACGGCAGCACCGCCGCGGTGACCCTGCAGGAAGCCAATGCGGTCGCGTTTGTAGACATCGCGACCTCGACCGTGACGTCCATCAAGGCGCTGGGCATGAAAGACCATAGCCTGCCCGGCAACGGGCTGGACGTGTCGGACCGCGATGGCACCGGCACCAATATCCTCAACGGCCAGATCCAGAACTGGAACGTGAAGGGCATCTACATGCCAGACGGCATCGCGAGCTTCACGCAGAACGGCCAGCAGTTTTACGTCACCGCCAATGAAGGCGATTCGCGGGCCGACTGGCCCGGCTACAACGATGAAGTTCGCGTCGGCAGCGCCACCATCGACCCCGCGCTGAACACCGCGCTGACCGCCGCGCATGGCAGCGACTGGAAAACCAACAACGACAAGCTCAATCGCCTGACGGTGTCGACTTCCGGCGATCTGGATGGCGACGGCGATCTGGACCAGCTGCAGGCCTACGGCGCGCGCTCGTTCTCCATCCTCGATGCCAATGGCAATCTGGTGTTTGATTCCGGCGACCAGCTGGAACAGATCATCAAAACCCAGTTCATGCCGTCAACCAGCTGCACGCTCGCCACCGCCGGCTGCCTGTGGGACGACACCCGAAGCGACAACAAGGGGCCAGAGCCGGAAAGCGCGGTCATTGGCCAGCTGGGCAGCGACACCCTGCTGTTCCTGGGGCTTGAGCGCAGCAACGCCATCATGGTCTGGAACCTGAACGACCGCACCGCGCCGAGCTTCGTGGAAATGATCTACCACACCGGCGACGTGGGTCCGGAAGGCCTGTCCTTCTTCACCGACGGCGGGTATGGCTATCTGGCGGTGTCCAGCGAAGTCAGCGGCAGCACCGCGCTGTATCGCACGGCAGCGCCGGTGCCGGTGCCGGCGGCGGTGTGGCTGCTGGGCAGCGCGCTGGGCGCCTTGGGTCTGTCGCGGCGCCGGGCGAAGGCCCGTCAGGGCTAAGGATCGGGCCGGCCAGCGGCAGCTCGCTGCGCCGGCCTTACTCCGCCTCGGCCTCCGGCAGAAACAGCAGCTGCAGGTCGTTCAAAAACCGAAGACCCTGGGCGCTGGGCCGCACGCCCCCCGGTTGTGCTTCGAGCCAGCCCTGCGCAAAACCGGCCTCCAGCGCCGCCGCCAACGTAGACCACGGCAGCCCGGTGCGCTGGGTAAAGGTCTCGGCGCTGAAGCCGGCCACCAGACGCAGGGCGTTGATGGCGAACTCGGTGACCAGATCTGCCTCGGGCACCGCGCGCCGGGCGTCATCGGGTGCTTTCATGTAGGCCTGCGGATGGCGGCGTTTGCTTGTCCGCAGCAGCCCGCTCGCGCGACTCAGCTTGCCGTGGGCGCCAGCACCAATGCCCAGATAGTCGCCGAAGGTCCAGTAGTTGAGGTTGTGCCGCGACGCGCGACCTTGCTGGCTGAAGGCCGAGATTTCGTAGCGCTGGAAGCCGGCGGCGGCCATCACGGCAATGCCGGCGTCTACATCCACCGCCGTCAGGTCTTCGTCCGGCAGCGCGGGCGGGCGCCGCGCGAAGGCCGTGCCCTCCTCCAGCGTCAGCTGATACCAGGACAGATGCGTGGGCCCGAAAGCCAGCGCGGCACGCAAGTCCGCCAGCGCGTCGCCGGCGGTGTCGCCCGGCAGGCCGTGCATCAGGTCGAGGTTGAAATTATCGAAACCCGCCGCACGCGCCGCCGCCACCGCGCGGCTTACCTCGCCCGGCGTGTGGATGCGTCCCAGCGCGCGGAGTTGCGCCTCGCGCAGGCTCTGCACGCCAATCGATAGCCGGTTAACACCCGCTTCGCGGTAGCGCGCGAAATGCGCTTCGTCGACCGCACCGGGATTGGCTTCCAGCGTGATTTCGGCCTCACCCGCCAGCGGGAGGCGGGCGCGCACGCCGTCCAGCAGACGCGCGATCGCCGCCCCGGAAAAAAGACTCGGCGTGCCGCCACCGATAAAAATGGTTTGCAGGGGACGGGTTTCGCCCAAGGCGAGCTCGGCGTCGAGGTCGCGCAGCAGGGCCGCGACGTAGGCGTCTTCCGGCACCGCGCCGGCCAGCTCGTGGGAGTTGAAATCGCAGTACGGGCATTTGCGCACGCACCACGGCAGGTGCACGTAAAGCGACAGCGGAATAACCGCCGGATCGAGCGCGCTCACCCGCTGGCGTTCAGCCGCGCGGCGAGCGCGCGCAGAGCCTGACCGCGATGACTTAGCACGTTCTTGCGCACCGGCGCGAGCTGCGCCGCCGAGCAGGATTCGCCCGGCACCCAGAAAATCGGGTCGTAGCCAAAGCCGCCTTTGCCGACCGGCGCGCGCGTCAGGCGGCCTTCCCAAATGCCTTCGGCAATAATCGGGCAAGGGTCTGCGGCATGGCGCAGATAAACCAGCACGCAGACGTAGCGACAGCTGCGCTTGCCTTCCGCCACAGCGGCCATCGCGCTGAGCAGCTGCTGCAGGTTTTCCTCATCCGTCGCCTGCGGCCCGCTGTAGCGTGCGGAGCGGATCCCGGGCGCTCCGTCCAGTGCGTCGCACACGATGCCGGAATCGTCCGCCACCGTGGGCAGGCCGGTTGCGAGCGCGGCGTGGCGCGCCTTGATCAGCGCGTTTTCGACGAAAGTCAGGCCAGTTTCTTCCACCGGCCCGACCTCAAACTCCGACTGCAGCCGCAGCGTCCACGGCGAGCCGGCCAGCAGTTCTGCGAACTCGCGCTGCTTGCCGCGATTGCCTGTGGCCAGCACCAGCGTGCTCATGGTGACCTAGCGCTCGGCAAGACAGGCTTCTTGCGCCAGCAGCAGTTCGCGAATGCCCTTGTCGGCCAGATCGAGGAGCGCGTTCAGTTCGTCGCGCCGAAACGCATGCCCCTCGGCCGTGCCCTGCACTTCCACAAAACCGCCGGCACCTGTCATCACCACGTTCATGTCGGTTTCGGCGGTGGAATCTTCGGCGTAGTCGAGATCCAGCACCGGCACGCCCTGGCTGATGCCGACCGAGACCGAGGCAATCGCGCCGTGGATGGGATTTTTGGTGATGATTTTCTGCTGCATCAGGTGCCTCACCGCATCCACCAGCGCCACATAGCCGCCGGTGATCGCCGCGGTGCGCGTGCCGCCATCGGCCTGCAGGACGTCGCAGTCGATCAGGATGCTCCGCTCGCCCAGCGCCGCGCGGTCTACCACCGCCCGCAGTGCGCGTCCAATCAGGCGCTGGATTTCCTGCGTGCGCCCGCCCTGCTTGCCATCGGCGGCCTCGCGCCGGGCCCGGGTGTGGGTGGCGCGCGGCAACATGCCGTATTCCGCCGTAACCCAGCCGAGCCCGCGGCCTTTCATCCAGCCCGGCGGCTTTTCGTCGACCGAGGCCGTGCACAGCACGCGCGTATTGCCGAACTCGACCAGCACCGAGCCTTCGGCATGCATGGTGAAGCGGCGGGTGAAGCGCACGGTGCGCATTTCGTCGGGCGCGCGGCCGCTGGGGCGATTGCTCATGGGGCAGATCCGGGGAAGTGAATGAGCCGGGAGTATAGCCGTCCCGGGGCGCGCCGTTCGTGCGTCGCGACAGGCGGCTGCGAACCATGCCCCGCAGCCCCAGCGCTGCCTGCTGGCTCGCATGGCGCCTGCCGACGGTGGCGGCTAAGATGCCGCCTCTTTTCACAGCCCCCTTGGAGCCCGTGCATGGCCCGCAGCATGACCGCGTTTGCCCGCCTCGAAGCCAGCACCGTCGGCGGCCGGGCGATCTGGGAGCTGCGCGCCGTCAATCACCGTTTTCTGGAAGTCAGCCTGCGCCTGCCGGAAGAGTTCCGCAGTCTGGACCACGAAGTCCGCAACCGACTCGCGGCCCGCTGCAACCGGGGCAAGCTGGACTGCACGCTGCGCTTTGAAGCCGCCACGGCGGAAGCGGCAACGCTAAAAGTGAACGTCGAACTGGCCCAGCAGCTGATTCAGGCCGCCGGGGTAGTCAGCGGCCTGCTGCCCAGCGCCGCGCCGCTCAATCCGCTGGAGGTCCTGCGCTGGCCACAGGTGCTCGAAACCCCGCGGGTCAACTTCGAGCAGGTCTCGGCCGGGGTGCTGACGGCGCTCGATCAGGGTCTGGCCCAACTGCTCGACAACCGCGACCGCGAAGGCGAAAAGCTGAAAGCGCTGGTGCTGGAACGCTGCACGGCCATGAGTGCGATCACGCGCACCATGCGCACCCGCGTGCCGGAAATCCTCGCCGCGCTGCGCGCCCGCCAGACCGCCCGCATCACCGAGCTGGCCGGCAGCCTCGACCCGGTGCGTATCGAGCAGGAATGCGCGCTGCTGGTCCAGCGGCTGGACGTGGCGGAAGAACTGGACCGACTGGAAACGCATCTGGCGGAAGTGGTTCGCGTGATGGGGCAGGACCAGCCGATCGGGCGGCGGCTTGATTTCCTGATGCAGGAACTCAACCGCGAAGCGAATACGCTGGGCTCGAAGTCGGCGCATATCGATACCTCCAGCGCCTCGGTCGAACTGAAAGTCCTGATCGAACAAATCCGCGAGCAAATCCAGAATCTGGAATAAGCCAGCGCCCATGACCGGACAGCTCTACATTGTCTCGGCGCCCTCGGGCGCCGGCAAAACCAGCCTTATCAAGGCGCTGCTGGCCGACGTGCCGGGCTTGTGCGTGTCGGTCTCGCACACCACCCGCGCCCGGCGGCCGGGCGAAATGGACGGGGTGAACTATCACTTCGTAACGCCCGGGGCGTTCGAGGCCATGGTCGCGCGCGGCGAGTTTCTGGAACACGCGGTGGTCTTCGGCAATCGCTACGGCACCTCGCGTGCCGGGGTGGCGGCGCAGCTCGCAGAGGGGCAGGACGTGGTGCTGGAAATTGACTGGCAGGGCGCCCGGCGCATCCGCGAACTGTTTCCGGATGCGCTCAGCATTTTCATCCTGCCGCCCTCGATCGAGGCCCTGCGCGAGCGGCTCGAACACCGGGCGCAGGACGAAGCGGCGGTCATCGAGCGCCGCATGGAGGCGGCAGCGCAGGAAATCTCCCATCAGGGGGAGTACGACTACCGGATCATGAACGGCCAGTTCGATGCCGCCTTGGCCGAACTCAAAAACATCGTCGAAGCCCGCCGCGCCGGTTGAGCCGGCGGCAATGACAGCCGCGACGGCCGTCTGCTACCATCCCGTCCCGCCTTCCAGCCAATTGCAGCGAGAACCCGATGGCCCGGATCACCATAGAAGACTGCCTGAACAACGTCGATAACCGCTTCGACCTCGTCATCGTCGCCAGCCGGCGCGCCCGTCAGGTCGCCCGCGGCGCCCAGCCGCTGGTGCCGGAAGAAGGCGACAAACCCACCGTCGTGGCGCTGCGCGAGATCGCCGCCGGCCTCATCACCCGCGATGTGCTGGACGAACTCGACGCCAAGCAGCGGGCGGCGGAAGAATACGAAATGGCCGAGCGCGCCTACCTCGAACAGGAAGCCGCGCCGCCGCTCGAATATCCCTGATCCCCGTTCGCTGCCGTGACGCCCGCCGCGGGCGTTTCGCCCCGCCGATCACGCGCCCGTATCGCCCGACCCGCTTCGCGGGTCGCGGCCAGCCCTGACCTTCGATGAACGCCCAGCCGGAAATCCTGCAGGTCGACGACCTCTGCGACCGCGTGCGGACCTATCTGCTACCCGAGCAGGTGGCGCAGGTCCGCCGGGCCTACGACTTTGGCGACGAGGCCCACGCCGGCCAGCATCGCAAATCCGGCGAGCCCTACATCCAGCATCCGCTCGCGGTCGCCCTGATCCTGGCCGAGATGCACATGGATCACGAAACGCTCATCGCGGCCATCCTGCACGATGTGATCGAAGACACCGCCATCGACCGCGACCGGGTGTCCAGCGAGTTTGGCAGCGAAGTGGCGGCGATCGTGGTCGGGCTGTCCAAGCTCACGCAGCTCGAGTTTGAATCCCAGGCCGAGACCCAGGCGCGCAATTTCCAGCGCATGCTGATGGCGATGGCGGACGACATCCGCGTCATCCTCGTCAAGCTCGCTGACCGCCTGCACAACATGCGCACGCTGGGCGCGCTGGCACCGGAAAAACGCCGCCGCATTGCCCGCGAAACACTGGAAATCTACGCGCCCATCGCGCAGCGTCTGGGCATCAACGGCATCCGGCTGGAGCTGGAAGACTTAGGCTTCGCGACGCTCTATCCGCTGCGCTACAAAACCATTCGCACGGAGATGATGCGCATCCGCGGCAACCGCAAGGAGGTCGTGGACAAGATCAAGGACCGCATCAAGCGGCATCTGCGTCAGGAGCGCCTCGTTGCCCACGTGCTGGGCCGCGAGAAACACATCTACAGCATCTACGAAAAAATGCGCGAGAAGCATCTGGGCTTCTCGGGGGTCAACGACGTCTACGCCTTCCGCGTCATCGTCGACAGCGTCGACACCTGCTATCGCGCGCTCGGCGTGCTGCACAGCCTGTACAAACCGGTGCCCGGCAAGTTCAAGGACTACATCGCCATCCCCAAGGCCAACGGCTACCAGTCCTTGCACACGGTGCTGTTCGGGCCCTTCGGCGTGCCAATTGAAGTGCAGATCCGCACCAACGAAATGGATCAGGTCGCCGAAGCCGGCATCGCCGCCCACTGGCTGTACAAGACCGGCGACGGCGCGGCGAAAAGCGCCAACAAGCGGGCGCGCGAATGGCTGCGCGGCATTCTGGAAATGCAGCAGCAGGCCGGTAATTCGCAGGAGTTTCTCGAGAACGTCAAAATTGATCTGTTCCCGGATGAGGTCTACGTCTTCACGCCCAAGGGCTCGATCATGGCCCTGCCGCGCGGCGCGACGGCGGTGGATTTTGCCTATGCCATCCATACCGATCTGGGCAGCAGCTGCGTGGCCTGCCGCATCAATCGCCAGCTAGCGCCCTTGCGCACGCCGCTGGTCACCGGCCAGACGGTGGAAATCGTCACCGCGCCAGGCGCGCGACCCAATCCGTCCTGGCTGACCTTCGTCGTCACGGGCAAGGCCCGCGCCACCATTCGCCACTACCTGAAGAACCTGCAGTCCGACGAAGCCCGCGCGCTCGGCAAGCGCATGCTGGAGCGCGAACTCGAATCCGCCGGATTCAGTCTGGCGACGCTGGAAAGCGGCGGTCTGAGCACGGTCCTGAGCAATCTGAAGCTGGAAAGCATCGACCGGCTGTATACCGAAATCGGGCTTGGCAACCGTCCCGCCCCGCTGGTGGTGCGCCTGCTCCAGCCCGAAAATCTACCGGCCGAAGACGAAGCCAGCAAAGCGCGTCGACGCCGGCGCGGCGCCAGCGAAAGCTCACCGGTGCCGCTCGCCATTCGCGGCACTGAAGGCATGGTGGTGACGTTCCCGAAGTGCTGCTATCCGCTGCCCGGCGATTCGATCATCGGCTTCCTGACCGCTGGCCGGGGCATCGTGGTTCACCAGCAGCACTGCGCGAACGTCGCCGACTATCGCAGCGCGCCCGAGAAATGGATCGACGTGCAGTGGGCGCCGGTCGTCGACCGCGAGTTCAGCGTGGAACTGTCGCTGGACGTCATCAACCGGCGCGGCACGCTGGCGACCATTGCCGCGGCGCTGGCGGATGCCAACGCGAACATCGAAGACGTCGATATTTCCGAGCGCAACGAACGCAACACCAATATGCGTTTCGTGGTGACCGTGCGAGACCGCAAACATCTGGCCGACGTCATTCGCATGGTGCGGCGGGTGAAGACCGTGGTCCGCGTCACGCGCAAGCGGGCATGATCCGCGCCCGGCCTTGCGCGCGCCCCGCCCAGCCCGTATACGCAACCCATCTACCCGCTAGTCCACGGAGTCCCGCATGAGCCGCACTGCCATTTCCACCGCCGCCGCGCCCGCCGCCATTGGCGCCTATTCGCAGGCCATCCGCGCCGGGAACACGGTGTATTTGTCCGGCCAGATCCCGCTCGACCCGGTCAGCATGACGCTGGTCTCTAGCGAAATTGCCCCGCAGATCGCGCAGGTCTTCAGCAATCTCGCGGCAGTGGCCGCGGCCGCCGGCACCACGCTGGATACGGCGGTGAAGCTCACCGTTTACCTGATCGACCTCGGCCACTTCCCGCTGGTCAACGAGGCCATGGCACGGGTGTTCACGCAGCCCTACCCCGCGCGCGCCACGGTGCAGGTCTCGGCCTTGCCCAAGGGCGCGCTGGTCGAAGTCGACGCCGTGCTGGTACTCCCCGAATAAGGCTTGCCCGCAGCACGCGCCATGGCCGCCCGCGCGCCGGCCACGCTGGAAGATTCGGTGCTGCGGCTGGCCGGCGTCGGCCCCAGCGTCGCTGCCGCGCTGGAGAAGCTCGGGCTTAAATGCATTCGCGATCTGGTGTTTCACCTGCCCTCCCGCTATCAGGACCGTACCCGCATCACGCCGATTGCTGCCGCCCGCCCGGCGAGTGAAGTGGTGGTCGAAGGCGTGGTCGAAGCGAGTCACGTGCAGTTCGGCAAGCGCCGCTCGCTGGTGGTCAGAATGGCCGACGATAGCGGCGAACTCGGCCTGCGCTTCTTCTACTTCAATCGCGCGCAGCAGCTGCGGCTGGAAGTGGGCCGCGCGCTGCGCTGTTTCGGCGAAGTGCGCCGGGGCCCGCATCAGCTGGAGATGATTCACCCCGAAGTGCAGGTGCTGGACGAGGCCGCGCCGCTGCCGGCCGAGGCCGCGCTGACGCCCATTTATCCCAGCACCGAAGGCCTGCATCAGGCCCGCCTGCGCAAGCTCGTGCTGCAGGCGCTGGAGGTGCTGATCCGCGCCGGCGACGTGCACGATGAGGTCGATGATTTCATCGCCCGTCACTGGTCCGGCCCACGCCCGCTGCCGCGGCTGGCCGAGGCGCTGATTTACGTCCATCGCCCGCCGCCGGCGGTCTCGGTGGAATCCCTGTGGGAAGGCGACGACCCGGCGCAGCAGCGCCTCGCGATCGAAGAACTGCTGAGCCATCAGCTGACACTGCGTCAGCTACGGCAACGCGCGCACAACTTCGAGGCCGCGCCACTGCGGCCTGCGCCGGCGCTGCGCCAAGGCTTGCTGAAGGCGCTTGGCTTCACGCTGACCGGCGCCCAGCAGCGGGTGGTGGGCGAAATCGATGCCGACCTCACGCAGACCCGCCCGATGCTGCGTCTGCTACAGGGCGATGTCGGCGCCGGCAAAACGGCCGTGGCCGCGCTGGTCGCCGGCAATGCGCTGGCCGCCGGCCTGCAGGTCGCACTGATGGCGCCGACCGAACTGCTGGCAGAGCAACACGGCCGCACGCTGGGTCGCTGGTTTGGCGCGCTGGGCATTGAGGTCGTCATGGTCACGGGCAAGCAGACCGGACGGGTGCGCAAGGAATCCCGCGCGCTGATCGCAACGCCCGGCCCGCGGCTTTTTGTCGGCACCCACGCGCTCTTCCAGGACGACATCCGGTTTGCCGATCTGGGGCTCGTGATCGTCGACGAGCAACATCGATTCGGCGTTGACCAGCGGCTCGCGCTGCTGGAAAAAGGCGCCGCCGGGGCGCGGCGTCCGCATCAGCTGATCATGACCGCGACGCCCATTCCGCGAACCCTGGCGATGACGGCCTATGCAGATCTGGACGTCTCGGTGCTGGACGAACTGCCGCCGCTACGCACGCCGGTGCGTACCAGCGTGCTGCCGGACGCGCGCCGCGAGGCCATTGTCGAGCGCGTGGCCAGTCTGTGTCGTGAGGGCCGGCAGGCCTACTGGGTCTGCCCGCTGATTGAGGAATCCGAGCACCTCGACTCGCAGGCCGCGACCGACACCGCCCTCGCGCTCGCCGAAAGTCTGGCGCCCCTGCAGGTGGGCCTGATCCACGGCCGCATGCTGGAGAAAGACAAGCAGGCCGTGATGGGCGCCTTCGTCGCCGGGCAAATTGACCTGCTGGTCGCGACCACGGTGATTGAAGTCGGGGTCGACGTGCCCAACGCAAGCCTCATGGTCATCGAAAACGCCGAGCGGCTGGGACTCTCGCAGCTCCATCAGCTGCGGGGGCGCGTGGGTCGCGGACAGGCGCGCTCCGACTGCGTGCTGCTGTATCAGGCGCCGCTGTCGGAAACCGCGCGACACCGCCTGCAGGTGATGCGCGACACCACCGACGGCTTTGTGATCGCCGAGCGGGATCTGGAACTGCGCGGGCCGGGCGAAGTGCTGGGCACGCGCCAGACCGGGGTCGCCGGTTTCCGCATTGCCGATCTCAGCCGCGATCGCGCGCTTTTGCCGCTGGTGCAACGCATGGCCGATGAACTCTTGCGCAGCGCGCCGGCGCTGGTGACACGCCTGCTGGAGCGCTGGGTCGTGCAGCGGATCGACTATGCCAAAGTCTGAACACGGCGCCCCCCGCCCCACGCTTGGCGCCTGTCTGCGACTGATGCGACTGCATCGACCGATCGGCATTCTGCTGCTCTTGTGGCCGGTGCTGTGGGCGCTGTGGATCGCAGCCGGCGGGCTGCCGTCGCTATCGGTTCTGGGGGTGTTCGTGGCCGGTACGGTGTTGATGCGCTCGGCCGGCTGCGTCATCAACGACTATGCGGACCGCGATTTCGACGGCCACGTGCGGCGCACCCGCGAACGCCCGCTCGCGACCGGCGAACTCTCGCCACGCTTTGCGCTGCAGCTGTTCGCCGCACTGGTGCTGGCCGCAGGCTTGCTGGTGTTAAGCCAAAACGCGCTGACAATTGCGCTGGCGTTTGTGGCCCTGCCGCTGGCGGCGATTTATCCCTTCATGAAGCGCCACACCTACCTGCCGCAGGTCTGGCTGGGCGCGGCCTTTGCGTGGGCGGTGCCGATGAGTTTTGCCGCACAGACCGGCAGCGTGCCGCCGCTGGCCTGGCTGATGCTGTCGGCCGTCGTGCTGTGGGTGCTGATTTACGACACCGAGTACGCGATGGTCGATCGCGAAGACGATTTGCGCATCGGCATCAAGTCCACCGCCATCCTGTTTGCCGACGCCGACCGGCTGGTCATCGCGCTGTTGCAGGTGCTGATGCTGATCGACCTTGCGCTCATCGGCGAGCAGGCCAGGCTGGGCCTGTGGTTTCAGCTGTCGCTGGTGGTGGTTGCCGGGATGTTTGCCTGGCAGCAGGCGCTGATCCGCGAGCGCGCGCCGCCGGCCTGCTTTGCCGCCTTCATGCACAACAACTGGGTGGGTGCGGTGATCTTTGCCGGCATCGCCGCCGACTACGCGCTGCGCTGAGGTGTCATCGTCGGGTCGGTGGCTGAAGTTGGCGGATGTGCCCGACTTGTTCGCAGCGAGGGCCGCGCCCGCAGCGTTTTGGTGGGAGGCGCTTCATACCCAGACGCAGGTTCTCGATGGCTTGTCGCTGACGTCGCGGCGCTGCCGCTCCCACGGGAGATTCGCGAACTCGCGTGATGCTGGTGGTGGCACCTCGGCTCTACGGCATGCGCGGGCTATCCGCCAAGCTTGCGCAAGCGTGAATCAGCCAGACGCGGCTTGCCTCTCCCGTGGGAGCGGCAGCGCCGCGACGCCAGCACCAAGTCGGCGACACCCGGCCACAAACGCGGTTCGAGGCCGATACGTCCGCTGCAGACGCGGCGCGAGAATCCACAGCGCATACGCCCGACCGGGCGTTGATTCACCGACTGGCAGCCTCGGCGGCGCCGCCGCCCTGCGCCAGCGTTGGCATGCTGCGCGCGCGGCTGACGTAGCGATCGCCGAGGCTTTGCGCCTTGCGTAAATCGGCGTCACGCAGCGTGCTCGCGATCAGCGCCAGATTGCCCGCGGCCAGCGGATGTCCCAGCCGGTCGGCGGCGTAGGTTCGGGCATAGGCTTCCAGCGGGTCGCGGGGCAGCGCTTCGCCTTTCGCATACAGGTAGCCCAGATTGAGCTGCGCTTCGGCGCTGCCGTTACCCGCTGCCTGCCGATACCAGGCCACCGCGCGCGCCGCGTTATGCGGCCAGCCCTCGCCCTGATCGTAGAGCAGGCCCAGACTCAGCTGCGCCGGCACATAGCCGGCCGCCGCGGCTTTCTCGAATAAACCCTCGGCGCGCGTGGGGTCAGCCGGCTGACCCAGCCCCTCGCGAATCAGTCTCGCCAGGTTGAAGGTGGCCTTCACATGGCCCTGATTGGCGGCCGGCACATACCAGTTCACGGCGGCGGTATAGGAGCGCTCGACGCCGAGGCCCTGCTCCGTCAGCACGCCCATCCCGAAAATGGCGTCCAGCTGGCCCCGGGCCGCGGCGCGTTGCATCCAGCGATAGCCAAGGTTTGCGTCCTGCGGCACCGAGCTGCCTTTCAGGTACATCACGGCCAGCCGGTATTGCGCCTCGACGTCCCCACCTTCGGCGAGTTGCACGATGCGGGCGATGGCGTCGGGATTGCCCTGCGCGGCGGCGCGCTCAAACCACTCGCGGGCGCGTCTATCGTCACGCGGCAGGCCACGGCCGTTCAGCGTCATCACGCCCAGGTTGTACTGCGCCTTGGCGTAGCCCTGGGCGGCGCTCTTCTCGTACCAGCGCAGCGCCTCACGGTCGCTTTGCGGCAGGCCTTCGCCGTTATCGTGCAACAAGCCCAGCGCAAACTGCGCGCGGGCGTCACCGTTCTCGGCCAAGGGCTTGAAGCCCTGCACGGCGGCGGCGTAATCCTGAATTCGATAGGCTTCGACCGCGTCGCCAAACGCATCGGCCCGCGCGGCCCAGGGCAGGCCGGCGGCGAGCAGCATGGAAAGGCCAAAGAGTTGCGCGCGCATGGCCCCCTTAGCGGCCAGCCCCGGGATAATTGCAGCCCCGCGACCGAAGGAGATCTCGATGAGTTTTTCGCAGGACCTGAATCCCGACCGCCGGGGGCGGGCGTGATCCTGCCGCGCCGGCTGTGGCTGGGTGTCGGCTGGGGTCTCGCGCTGGCGGTACTGCTGGTGTGTTTGCTGCCTATGCCCGCGCTGCCGGTCGACCGCATTAGCTGGAGCGACAAGGCCGAGCACGCGCTGGCTTTCGCCACGCTGGCCTGGTGGTTTGCCGTGGCGACGCGCGCCGGCGACTGGCGCCTGCTCGCCGTGCTGCTGGTGGGCTACGGCGGGCTCATCGAACTGCTGCAGGGCCTGACGTCCTATCGCACGCCGTCCTTGGCCGATGCGCTGGCCGATGTGCTGGGGGTTGCGCTGGGTCTGCTGCTGGCCCGCTACTCGCCGGCTGGATTCCCACCGCTCGGCCCCGCAAAATGAGCCGGTAGATTCATCCGGATCTGCGTCCCTGACCCCAGCCCACGCGACGGGCTCACGCCCCTTCGCCGGAGAGATTTTGCGCATGTCAGACCTAAGCACCGCCCGCCGTCCGCTGGACGGCCTGCGCGTCATTGAAGTGGGCCAGCTGCTGGCCGGCCCGTTTGCCGCCACCATCCTCGGCTACTTTGGCGCCGAAGTGATCAAAATTGAGCCGCCCGAAGGCGGCGACCCGATTCGCCGCTGGCGCGCGCTGCGCAACGGCAGCGCGCTGTGGTGGGCCAGCCTTGCGCGTAACAAGAAGTGCGTGACGCTGGATCTGCGCAAGGATGAAGGCCGCGCGCTGTTGCGCCAGCTGATCGACAAGGCCGACATCCTGGTCGAGAACTTTCGCCCCGGCACGATGGAGAAATGGGGCCTCGGCCCGACCGACATCAAGACCACCAATCCGGGTCTCATCTACGCCCGCATTTCCGGCTACGGCCAGACCGGGCCTTACGCGCCACGACCGGGCTTTGCCTCGGTTTGCGAAGGCTTTGGCGGGTTTCGCTATGTGAACGGTTTTCCGGGCCAGCCCTCGGTGCGGCCCAATTTGTCGATTGGCGACACGCTGGCCGGCATCCACGCCGCGCTCGGCATCCTGCTGGCCTACATCGGTCGCTCGCGCGATGCGAGCGGACAGGGGCAGGTGGTGGACGTCGCGATTTTCGAAGCCATCTACAACCTGATGGAATCCATGGTGCCGGAATACGACGGCCTGGGGCTGGTGCGCGAGCCCTCGGGCTCGACCCTGACCGGCATCGTGCCGTCCAACATCTACCCCACGGCCGACGGCAAAACCATCATCATCGGCGCCAACACCAACCCCATGTTCGCCCGGCTCTGCGAGCTGATGGGCAATGCCGGCATGGCGCAGGATCCGCGCTATGTGGAAAACGTGAACCGCGTCGAACACCAGCAGGAACTCGACGGGCTGATCGGCGCGTGGACGGGGTCGATGCCGCAGGCCGAGGTGCTGGAAAAGCTCGAAGCCGCCGGCGTCGCGGCCGGCCCGATTTACAGCGTGGCAGATATGTTTAACGACCCGCAGTACCACGCGCGCGGGCTGTTCGAGACCGTCACCATCGACGGCGAACCGCTGAAGATTCCAGCGATCATCCCGCAGCTCGCCGACACCCCGGGCCGCACCGACTGGCCGGGCGCGGCGCTGGGCGAGCACAACGAGGACGTGCTGGGCAATTTGCTTGGCCTCTCGCCAGAGAAGCTCGGCGAGCTGCGTGCGGCGGGCGTGGTCTAGGGCAGACGCATGAGATAGCTGGCGGCGCTCAGGGTGGGCAGCGCCAGCGGCTGCCCTTCACGCGAGAAGGCCGCCACCACGCGCAGGTTTGCCCAGGCGCTCAGCGGATAAAACGGCGGGCCGACGGGCGTCGTCTCACCGACCGCGTAAACCCATCGGCAGGCCAGTCCAGCGCCGGCGGCAGGCGGCGTCAAAAACGCCCGTCGCCGCGCATACCACAGCGCCAGATGCACCTGCGGGGTGTAGATGCAGTCCGTTTTCGGGACCCACTCGCCCACCGCGACAGCCGCCAGGCGATAGCCTTCCAGCGCCTCGATCTGCTTGAGCGCGGCCTCGCCGCGCGTGGCATCCAGCCAGTAGCGAGTGGTTCGCCAGTGGTCGAGGGCAGCAATCGGCACTGGAGTCCAGACGCGGCGCAGGCAGGCGGACAGCTGCGGCCAACTGACTACCAGCAGGACGGCAACCAGCAGCAGGCCCGGCCATTCGCGTCGCGGATGGCTCGCCACACCGCGCCAAAGCAAAAAAAGCGCGACCGGCAATAAAGGCAGCAGCAAGCGGTTCAATTCGCCGGGGAACGGCCATAGCGCCACGACCAGCAGGTAGCCCGCGCCGTAGACCAGCAGCGGCCGCTGCCGGCGCGCGCGCCACGCCCCCAGCGCGATAAGCCCGACCGTGAGCGTCAGTACCCCGGCGCGCCAGCCCTCCAGACTGCGCCACAGGAAAAGGTCGTAGCCGACCGCCGCGGGCAGTCCTGCCGCAACCTTGCTCAACTGCGCAAGCAGGGCCGACCAAGGCGCTGTCCCGTAAAACTTCAACAGTTCGCCGCCATAGGACTCGGCACCGCCACCGCTCAGCTGTCGAATGAGCACCAGCATCAGCAAGCAGCCGCCCAGCGCCGCCAGCACGGCCGCCCGACCGCGCGGCCACAGCCCCACCAGTACCGCAGGCAAAAGCACAATGCCGATGCTGCGCGTGCCAACCGCAGCGCCGGCCAGCAGGCCGGCGAGCAGGGCGAGCCAGAGCCCCTGTGCGGGTCGCCGGATCACGCCAAGCGCCAACCAGACAAGACACAGAAAAAGGCCTTCGCTCCAGATATCTGTCGCCATGATCCAGTAGGCCGGCCACCAGGCACTGAACAGCGCGAGCGCGAGCGCGCTCCAGCGCGGAACGCCCATGCCGCGCAGCCAGCCGCCAAACAGGCCAGCGGCCAACGCGAAACTTAAAGCCACGCCCACCTTTGCCGGCATCAGCGCATCGCTGCCGGCGCCGGTCAAGGCCAGAAACAAGGGGAAAAGCGGCGGAAACTGGGCGTGTTGCCGGAGATAACCGGCAAGCGCGTCATCCGCCCCGTGCCAGGGCGAGTGCGCGTCGGCCATGAGCAAATAGACCGCATCGTCCGGTGCAAAGCCGACCAGCGCGTTATGCAGCCCGAGCCACAGATAGAAAGCGGCCGTTAGCAGCAGGCTGAGGGCGGCCAGGAGGCGAAACAGAGCTTGCGCGCGCGCGGCTTCAGACAATCAGGAAATCTCCGGCCGCCAAACCTGCCGGGAGTGAGCTCAGCGTGGCGAACTGCACAGGACTGTAGATGGTGAGACTGCCGTCCTGATCGAACAGCAGCGCGCCCGTGGCGCTGTTGTAGAGGATGCGGGTGCTGAAGGCCAGCGCGGTGGTGCCGGTCTGGAAGGCATCTGCGGCCAAGGCGCCCGCGCTCAGGCCAAAAAACCAGTCGTGGTCCAGCACCAGCACGTCGCCGCCGGCTACACCGGCGCCGGCAAAATCGGTCACCACGTCTACATGCCCAGCGCCCAGCATGCTGTTGAAACGGAAGCTGTCGTCACCCGCGCCGCCCGTGAGGCTGTCGCTGCCGGCGCCGCCCTCGAGCAGGTCGTTGCCATCGCCGCCTTCCAGCGTATCGGCGCCGGCGTTGCCGTAGAGCGTGTCGGCGTCGGCCTGACCGAGCAGACGGTCGTCACCGCCCAGGCCAGCGAGCGTGTCGTCGCCCGCGCCGCCGGTCAGCGTGTTGGCGGTGGCGTCGCCCGTCAGCTGGTCGGCCAGCGCGCTGCCGGTGAGATGTTCAATACCGATCAGCACATCGGTGCCGGCGCCACCGGTGTGCTGGGCCGGGGGCGTGGCGGCCTGCAGGCTGCCGGCGAGGGTGAAGTTGTCGACGCGCCAGGTTGCGGTGCTGGCGGGATTGCCGTTGGCAGCCAGCGCGCCGGTGGCAGAGAGGGTGAACGTGACCGTGCCGCTCAGGCCCTGCGCTGCGGCCGCATTGCCCACATCAAGCAGATGCACCCCGCCCGGATTCCCGATGACCGCCGCGCCGCTGGTGAGCGACGCGCCGTTGATGCTCAGACTCCAGTTGGTCGGCCCCAAGCCCCGTCCGCCGCCGCCCGAGCCCTGCTCCCAAAAATCGATCGCCGACAGGTCAAGCACATAGCCGGTCGCTACCGTCAGGCTAAAAACAAAGGCATTGCCGTCGTCCCAACTGGTGGTGGCGATGGCGAAGTCGACGTTGGTCCCGGTCTGACCTTTCAAGCCCGGGTTGAGCAGCGCCGTGCCGTCCTGCGTGGTCCATGCACCCCCGTTGCTGAGCCCCGTGGGCAGGCTGAGCGTCTCGGGATTGGCATAAGCTCCTGCGTCGGTGTCGAAGCGGTAATGGGCAAGCACGGCCGCCGCCAGCGCCACGTTAACGCCGGCCGTGGCCTCGGCGTAGCTCACCGTATCGCTGCCGGCGCCACCGTCCAGCGTGTTGTCGCCACTGTTGCCGCCGAGCAGGTTGTTCGCACCGTTACCGCTGGCGTTGATTGCGGCGCTGCCGGTGAGGCTGAGGTTCTCTAGCCCCGCGCCTAGCGTGAAGCTGATCGACGACTCCACCGTATCGCTGCCGCTGCTGTCGGTAATGACATCTCCGAGCTCATCCACCACATAGGTGTCGTCGCCCGCGCCACCATCGAGGCGGTCTGCGCCGGTACCGCCATCCAGGCGGTCGTTGTCGTCGCCGCCGTTGAGCGTGTCGTCGCCCTCGTCGCCCGCCAGCGTGTCGTTGCCCGCAAGGCCGTTGACCTCATCGTTGCCGGCCAGCGCGTTGATGAGGTCGGCGCCGGCGGTGCCGTTCAGCAGGTCGGCGCCGGCGGTCGCGCCGGTCACCTGTGAGGAAACGGCTGAACTGACCAGTTCGGCAGTCCCGTCGCCGTCCGTGTAGCCGACGAGCACCCGCAGGAACTCTCCAACATTGCCCAGGAGCACCTTGTAATCGGCCGCGGTCGCGCCGTCGATGGGGGTCCAGCCGGTGCTGCCGTCCGCAGAGCGCTGCCACTGGTAGCTGGACAGCGCGCCCAGCCCGTCGACGTCCGCCAGCGTGCCGACGGCCGCCGTGAGCACCTGCCCGATCGCCGGCACGCCGGTGATCGCCGCCGCGCCGGTCGGCGTGTCGTTGACCGCGGCAACGGTCAGGTTGACCGTGCCCGTCGCCGTGCCGCCCGCGCCGTCGCTCAGCGTGTACGTGAAGCTGTCGACGCCGCGGTAGTTGGGGTCCGGCGTGTAGGTGTAGGTGTTGTTGCCCGTGTTGACGACCGTGCCATGCGCGGCGTCGAGGAAGCCCGTTACCGACAGGATCTGCCCGTCGTTGGCGTCGGTGTCGTTGGCCAGCAGATCGTCAAGGTCAATCACCAGCGCGGTGTCTTCATTGATGCTGAACGCATCGTCTACCGCGTTGGGCACCCCGTTTTGGGCGATGCCCGTGCGGTCCACCGCCAGTGCCACGTTCAGCGTTGCGCCGTTCAGGGTGTAGCGGGCATAGCCCGCGAAGTTGCCGACCGAGCTCCACAGACCGCCGGTTGCGGTGACCGATGCCGTGCCAGATCCATCGACCTGCAGCACATCGCTATCGCTCAAGGCCATCAGCTGCGTCGCCGTCAGCGTGAGGCTGCTGCTGGTGCCGAGATTGATGTGCTCGATTGCGCTTAGCGCCGAAGTCGCGCCGAGATTCAACGTTACACCGGCCGTCTTGATGAGCAGCGTGTCGGTGCCGCCACCGCCGTTGACCACCGCGTCGGCAGCATCGTAGAGCAGCGTGTCATCGCCCTGCCCGCCGTACAGGCTGTCTGCGCCGCCAAGCCCGTCCAGCGTGTTATTGCCGCTATTGCCGGTCAGCACGTTTACGCCGGCGTTGCCGCTGCCGTTGACCGAACTGCTGCCCGTCAAGGTCAGGCGCTCCAGCGTCGCGGCCAGCGCGTAGGCAATCGACGATTCCACCGTATCGATGCCCGACGTGTCGGTGATCCGGTCGCCCGTGTGGTCCACCACGTAGGTATCGTTGCCGGCACCGCCGACCATTGAGTCCGCGCCGACGCCCCCGTTGAGGCGATTGGCGCCGCTGTTGCCGGTGAGCAGATTGGCAAGGGTGTTGCCGGTCGCGTTGATCGCGGCGCTGCCCGACAGCGTCAATTGCTCGAGGTTGCTGGCCAGCGTGTAGCTGACCGAACTGGTGACGCGGTCGGTGCCCTGCCCCGCTGCCTCGGTGAGCTTGTCGCCGCTACTGTCGACGATGTAGCGGTCGTCGCCCTTGCCACCGACCAGCGTGTCGCTGCCGGTCCCGCCGTCGAGCGTGTCGTTGCCATCACCGCCGCGCAGCAGATCGGCACCCGCCAGACCTAGCAGCACGTCGTTGCCGCCCAGGCCATCCAGCGTGTCGCGGGCAGACGTGCCGCTGAGTTTGTTGGCGCCCGAATTACCGGTGCGGAGAGCCATGGCGTGTCGCGATTCCAGATCTGGCAGTGGCCGCGCGGAAGTCCGGCGCGGCATGGCCCGATTGTTTCAGACGCGGATGCGCTTTTACAGCGAGGAAAAAGGCTTTTTCTTGCCTATTAACGGGTCTCTTGGCGCGGCCTAATGGCTAGCGGCGGGCGACGTCAAGATGCGTCCGGTACCAGTCGTAGGCGTCGCGCAGGCCCGGCTCCAGCGCAATGCCCGCACGCCAGCCGAGCGCCGCCAGGCGCGAGACGTCGAGCAGTTTGCGCGGCGCGCCGTCCGGCTTGCTGCTGTCCCACAGCAGCCGCCCCTGAAACCCGGTGACCTTGGCAATGGTCTCCGCCAGTTCACGAATGCTGCACTCAAGGCCCGTGCCGACGTTGATGTGCGAGCACATGGTCTCGGTATGCGCGCGGTAAACCTCGGTCGGCAGTTCAAACACATGCACGGCGGCGGCGGCCATGTCGTCCACGTGCAGGAATTCGCGCATCGGCTTGCCACTGCCCCAGATCTCGACTTCGGTGGCGCCGCTGGTCACCGCCTCATGGAAGCGGCGTAGCAGCGCCGGAATAACGTGCGCGTTCTCGGCGTGGTAGTTGTCACCTGGGCCGTAGAGGTTGGTCGGCATCACGCTGCGATAGTCACGCCCATGCTGACGGTTGAAAGACTCGCAAAGTTTGATGCCGGCGATTTTTGCGATGGCGTAGGGCTCGTTGGTCGGCTCCAGCGCACCGGTCAGCAGCGCCTCCTCACGCATCGGCTGCGCGGCCAGTCGCGGATAAATGCAGGACGAGCCGAGAAACAGCAGTCGCTGCACGCCGGCGGCATGCGCGGCCTGAATGACGTTCGCCTCCATCAGCAGGTTTTCCAGCAGGAAATCGGCCGGATAGCTGTTGTTGGCGTGGATGCCGCCGACTTTGGCGGCCGCCAGCACCACAGCGCCGATGTGCCCTTGCTGAAAAAACCGCCGCACAGCGCTTTGCTCGGTCAGGTCGAGTTCGGCCCGCGACGCGGTGATCAGCGTGGTGTAGCCCAGCGCCTGCAGCCGCCGCTGGATCGCCGCCCCCGCCATGCCGCGGTGACCGGCGATGAAGATCGGCGTGGGCTTATCGAGCTGGCCTGAGGTTTGCTCGTCGCTCATCCGACCTCCCGTGTCACGGAGACGTCGTGGCCGTGCGCCCGCAGTAGCGCCAGTCGCTGCGCGGCCTTCAGGTCCTCGGCGACCATCTCCACGCACATCTGATGGGCGGTGATTTCGGGCGCCCAGCCAAGCTTTGACTTGGCCTTGGTCGGGTCGCCCAGCAGCGTCTCCACTTCAGAGGGCCGGAAGTAGCGCGGGTCTACCGCTACCACACAGTCACCGGGTTTCAGCGCCGGCGCGCGGTCACCGCTGATGCCCTCGACGATGCCTTTTTCGTTCACTCCCTCGCCTTCAAAGCGCAGGCTGATGCCGAGCTCCGCGGCCGTCCAGTGGATGAACTCGCGCACCGAATACTGTTTGCCTGTGGCAATGACAAAGTCTTCCGGCGACGACTGCTGCAGCATCAGCCACTGCATCTGCACGTAGTCCCTGGCGTGGCCCCAGTCGCGCAGCGCGTCCATATTGCCCATGAACAGGCAGGACTCGAGGCCCTGCGCGATGTTGGCCAACCCGCGGGTGATTTTGCGGGTGACGAAGGTCTCGCCGCGGCGCGGGCTTTCGTGGTTGAAGAGAATGCCGTTGCAGGCATACATGCCGTAGGCCTCGCGATAGTTCACGGTAATCCAGTAGGCATACAGCTTGGCCACCGCATAGGGGCTGCGGGGGTAGAAGGGTGTGGTCTCGCGCTGGGGGATTTCCTGCACCAGACCGTAAAGTTCGGACGTGCTGGCCTGATAGAAGCGGGTCTTGTCCTGCAGACCAAGGAAGCGGATCGCCTCCAGCAAGCGCAGCGTGCCCATGGCATCCACGTCTGCCGTGTATTCCGGCGCCTCGAAACTCACCGCCACATGGCTTTGCGCGCCAAGGTTATAGACCTCGTCCGGCTGCACCTGCTGCAGGATGCGGGTGAGGTTGGAGCTGTCGGTCAGGTCGCCGTAGTGCAGCTTGAAACGCTGGCTGGGCGTGTGCGGATCTTCGTAGATGTGGTCGACCCGCTGGGTATTGAACAAGGACGCCCGGCGCTTGATGCCGTGCACTTCGTAGCCCTTCTCCAGCAGAAACTCTGCCAGATAAGATCCGTCCTGACCGGTCACGCCGGTGATGAGGGCTTTTTTCATGTGTGTTCCGTGAAAACTGTCCGGGCGTTGGGGTGTACGTGCACCGGATAATAACAGCCGGAATCTGGCGATTGCGTGACGAAACCCGGCATTCCGGGCGAAGGACGCGCGCCTCCGGGAGCGCCGGCCCCGCCCGCCTGCTTGCCGCATCGCGCCCAACCGGCGAGCATTCCCCTCTTCCAGTTCCTGCGCTTTGGAGCCAGCCTTGTCTACGGATTTTATTTTGGTCACCGGCGGCGCCGGCTTCATCGGCGCCAATTTCGTCTTGAACTGGGTCGCGCAGGAAGGCGCCCGCCCGGTGGTGCTGGACAAACTGACCTATGCCGGCAACCCCGAAACACTGGCCAGTTTGCAGGGCGATGCGCGCCACCAACTGGTGCAGGGCGACATTGGCGATGCCGCCTTGGTCAGCCGCTTGCTGACCGAACACCAGCCCCGTGCCGTGGTCAACTTTGCGGCCGAAAGCCATGTGGACCGCTCCATCGTGAGCCCGGACGCGTTCGTGAACACCAATGTGGTCGGTACCTTCACCCTACTGCACGCCACGCTGGACTACTGGCGGGTGCTCGATGCCAGCGCCCGCGCGGCGTTCCGCTTCCTGCATGTGTCGACGGATGAGGTCTACGGCACGCTGGGACCAGATGATCCCGCGTTTTCTGAAACCACGCCCTATGCGCCCAATAGCCCGTATGCGGCGTCTAAGGCCGCGTCTGACCATCTGGTGCGCTCCTACTTTCACACCTATGGCCTGCCCACGCTGACGACCAATTGCTCCAACAACTACGGGCCGTTCCAGTTCCCCGAAAAACTCATCCCCTTGATGATTCTGAACGCGCTGGAAGGCAAGCCGCTGCCGGTCTACGGCGACGGGCTGAACGTGCGCGACTGGCTGCATGTAGCGGATCACTGTACCGCCATCCGTCGCGTCCTCGAGGCCGGCAGATTGGGCGAGACCTACAACATTGGCGGCAATGCCGAACGTACCAACCTGCAAATCGTGCAGGCCATTTGTGCCACGCTGGACGACCTGCGCCCGGGCGCAAGACCCTACGCAAGCCTCGTTACGCACGTGCCGGACCGCCCGGGGCATGACCGCCGGTATGCGATTAACGCCACAAAAATTCTGCAGGAACTGGGCTGGCAGCCGTCGATTGCGGCCGAGGCCGGGCTGCGCCAAACGGTGGCATGGTACCTGGCGCATCAGGCCTGGGTGGACGGCGTGCGCACCGGCGCGTACCGGCAATGGATCGACCAAAACTACAGCGCACGAGGCAACGCATGAAGGGCATCATTCTGGCCGGCGGCGCCGGCACGCGCTTACACCCGGTTACCCAGGTGGTGTCGAAGCAGCTGCTCCCGGTATACGACAAACCGATGATCTACTACCCGCTGTCCACGCTCATGCTGGCCGGCATTCGGGAGATCCTGATCATCTCAACCCCCGAAGATACCCCGCGCTTTTCCGCCCTGTTGGGCGACGGCGCGCAGTGGGGTCTTGATCTCTCCTACGCGGTGCAGCCCTCACCCGACGGGCTGGCGCAGGCGTTTTTAATCGGGCGGGAATTCATCGGCGATAGCACCTGTGCGTTGATACTGGGCGACAACATTTTCTACGGCCATCAACTGGGCACCATCTTGCAGCGCGCGGCAGGGATGAGCCGCGGCGCTACCGTGTTCGCCTACCCGGTCAGCGATCCGGAGCGCTACGGGGTGGTGGATTTTGACGCTAACGGGAAAGCGCTGAGCATCGAAGAAAAGCCGGCGCAGCCGAAATCAAGCCTTGCGGTGACGGGGCTTTATTTTTATGACCAGCACGTGGCCGACATCGCCGCCAGCCTGAAGCCATCGGCCCGCGGCGAGCTGGAAATCACCGACTTGAACAACGTCTACCTCGGTCGTGGCAGCCTGCAGGTTGAACTGCTGGGACGCGGTTATGCCTGGCTCGACACCGGCACGCATGATTCGCTGCTGGAGGCCAGCCAGTTCATTGCGACGATTGAAAAACGACAGGGGCTCAAAGTGTCCTGCGTGGAGGAAATTGCCTGGCGCAAGGGCTATATCGACACCGCGCAGCTATTGCGTCTGGCGCAGCAACTGGGCAAGAGCCCGTACGGCGATTATCTCGCCCGCGTGGCGAAAGAGACCGCTTATTAGCCCCGTTGGCGGCTAGCTGATAATCAAGAAATCCGCCGCCACCGGATGCGCGGTGCCGGCCATTGTGACCACCGCGATCTGCACCGCCGCCGCGCCGCCTCTGCCGTCCGGGTCGTAGTACAGCTTGTCGGTATTGGTGTTGTAGATGATCCGGTCGTCCGCGTCGCCGGCCGCGAAGCCGGTGCCGCTGGTGATGAACTTGTACTTGCTGGCCGCCAACGGCGTGCCGTTCGCGCTGCCGGACAGGCGGGTGAAAATGTCGTCGTCGAGCAGGATTTTGTCGGTGCGGGAGACGAAGTCGGTGATGCGGTCAATGTTGGACGAGCCGCGCGCGCTGTCGAACACGAAGCGATCGCGACCCGCGCCGCCGGTCATGGTGTCGTTACCCAAACCGCCGAACAGCCGGTCATCGCCGGCGTCGCCGAACAGGCGGTCGCTGCCGGCCCCACCGTTGAGCGTGTCGAGGCCCGCCAGTCCCCGCAGTTCGTTACCGCCGCTGTTGCCAACAAGCCCGTTGTTGCCGCTGTTGCCCGTGCCGTTGATGGCGCCGCTACCGCTCAGACTGAGGCGTTCGACGTTGCTGCCCAGCGTGTAGGTCACGCTGCTGCTAACCGCGTCGGTGCCGCCGCTGGCAAGCGCGCTATTGGTTTCCACCACCAGATCGCTGCGATTGTCGACGCGGTAGAAGTCAGAACCATCGCCGCCGATCAGCCGATCGGCGCCGCTGCCGCCGTCCAGACTGTCGTTGCCCGCACCACCGTCCAGCGTGTCATCGCCCGCCTCGCCGGCCAGGGTATTGTCACCGGCCGCACCGCGCAGCCAGTTGGCCAGCGCATTGCCGCGCAAGCTGGCAGCGGTGCTTCGTTCGATCACGCCGTTCTCGATGAAATCGCCCAGGGTGTAGGCCACCAGCAGGCTGCGGACTTCGTCGACCCCGCCGTTGGTCGGATCGCTGCTTTCGGTGCAGACGTCGTTCACATCATCCACGTAGTAAATATCTGACCCGTCGCCGCCGTGCATGTCGTCAGCACCGACACCGCCGTCCAACGTGTCGTCGCCCTCGCCACCGTCCATGGAATCGTCGCCGGAGAAGCCGAACAGGCGATTGTCGGCGTCGTCGCCCAGCAGGTCGTCGCCGCGCTGGTCGCTCAACAGGAAGCGCAGGAAGTTGCCCCACTCGGAGCCCTGCAAGAAGCCGAGTTCGCGCGACTGATAGTCGAAGCTGATGCTGTCGAGCGGCAGATAGATGCTGAGTCCGTTCACCCCGGCGACGGTGCCCACGCGTGCCATGACCGCGTCGTCCAGTGCGGCCTTCACGCTGACCGCCGCCGCTCGCACGTCGCTGTTGGCCGAGGTATCGGCGACCTCCTGCATGAAATCGCCCAGATCGCGGTAGTCGAGGTCGGAAGGGCCAAGGCGGGTGGCGTGCTGGGCCGCCGCGCGCAGACCCGGCAACAGCCCCGGGCCCGCCTCCAGCACGGTGGCCGCGAAGGCGTTAAGGCTGGTATTGAGATCGCCGAGCGCCGCCGTGCGCACCGCCGCCAGCGTGGTGTCAGACTCCCCCGCATAGCGCTCGCCGTAGGCGTCGACCACCGCGTTGGCGAAATCGAAGGCGGTCATCGCAGGGTCGGCGGCCAGCGCACCAAGGAAGCTCTGATATTCCCAGCCATCGCCGGGCTCCAGTTCCTGCGAGGCGACCATCACGTCGGTCAGTTCTCGCAGGTCCCAGCACTGCTCCAGCATGCCCTGCAGGCAGGCGTCGAAGCCGATGAAGTCGAAATGCGGCAGGTTGGACGCCAGCACCGCCGAGCGGAACTCGGCGAGCCGGAGGTTGTCGCCGCCGGCGCTGTCGTCCCAGGAGGTGCCGGACAGCCCGCCGCCGTGGTCCCACACGATGAGCGCGTAGTTGGTGGCCGGGCTGGCGGCAATGGCGCTGTTGATGAACGTGGTCAGCGTGGCGCCGTCGCCGGAGTTGGTTTCACCAATCGAGTGCTCTGCGCCCAGGGACCCAACGGCGTTCAGGTTGTCATCGTGGACGATCAAGCCGGCACGGGTGTCGGTCCAGTCACCATCCCCGTTGTCGTAACCCGGCGCGCGGTCCACCAGCGTCACGACGTTCAGTCCGCCGGCAAAATTGACCGACTCCATCTCGTTCAGGTCGTCGAGCGCAAAAGACTCCAGGTTGTTGTCGGCCGCCATGTACACCAGCACGGTCCAGCTGGCGGCGGGAATGTCGGCCTGCGCGCCGGTCTGGAACGAGAAGTCGGTGGCATTGCCGATGCCGGCAAAGGCATTGCCCGCCAGATCCGCAATGGCGCCGGCGCTGACCTGCACCGAATACGCGGTATCGTCGTCCAGCAGTTGCGTGGGATTGATGGTGACCGTGGTGCCGTTGAAGCTTATCTGCGGGTCGCCGACGTTGATCACGATCGGGCTTAGCCCCCCGGTAATCGTGATGCTGCCGGTGCCGGCGCGCACGGCTTCGTCGAACACCAGCGTGAGATTGCTGCCGGGCGCGACCTGCTGACTGTTGTCGGCCGGAGAGACCGCGAGCAGGCGGGGCGCGGTGGCGTCATTGCCGCTGCCGGCGCCCAGCGCGCTCGCCAGCAGGGTGTAGCTGCCGGTGGCATTGGCATAGCCCGTGACCGCGGCGAAGTAAGTTCCGGTCGCCGGCACCAGAAAGGTGGCGCTGGCATTTTGCCCAAGGCCGCCGTCGTCATCGGCGGAGTCTGCCAGCGCCATCCCCTGCGCATCGACCACGCCTAGCAGCACCGGGTCGGACAGGCTGCCGTCGTCGGTCGGCGCGCCTTTCAGGTCAAGGCGATAGGTCGTGCCCGCCGTCAATTCCAGCCGTACCCAATCCACATCACCGGCGGTGCCGATGGTGCTGGTGAAGGGCGTATCCAGCACCGCGACCGCGGTGGTCAGCACATTGTCGGCAAGGTCGGCGGTCGCCCCCCCCACATCGCGCACGGTGATCGTGTAGTCGCCGGTCTGGTCATCAGAGGCACTGACCGCGACGTAATAATCGCCGCTCGTCACGGGTGTGAAGCGGGCGCTGACGTCGAGTTCGTCCTCGGCCCCGCCGGTGCCAGGAATGACGTT
>JAURHQ010000249.1 GCA_030833185.1 Gammaproteobacteria bacterium | reverse complement strand
GCCGAAGTCACCGCCGAAGCGCCGAAGCCCTCGCCCACCGCCGCCGATCTCGCAATCCTCATCCGCCGCAAGCGCGCCGCCGTCGAAGCGGCCCGCGCCGCTTGGAAGACCGAAGCCGCGCTCCGCAAGACCTCACCCGCCGAAGCCGCGGCCGAAAGCATCGTGCGCGCGCTGGGCGGCGAGACCGCCGCGGCGCCCGCCCTTACGAAGCCGCACGTGATCATGCTCCTCGGCGTCAACGGGGCCGGCAAGACGACCACCGCCGCGAAGCTCGCCTGGCGCTGGCGCGAGGAAGGCAAGACCTGCCTGCTCGGCGCGTGTGACACCTTCCGGGCTGCGGCCGGAGAACAGCTCTCCGCCTGGGCCGGCCGGCTCGGCGTCGAAGTCGTCGGCGGCGCCGCCGGCGCGGACGCCACCACGGCGGCCGGCGGCGGAGCGCGGTGCGGCGCACGGCGCGGCGGCGCGCGGCAGCGCAAAGTTGCGGCGCAGCGCCGCGAGGCCCTCGCCCACGTAGTCGCCGGCGCCGTCGTAGCAGAGCGTGATGCGCGGCGCCGGGAAGTAGAACGCGGCCGTGTCGATGGGGCCGTTGGGCACAAACGACTCGGGCGCGGGGCCGCGCGGCGCGCGCGGCGCGGCTGCGGCCGAGCATGCTGGGCGTGGGGTCGTCATTGGCGGGTGGGCGCTCACGTTGGCTGGACGATCCGGTCATTGTTTTTGTTCCGTGGTCGCTGGGGGATGGGGCGGCAGGCCTCGACACCTGCCGGGTGTGACTATCGGCCCGCGCTGCAGTTGACCGGGCTGCTGGCGGCGCCCTGCCCTGCGTTGCTGGATCCGCCGGCGCCGTTGGTGCCGCCGCTGCCGGCGTTGCCGCTGTTGCCGCCTGCGCCGCCGTTGGCGCCGGGGCAGTTGTTGGTGTTGGTGGTGGAGTTGTCGGCGGTGCTGCCGTTGACGGCGTTGCCGTTGCCGGTGACCACGGTGCTCGGGCGGGTGCCCAGCGTGGTGGCGGTGCTGGCAAAGCGGTCGAAGATGCTGACGCGCTCGCCGCTCTGGATGCGCTGCGCTTCCACCGTGCCGTTGATGTTGGCAATGGCCACGTCGGCGTTTTTCTTGATGCCGTAAATCTGCGCGCCAGCGGCCACCCACGGATTGAACGCGCCGATCAGCGTGGCGGCCTCTTCGAGCATGGTTTTCGGCGGGGCGATCGCCGTGACGCCGTTGCCACCACCGCGCCCGGTGACGCGCAGCGCCTCGGTGATGCCCAGGCCATTGGCAGCGACGGCACGGGCGACCGGGTCGTCAGATTCGAGCGCGGCTTTGAACGCGCTGGCGCGCTCGGTCTCGGCCACCGCCTGGTATTTGGCCTGCGCCTCGATGGCCTTGGCGTAGTGCTCGTAGTTGGTGGCGCAGCCCGCCAGCAGCAGCGCTGCAGCGGCGGCGACGATCAGGGCGATGCGTTTCATTGGGTGATCCTTTCTGCGGCTTGTTCGACGGCCTTTTCGCGCGCGGCGAAGCGCGCCTCGGCGGCGGTGAGTTGTTTGGCGGTGGTGGGCGGGATCTGGTTGCCGCAGAGCTTCATCGCCTGCCCGGCCCAGATCTGCAGGCCGTCTACCTGCGCGGCGTTGCTGCGGGCGGCGGCGGCGTTGGCGAGAGCGGCGTCGCCTCTTTCGGCGGCGACATCAAGGCATCGGGCGGCGGCGTCAGCACCGGGCACACCGGCACCGGCGCCACTGTCGCGCAGCCGCTTGCGCAGGTCAGCAATAACAGCGTCAGCGCGTGCTTTTTCATTAGCGAAAATCCTTTCGTTGCCGGTGGCCACGCGGTCCGATCGCGCGGCGAGGTTGCGGTTGGCGGTGGCGAGATCGGCCTCAAGCTTGGCGGCGCGGGCCTGCGCCTGGCGCGCGGCTTCGGCATACTTCGCCTCGGTGGCGTCCACCCCAGCGGTGTAGCCGTGGTGGTGGACATACCAGCCCAGCCCGAGCACCGCCAGCGTGGCAGCGATGTACGGCCAGAACGGCTTGACGATCAACCAGAGGGGGGCGAGGAATGGCATGGCTCAGCTCCCGTTGTTGGCCACGCTGTCGGCGATGTAGCCGGTGGCGGCGCCGGCGATGAGCAGCTTCATCGTGCTGGCGGCTTCCACGTCGATGACGGTGTTGCCCAGCACGAAGGCGCTGCCGGCGCTGGCGATGAACGCGGCGGCGGTGGCGCCTGGGTGGTCAACGAACAGGTAGGACCAGAAATCACGCCAGAAGCCGAGCGTGAACGGGTTGGGCTCGGTGTCCCCGCCCCACAGTTGCCCGCGCATGGCTTTTTTGGCGTAGTGCAGGAACTGCCCGAGGCAGCCGGCGGCGATGAGGATGGCAAGGCCTTGCATATCAGTTTTCCTTATGACCCGTATTACGATAAAGCTATAGACATACCCTGTCTGCGGGTATAACATTCTTTCAACGGTTGAGATTGGCTCGACCGGTTCTTCAGGAGAAAACCATGTCTGACTTCAAAAACAACCTCGCCGCCTTCGCGCAAGCCACCGACAACCAGCTCTACGATGTTGCATGGAATAACGGCGACTGGATGATCGAAGCCGTCGAAACACAAGAAAGCATCGACGACTTCGTCGCGGCGTCGCGCAACTACGCCGAAGCCACGAACCCGGTGCACGGCATCATTGCTGGCTTCCCCTTCGTCGCATTTCGCAAAATTCAAGTCCGGCGCGGCGACCAACGACGTGAACTCAGCGTGATCGATTTCGGCGACCGCCGCGTAGCGATTGACGCGAATCTCGACCACTACGTTTAATCGATGACCCCCGCAGAACTCAAAACCGTGCGGGAGGCCTGCGGCCTTCCGCAAAGCTGGCTGGCGCATCAGGCGCGGGTCAATGAACGCACGGTGCGGTATTGGGAGTCTGGCAAAAGCAGTGTGCCCGACGACGTGGCGGCGCTGATCTCGCGCATTGATGCGCAGCTCGACACCGCCGCGCGTGGCGCGCTTGAGCAGGCGCAGGCGCTGGCCACCGCGCATGGCGCGCCGCAGGACGTGACGCTGTACCGGTACGACACCGACGCCGAACTGTGGGAGCGCCGGCCGGACATGGCAGGGCTGCCCGTGACGTGCCACGCGGCGCTGCTGGCGCGCGCGCGGCGCCTGCTCGGCGCGGCTGGCTTCCGCGTGGTGATCGCCTGGGCGTAGCGCGCTCACACGCCCACCTGTTGACGGATGCGCTCGCGGCGCGCGATGCGGTCTTCGAGGCCGATCTGGCCGCCCTGCCACGCCTTGGTGGTGAGCACGATGTTGTCGCGCTCGGCGGCGTCGGCGAAATTGGGTTTTTCTTCCATTGCGAACCACACCGCGGCGTGGGCGAAGGTGGCCGGGTCGGTCATGTTGATCAACGTGTCCGCGCTGATGCCAAGGCGTGCGGCGAGCTTTTCGATGATGGCGCGGCCGGTGAGCTGGCCCCAGCTCCAGCCGCGGAACTTCCAGCCGTCGCCCGGCTGCGTGTTGCCCAGCTTGTAGCCAGGTGCGCGATTGGCGTCGTCGTAGACAATATTGGCAAGCACGACGGGGTTGTTGACCAGCTCCTCGACCTCGGCGTCGCTGAGGCGCGCGATGCCGCGGTTGTTGCCGAACACGGCGCGGATGCGCGCAACGCTGCTGTAGTTGAGGTTTTCGCGCACGTAGGTGAAGTTGCCGCTCTCGTGCGCGCAGTGCGCCAGAATGTGCGCCTGCACCAGCATTCGGTCGGTGACGCCGAAGCGCTCAAACGCGTGAGCGAAGGCATCGGCCACCACTGCCGCGCGATCGGGCGCGCAGCCGGCGGCGGCGACCATGCGCACCAGCTGATCGCTGGCGGGCACGTCGGGCGCGGGCCCGGGCACCGGTGCGGCGGCTGGCGCCGGGCGCTTGAAAATGGCGGCGAGAAGGTCGAGCAGGAATTTCATGCCTGCGCCCCTACACCGGCCGGTATTTAGCCGCACACCAGACTGTGCCGGCGCCGCTGGCGCGCTTCAGCTGGATCCGCAGGCTGGTGTTGAACGGGATCTGCTCGAGCGAGACATTGCTGCGGAAGTTGGTGCCGTCGAACCCGCTCACCGACCCTGCGGGCACGCGCATGCCGGCGCCGGTGGTGGCCACGGCGTTGACCTGCGGCGTGGCGGCGCCGTCGATGGTGATCGTCACTTCCGCTTCCGTGATGGCGCCGTCGGCGCCGAACGCGCAGAACATCAGCACGCCCTTGCCGGTGTAGTTGATCACGTCGGCATAGGTGGTGCTGGTGCTGGTGGATTGCACCTCGGCCGCGCTGCCGAGGGAGGCGAAGACGTTGGCCGCGCTGATGCCCGACGTCAGGCTGGTCTCGCGCGCGCAGAAGAGCTGCGTT
>JAURHQ010000248.1 GCA_030833185.1 Gammaproteobacteria bacterium | reverse complement strand
ATCGGCCTGGCACATCGAGCCGACCGGACTGGTTGGCATCTACCTGATGCAGCCGCCGGACAGCGCGATTACCTATTTGCGCTTCTGCTTCCGCGCGAAGGCCCTGCATCACGAGCCCGAGCGCAAGCTGGACAAGGAAATCATCCGCGCCGTGTGGTTTACGCCCGACGAACTCCGCGCCGAGCGTGCCCGCCACCGCAGCCCGCTGGTGCTGCGCTGTGTGGAAGACGCGCTCGCCGGCGCTGACACGCCGCTGTCGCTGATCCGCGATTTGCGGTTTACGGGCGCGCAGTGAGTCTTGCTGCTACCGCGCCGGCCGACACCCACGTCGTGGTGGCGCTGTCGGGCGGGGTCGACTCCTCCGTCACCGCGCTGGAACTGGTGCGCGCCGGCTACCGGGTGTCGGCGCTCTTCATGAAGAACTGGAACGAGCCGGCAGACGACGGCCGTTGCCGCTGGGAAGACGACGTGGCGGACGCGCTCGAGGTCTGCGAAAAGCTCGATATTCCGCTTAATACGGTCGATTTATCTCAAGCCTACTGGGACGGCGTGTTTGCCGACTTCTTGCGCGAGTACGCCCGCGGGCGCACGCCGAACCCCGACGTGCTGTGCAACCGCGAAGTGAAGTTCAAGGCGTTTCTGGAGGCCGCGGAAGCGATCGGCGGCCGGGTGGTGGCGACCGGTCATTACGCGCGGATTCGCGACGGCGCGAGCGGTCGCGAGCTCCTCAAGGGGCTCGATGCCAACAAGGACCAGAGCTACTTCCTGCACCTCCTGTCGCAGCCGCAGTTGGCGCGGGCCTGGTTTCCGGTAGGTGAATTGCCCAAGCCGGAAGTGCGCGCCCGCGCGCAGGCCGCCGGCCTGCCGACCCACGACAAGAAAGACAGCACCGGGATCTGCTTCATCGGCGAGCAGCCGTTTCGCGCGTTCCTCTCGCGTTTTCTCCCGGCGCAGCGCGGACTCATCAAAACGCTGGACGGGCGGATCGTCGGCGAGCACCCGGGCGTCATCTACTACACGCTGGGCCAGCGCGAGGGCTTGGGCATCGGCGGGGTGCGCGGCGCGGTAGAAGGCCCGTGGTTCGTGGTGCGGAAAGACGTGGCCGACAACGTGCTGTATGTGGCGCAGGGTCACGAACATCCGGCGCTGCTGTCGCAGACGCTGGTGGCGGATCAGGTGCACTGGATTGCCGGCGCGCCGCTGACCGGACCGCTGCGCTGCGCGGCCAAAACCCGCTATCGCCAGCCGGATCAGGCCTGCACGGTCGAGCCGCTGGGCGAGGCTCAGGTGGCGGTCGCTTTCGATCGGCCGCAGCGCGCGGTCACGCCCGGCCAGTCGGTGGTGTTTTATCAGGGCGAGGTGTGTTTGGGCGGCGGCATCATCGACCACACGGCCTGAGTGGCGCGCAACGCTACACCCCGCCGCTTTAATTGCAGATAATGCCGGGCCTTGGCCTAGCAACGCTTTTCAGACCAGCCAGCCCGGAGACGACCATGACCAATAGTTTCAACGCCCGCACCTCGCTTAATGTCGGTGGTCGGGATTACCAATATTTCAGCCTCAAGGCCCTGGCCGGCCAGTTCAATCTGGCCCGCCTGCCCTACTCCTACAAAATCCTGCTGGAGAACCTGCTCCGCCACGAAGACGGCGCCAACACCACCAAGGCCGACATCGAAGCCCTCGCCGGCGCCGATCTGAAAGCCCTGCCGGCCAAGGACATCAACTTCACCCCCGCCCGCGTGATCCTGCAGGACTTCACCGGCGTGCCCTGCGTGGTCGACCTCGCCGCCATGCGCGACGCCATCAAGAAGCTGGGCGGCGACGCGGCCAAGGTGAACCCGCTGTGCCCGGTGGAACTCGTCATCGACCACTCGGTGATGATCGACCACTACGGCAGCAAGGAAGCGCTGGACCTGAACGCCAAGGTCGAGTTTGAACGCAACGCCGAACGCTACACCTTCCTCCGCTGGGGTCAGGAAGCGCTGCAGAACTTCAAGGCCGTGCCGCCGGATACCGGCATCGTCCATCAGGTAAACATCGAATACCTCGCCCGGGTGGTGTTCGACAACAACGGCCTGCTCTATCCCGACAGCTGCTTTGGCACCGACTCCCACACCACCATGGTCAACGGCATTGGCGTGCTGGGCTGGGGCGTGGGCGGTATCGAAGCCGAAGCCGCCATGCTCGGCCAGCCGTCGTCCATGCTGATGCCGGAAGTCATCGGCGTGCGCGTCACCGGCAAGCTCGCCGAAGGCGCCACCGCGACCGATCTCGTGCTGACGATCGCGGAGCTGCTCCGCAAGCGCGGCGTGGTCGAGAAGTTCGTCGAGTTCTTCGGCCCGGGGCTGGCCAATCTGGCTGCCTCCGACCGCAACACGATTGCCAACATGGGCCCGGAATACGGCGCCACCTGCGGCATCTTCCCGATCGACGAAGAAACGCTGAACTACCTGCGCCTCACCGGCCGACCGGAAGAATCCATTGCCGTGGTGAAGGCCTACGCGCAGGCCCAGGGCATGTGGTGGACACCGGATGCGCCGGAAGCCGAATACACCGACGTGCTGCATCTGGATCTGGCGACCATCCAGCCGTCCCTTGCCGGCCCGAAGCGCCCGCAGGACCGCGTGCTACTGACCGGCGTGAAGGCCAACTACCGCAAGGCCTTCGAGGCCGAGCAGGCCGCGCGCCCGTCCAAAGGCCCAGCCACCGTCACCGACCGCGGCCAGACCTACCAGCTGAAAGACGGCGCGGTGGTCATTGCGGCGATTACCTCCTGCACCAATACCTCCAACCCCAGCGTGCTGATCGGCGCTGGCCTGCTGGCGCGCAAGGCACGCGCGCTGGGTCTGAAGAGCCAGCCGTGGGTCAAGACTTCGCTGGCGCCGGGCTCGAAAGTCGTCACCGACTACCTCGCCAAGGCCGGCCTCATTGAGGATCTGGAGCACCTCGGCTTCAACGTGGTGGCCTACGGCTGCACCACCTGCATCGGTAACTCCGGTCCGCTGAATGAGCCCATCGGCAAGGCCATCGTCGACAACACCCTGTCGGTGTCTGCCGTGCTCTCCGGCAACCGTAACTTTGAAGGTCGCGTGCATCAGGACGTGCGCATGAACTACCTCGCCAGCCCGCCGCTGGTGGTGGCCTACGCGATTGCCGGCTCGACCGACATCGACCTGACCTCCGAGCCGATCGGCAAGGGTAGCAACGGGCAGGACGTGTTCCTGAAAGACATCTGGCCGACGAATGCGGAAATCCAGGAAGCGGTCGCCAAGGCCGTCACCGCCGAGCTCTTCAAGGCGAGCTACGCGGACGTGCTGAAGGGCGACGCGCGCTGGCAGGGCATCAAGGTCACGAAGAGCGAGACCTATCCCTGGGACAGCAAGTCCACTTACGTGCAGAACCCGCCGTACTTCGAAGGCATGACCATGACCCCGCCGGGCATCCAGCCCATCGCGGGCGCGCGCTGCCTGGCGGTGCTGGGTGATTCCATCACCACGGATCACATCAGCCCGGCCGGCGACATCAAGAAAGACGGCCCGGCCGGCAAGTACCTCATGGAGCACGGCGTGCAGCGCGCCGACTTCAACAGCTTCGGCTCCCGTCGCGGCAACCACGAGATCATGATGCGCGGCACGTTTGCCAACACCCGCATCAAGAACGCCATGACCCCGGGCGTTGAAGGTGGCGTCAGCCGCTACATCAACGGCGCGGCTGGTCCGGTGGAACCCATCTACGACGTCGCCATGAAGCACATCGCCAAAGGCACGCCGCTGGTGGTGCTGGCCGGTAAGGAATACGGCACGGGTTCGTCGCGCGACTGGGCGGCGAAAGGCACGATGCTGCTGGGCGTGAAGGCGGTCATCTCCGAGAGCTTCGAGCGTATCCATCGCGCGAATCTCGTCGGCATGGGCGTGCTGCCCTTGAACTTCGTGGATGGCCAGAGCGCCACCTCGCTGGGTCTGGACGGCACCGAGACGTTCGACTTTGAAGGACTCACCCGCGGCGCGTCGGAACTGACCGTGCATGCGAAGAAAGCCGACGGCTCGGTGAAGACCTTCAAGGCCCGCGTGCGCGTGAACACGCCGGTCGAGTGGGACTACTACGCCCACGGCGGCGTGCTGCAGTACATGCTTCGGCAGATGGCGGCGCAGTAAAGCGCTTCAAGTCAGCTTGCAGGGAAGAGCCCGGCAATGCCGGGCTCTTTTTTTTCACCCTGAAAATTTGGGGGCAGAGTAAAAACCTGAAGAAATATGCTGCCTCGGCGAAAGCGCGAGGAGCTTTTTACTCTGACCCTGTCGGCTCCCCAGAAAATAATTCCTTAAACCAACGGATTAGTGTTGGGGAACATGCATGGCGTCAGGCGATCTGATTGTTCGCCAAAACCATCAGGTCGCCGGGGAGACGCC
>JAURHQ010000247.1 GCA_030833185.1 Gammaproteobacteria bacterium | reverse complement strand
TGAGGTCTACCGAAATGCCTGAATGGACGACCGTCTCTGGTCTCGCGCGGTGCTCGCTAGGCTTGCGCCCACCGCTCCAGCGCCTCCCGAATCCCCACCCAACCCTTGTAGTCCACCATCGCTGCATCTAGCCCCGTCATGCTGGCGGCGATCTGGGCGCGGAAGTCCGGCACGCGGCGCACGGTCTCGGCGAGTGAATGCACATAGGTGCGGATGGTGAAGAGGATGTCGCCGCTCTGCGGGAGCTTGCGCAGCGTCTGACGCTCGCGACGAAACCACAGGTTGTCGGCGAGATGCTCGTTGACGAGGCGCAGCGCGTCCGGCACGGGAACCGGCACCGGCTGATGCAGGGCGGGCGTATCGACAATCGACCAGTTGAGCCGCCACAGCGGGCGCTCCGCGCTGAGCTTGTGGAAGAGGCTGTCGGTGGCGGCGCCAATTTTCTCGGCGTAATGCGGCACTGGCTGATGAATGCCCATCAGGCTACGGCCGATCTTGCTGGTGAGGTCCCAGCGGTTGGGGAAGCACACCGCCGCCGCGGTTAACACCCACTCGCCCTGCGCCAGCGACATGACGCACAGATCTTCCTGCACCTTGAGCGCAGCCTTCGCAATGGGATGCAGGGTCTCGCCAGCCGATTCGACCGACGGCGTAAGCGCCGGAAAATACCGGGGCAGATGCGACTCCAGCAGCGCCAGCACTTCGCGCGATCCCGCCAGCCCCTGCGGCAAACAGGCCAGCACCTGCGTGGGCGCTTCGCGCAGCAGGCGGCGTTTCTCTGCGAGATCTGCGGCGTAGTCAGCGTCGACCTCAATCCACTGCGCCAGATCGAGCACCCGCGCCCCGATTTGCATCCGCTCAGGCTTGCCGTCGAGCGGGTTGTAGAACATCCGTGCGACCGCTCTCAGTCGCGCGCGGCGGCGGTGAAAGTACCGCCGGTGTCAATTGAGATGCGGTAGGTCATAAAAATCCTCTCTGCAGCACGGCGGCGTTATCCGTATGCCCGCGTCTAGATTAAACCGTCGTCGTGGCGCCGGGATGCGCCGCTCGTGGTAACCAATCGCCGCCAACCAGGCCGTCGCCTGTAGGAGCGGCGCATGCGCCGCGATATTCCCCGGCGCTTTCGCCAAACCCAATCGCGCCCTCACGGCCTCAGGCGGCAAACACCGGGAAGCTCTCGAACTCGCCCTTCAGCACCTGCGTCGCACAGTTGCCCCGCAGCCAGCCGTCGATGGCGGTGGCATACACCCGCCGGAAATCGGTGGTGTGGATGAGGTTATCGCCCGCGTCCAGCGCGGTCAGGCTTAAGGGCTTGCCGTAGTGCCCGCCCTTCACGCCCTTGCCCGCGAAATACATGAAGTTCGCCGTGCCATGGTCGGTGCCGCGATTGGTGTTTTCCGGCGCGCGGCGGCCGAACTCGGAGAACACCATCACGCTCACCCGGTCGCCCTGCCCCAGCCGCTCCATGTCGCGAGTGAAGCCGTGGACCGCATCCGCCATATAGCTCAGCAGGCGCTGATGCAGATCCGGCTGCTGCACGTGGGTGTCGAAGGCGTTGTTGCGGAACGCGAGGTAATACAGCTGCGCCGGCAGGCCGGCGTTGATGCAGGCCGCGACCTTCGGCAGCTGCAGGGGCGCGATGCCGTAGTCGACCGGCGTTTTATATTTCGCCCAGGCCTCGCGCACCAGCGCCGAAGCCTCTGCCGCGCTGACCGACACCTTGTTTAGATAATCGAGCGCCGCATTGGGCCGCGCGCCCGCAGCCACTTGCTCGATCAGCCCATGCTCCTGCGCCAGCGTGCGGCGCTGGAAGCGTTCGGGATCATCAAACACCACCGGGGTGTGATGCCGGCTCTTCACGGCCAAGGACTGCGAGGTGTCGATGTTGACCAGCAGGTTGGGCCGATTGCCGGGGTCGATGGCATCGGCCAGACGGCCGTACCAGCCATATTCGTCGCCGCTGTTGGGGGTCGCCGTATGCCAGTAGGCCATGGACGTGAAGTGTGAGAACGAGGGCTGTTCGTAGCCGCAACCGTGCATCAGCGCAAGTTCGCCGTTTTTCCACAGCCGCTCAAAACCGAGCATCCCGGGGTTGAAGCCCCAGTGCTCGTCGAGCTTCCGCAGCGCTTTCTGCTTGATGCCGATGGTCGGCCGCAGCTTGTAATAGGCGTCGTCGCCGTACGGCACGATGGTGTTGAGCCCGTCGTTGCCGCCAGACAATTCCAGCACCACCAGAATCCGGCCTGCGCGCGCCGCTTCTGCGGCGGCGGCCTGGGCCACGCGACTCAGCGGAAGACTGCCGGCGACAAGTCCGGCGGCGGCGTATTTCAACCATTGGCGGCGAGTGATCATCCCAGCTGGTACTCCGGTCGGCTCAACATCAGGTGTAGCAACACGCGCAGCGGCTCTTCCAGCACGGTGGCGGACGCCAGCACATCGGCGCTGCCCAGTTCGTGTTCCAGGGTGCTGGCAAGTTGGCGGCGGGTGTCGTCGGACAAAGGCACGGCAAGAAAGCGCGCGGCGAAATAGTCGACGACTTCCAGCGGCGTTTTCAGTTCTTTGGTCAGCACCATTTGCGCCAGATCGAGCCGCGGCAGATTGCGCACAATGGGCTTCACCCGCTCAATCGCCATCTGCCAGCCGCGGTAGCTGGCATAGCGGGTGTTGAAGGCCTCCGCGCGGTCGACCTTGTTCGACATGGCCATCATGTCGTCGCCGGCTTTTTCATCGACCGGCCGGGTGGCGGAGATCATGTCTTCACCCGCCCGCAGCCGCTGGTGCACGGCGCGAATTTCCGCCCCCGTTGGATACACCGGATAGCGGTCCTCGGGAATGAATTCGATGTCCGGGAACGCTAAATCCAGCGCGAAATTGCCGCGTTCGATGAGCAGGCTGGGCGTGATCCAACTCCGCCCGTAGGTCCAGCCGGCGACCGTCGGCGGGAACAGCAGGTGCTGGCCCAGGGCTTCGGTAACGCGATTGAAATCCGGCACGCCGGGCAGGGCCGGCTGGCCAAGCCGGCGATAGGTCGAGACCACAAACTCCACCGGGCTTTTGATGCGCGTGCCGCGCGAGGCCTCGGCGTAGAAGTCTTTCGAGAGGAAGATGGTTTCCAGCAGCGGCGCGATGTCGTAACGCGCGGCGCGCAGTCGCTGGCCCAGCGCGGCGCGTAATTCAGGGGTGATGTCGTCGCGCACGAAATAGCGATAGAGCTTGCCGCTGATAAAGCCCGCCGTGGGCGGCGCCTCGAGAATGCGGTCGATGATGCCGACGCCGTCGTAGGTATCGGTCTGGCCGAGGAAAGTTTTGGGCCCGGCGTCGTGCTTGTCTGCGTCAACGTGAAACGTGAGGCCCACGAAGTTCCAGCCGGTAAACGCGCGCGCCGCCTCGCGAATGTCCTGCTCGCTGTACTGGCCGACGCCCATGGTGAAAAGCTCCATGATCTCGCGGGCGAAGTTCTCGTTGGGCGAGCCCTTCACATTCACGCCGGCGTCGAGGAAGGCGAGCATCGCCGGGTCTTGCGCCACGTTGATCATGAGGCTGCGGAAATTGCCCAAACCCTCACGCTGAAAGAGTTCCACCTGCTGCAGCATCTTGCGGTAGTCGCGGACTTTTTCTTCGCTGGTTGCGAAGTGCCCGTGCCAGAAAAGTGCCATTTTTTCCTGTAGCGGGCGCGGCGTCGCGACCATCCGGTTGGCCCACCACACGGCGACCCGTTCGGTCTCGAGCCGGCTGGCGCGCAGCCAGTAAAAGAACTGATTGACGATGGCCTGCTGCGGGCGATTGCCCGAGGCCTTCACCTTGATACCCAGCGCCTCGCCGTTTTTCTCGGCCAGCGCGGTGGTCGCCGGCCGGCTGGGCGGGAAAGGGTCAATGCCTTCGTCGAAAATGCCGGAATGATCAAACGCCGGCAGCTCCGCCGCCGGCGCGCCTTCAAAGTAGACCAGACGGCGCACCGCGGCCTGCGGGGAGAGCTTGGCCAGCGCGTCGATTTCTGCCGGTGTGCCGCCAAAGCCGGCGCGCTCCAGCAGGTGGCGGGCCGTTTCGCGGTTCCAGTCGGCGGCGCTGATGGGCGACAGATCGCCGGCCCAGTCCGGGGATTCCTGCGCAGATGCAAACGGTCCTGCGGTGAGCAGGAGCAGCGTGGCCGCAGCAATCAGTTTTTTCATGCGCCAACTCCCGACGAGCGCGTTGCAGCGCGTTGTCGATTGAGAAATGCATTCATCACGCTGGCCACGTACACCGGCGCTTCCTGTTGCGGGTAGTGGCCCGCGTTACGGCACACGGCCAGTTCCGCGCGCGGGTACCAGTTAAGGAAAGTCTCGCGGGCGATGGCCTCGGTAAAGGGCGGCATGTCGAACTCGCCAATGATGACCAGCATCGGTGTCGTATTGCCGCGCACGTCGTCGAGAAAGCCCTGCTCTGCCGAGCTTTTG
>JAURHQ010000246.1 GCA_030833185.1 Gammaproteobacteria bacterium | reverse complement strand
GTCGGCATCATCGGCTACGGCTGGGCCGCGACCGCCCACATCGACGCCATCAACGCCACGAGCCAGGCGCAGGTCACGGCGATCTATTCCTCCCGTCCGCTCGACTCCGCAGCCCTCAGCGCCAAGCACGGCGGCAAGATCAAGGCCTACCAGAGCGTCGAGGCCTTGCTCGCCGCCGACCCATAACAAAACGACCAGCGCGACGATCGCGCAGCGGGGAAAATGTTCATGACGGCCTTGCCAAGTTTCGTTCACGGCACCAGCAGCGAAGCGCTGCGTTATCTCACCATGGGGCAGCTGCTACGCGACGCCGCGGTCGCCCATCCGCAGCGTGAGGCGCTGGTGGTCAGGCATCAGGACCTCCGCCTCAACTATGCCGAGCTCGACGCCCGGGTAGACGCGCTGGCCGCCGGCCTGCTGGCGCTGGGCCTGAGCCGAGGCGAGCGCATCGGGATCTGGTCACCTAATAACGCGGAATGGGTACTCACCCAGTTTGCTGCCGCGCGCGCCGGGCTGGTGCTGGTCAATATCAATCCGGCCTATCGGCTTTCCGAACTGGAGTACGCGCTGAACAAGGTGGGCTGCACCGCACTGGTGACGGCCAGCCGCTTCAAGAGCAGCGATTATCTCGAGATGCTGCGCACGCTGGCGCCCGAGCTTGCGCAGGCCGCGCCCGGCGCTTTGCAGGCGCCGACGCTGCCTGCGCTGCGCGTGGTCATCGCCATTGACGACGCCCCGCAGCCCGGCATGTATCGCTTCGCCGATGTCCCTGGTTACGGCGGGCAGCGTGAACGCGAGCAACTCGACGCCCTTGCGCCGCTGCTGCAGCCAGATGATGCGGTGAATATCCAGTTCACGAGTGGCACCACCGGCATGCCTAAAGGCGCGACGCTGACTCACTTCAATGTGGTCAACAACGGGTACTTCGTGGGCCAGGCCATGCGTTTCACGCCCGAAGACCGCCTGTGCATTCCGGTCCCGCTGTATCACTGCTTCGGCATGGTGATGAGCGTGCTGACCTGCGTCGCGCACTGCGCCACCATGGTCTTTCCGGCCGAGGCCTTCGAGCCCAGAGCGGTGCTGGAGACGGTCGCCGCCGAACGCTGTACGGCCCTCCACGGGGTGCCCACCATGTTCATCGCGGAACTGGACCACCCTGATTTTGCCCGCTTCGATTTAGGCAGCCTGCGCACCGGCATCATGGCCGGCGCACCGTGCCCGATCGAGGTGATGAAGCGCGTGCTGTCGGACATGAACATGACCGGGGTGACCATTGCCTACGGCATGACAGAGACCAGCCCGGTCAGCTTCCAGAGCGGTCTGGACGATCCAATCGACCGACGGGTGTCGACCATCGGCCGGGTCCATCCGCACGTACAGGTCAAAATTGTTGACGCTGAAGGCCTCACCGTCCCGCGCGGGACCAAAGGCGAACTCTGCACGCGCGGCTATAGCGTCATGCTGGGCTACTGGGGCGACGAAGAGCGCACCCGCGAGTCCATCGACAGTGCCGGCTGGATGCACACCGGCGACCTCGCGGTGATCGACGAGGAAGGCTACTGCAACATCGTTGGCCGCGTGAAAGACATGATCATTCGCGGCGGCGAAAACGTTTATCCGCGTGAAATCGAAGAGTTTCTCTACCGCCATCCCAAGATTCAGGACGTGGCGGTCTTCGGCGTGCCGGATCAGCGCTTCGGCGAACAGGTTGGGGTGTGGATCAGGCTAAAGGACGGCGAAGCCGCCGATGCAGAGGAAATCCGCGCGTTTTGTCAGGGGCAGATCGCGCACTACAAGATTCCGCATCACGTGCGCTTTGTAGACGGTTTTCCGATGACGGTCACCGGCAAAATCCAGAAGTTCGTGATGCGCGACGCGATGATTGAAGAGCTCGGTCTGGTCATCGCCAGCACGGCCTGAGACGCCCGGCGCTAAGGCGTCGGCGTCCGCCAAAGTTCGTCGAGGTCGGGAAAGCGCCATTTATCGGTCGATTCCCAGGCGGCAATTTTGTCGGCGCAGCCCGCGCCCGCCAAATCGACAATTTTGGGGCTCAGCCGCTCGCGCCGTTTCGTGCAGTAGAAAGTCTTCACGCTGGGCGTAAGCAACGCGTCTTCGTTGGATTCTGTCACCACCGCAAGCAGGCCTGATTCCAGCCGTACCAGGGAGCCCAGAGGATAGATGCCCACGCTCTTCACGAAAGCGTGGAACACGCGGGTATCAAAGTGGCCTTTAGACCACTCGTTCATCTTGCGCAGGGCTTCGGCGGGATTCCAGCCGAGCTTGTAGGGTCGGTTGGAGGTAATGGCGTCATACACGTCGCACACCGCGCCCATCTTCGCGTAGAGGCTGATCGCCTCGCCGGACAGGCGGTCCGGGTAACCCGTGCCGTCTACTTTTTCGTGATGGTGGAGGGTCACATCGAGCGGGATCTCGCCGGCGCCACCGCCCGTCAGCAGCATCTCGTAACCCGCCTTGGAGTGGCCCTTGACGAGGTCGAACTCGGCGTCGGTCAACTTGCCCGGTTTGTTTAAGACCTCCAGCGGAATAACCGCCTTGCCCAAATCGTGTACCAGGCCGGCCATACCCAGCTCGCGCACCATGTCTTCATCAAAGCCGAGGCGTCGCGCCAGCGTCAGCATCAGGCCGCAGACGGCGACCGAGTGCATGTAGGTGTAGTCGTCCTTGGATTTCAGGCGCGCCAGACTGACCAGCGCGCTGGGATGACGCTGGACCGACGCGCTGATCTCTTCCACCAGCGGGGTGAGACCAGCCGCGTCCACCGATTTGCCCATGCGGGCCTCTTTGAACATCGACACCACCGCGCCCTTGGCCCGGGCGCAAATGCGGGCGGCGCGGGCCACCTCCGCGGCGGCACTGACCTGCACCGGCGCGATCGAGGCTTGCGAGGCGGCCACCAGTTCGTCTTCGTTGTGGCGCGCGACTTCTTCCTGCGTTACCCCGCCTTCAATGTCCAGGCCCCGGCTGGTGTCGATCCAGGCCTCCGAAATACCGCTACCCACAATTCTGGCGATGTCTGCCGGGTCCTTCAGCAAGAAGCGGGTGTTCCAGAACGGATGATCCATCCACGAGCCGCACAGTTCGTTCAGGAACATGCCGGGACGGAGCTGCGAGGTCGGAATCTTTTTAAGCATGAAGGGACTTCAAGGGAACACGACAAAGACTGCTAGCGGCAAAAAAGCCGCAGGGTTAAGCCCTGTTTGTCGGCGCCGTTGCGGCTTCCAGCGCGGTGAGATAAGTCAGCGCCTCGTCGCGGCTCTCACCGCACATTTCGAGGGAAGGTCGGAGTCCGTCACAGCACGGCGGGCGCTGCGGATGCCCATACAGAGCACAGGCGTAGCGGCTGGTCAGATGCAGGCAGGGCACCCCGGCCGGCTTGCCTTGCGGCATACCGGGGAACGGGGTGGATATCGACAGTGCGATACAGCAGGCGCCGCAGCGCGGCCGGCAGCCGAAGGCGGCGTCTGATGCGGCCTCCAGGGCTGGCGCCCCGGAGGCCTGTTGCGAAGGCTTCAAACGCGCGCTGCGCTTACGGCGTGAACTTCTGGCCAGCGGCCGCGAGCTTCGCGAGCAGGGGCGCCGGCGTCCAGTACAGATCCCCGTAGCGCTTACGGTACTTCTCCATCGCCGCCACCACGGTCGCCAGACCCACCTCATCGCCGTACTTCATCGGCCCACCGCGATAACGCGGCATGCCGTAGCCGTGGCAGAACACCACGTCGATGTCGCTGGCGCGGGTGGCAATGCCTTCGTCCAGAATCAGCGCGCCTTCGTTAATCATCGAGTACAGCAAGCGCTCGATGATTTCCTCGTCCGACACCTCGATTTGCGGCACGTTGAGGCGGGTCGCTTCGGCCTTGGCCAGCGCCGCCACTTCCGCATCGGGCACCGCATTGCGGCCTTCGTACTTGTAGATGCCCGCGCCGGTCTTCTGGCCATAGCGGCCCATGCCAACCAGCACTTCGATCATGCGGCAGTAGGCCGGATCGGCGGGCTTTTCCTTCCATTCCTTGTTGACCTTGTCCAACACGTCGAGGCCGGAGAGGTCGGACACCCCGTTGGGGCCCATCGCCATACCCCAGTCGAAGGCCACCCGGTCAATCCGTTCGGCCGGCACGCCTTCCAGAATCATCCGCTGCGCTTCCCGCACATAGGGGAAGAACATCCGGTTGCCGACGAAGCCGAAGCACACCCGGACCAGCACGCCCATCTTGCGGATGGTCTTGGCCATCGCCATCGAGGTGGCGATAACTTCATTGGACGTCTTCGCGCCACGCACGATTTCGAGCAAGGACATGACATTCGCCGGCGCGAAGAAGTGGAGCCCGATGACGTCTTCGGGCCGCTTGGTGCAGGCGGCGATTTCGTCGACGTTGAGGGTGGACGTGTTGCTGGCGAGGATGGCGCCCGGCTTGCAGACCGCGTCGAGTTCACCGAACACCACTTTCTTGATTGCCATGGTCTCGAAGACGGCTTCGATGACCAGATCCGCGCT
>JAURHQ010000245.1 GCA_030833185.1 Gammaproteobacteria bacterium | reverse complement strand
CGAGGCCGCCAACCCCGACGCGAACACCATCCGCGTGGGAACTGATGTGCTAGACCGCATCATGAATATGGTGGGCGAGTTGGTGCTGATCCGGAATCGCCTGTCGAATCTGCAAAGCAAAATCGCCGACCCGGAGGTCACGCAGGCAGTCAGCAATCTGGATGTGGTGACTGGCGATCTGCAGATGGCCGCCATGAAAACCCGCATGCAGCCGATCAAGAAAGTGTTCGGCCGCTTTCCGCGGGTGGTACGCGATTTGGCCCGCAATCTGGGCAAGGAAGTCGAACTGGTGATGGCCGGGGAAGACACCGATCTCGACAAGAACCTGGTGGAAGCCCTGTCCGACCCCTTGGTTCACCTGGTGCGCAATGCGGTGGACCACGGCATTGAGGTGCCGGCCGATCGTCTCGCCGCCGGCAAATCGCGTGGCGGCGTCTTGCGGCTGTCTGCGGAGCAGGACGGCGACCAGATCCTGTTGACCATTCAGGACGACGGCAAGGGCATGAATGCGGAAGTGCTGCGCCGGAAGTCCGTTGAAAAAGGGCTGCTGGATGAAGACGCCGCCTTGCGCCTGACCGAGCGCGAGTGCTTCGAGCTGATTTTCCTGCCCGGCTTTTCCACCAAGGAAGAGATTTCGGACGTGTCCGGCCGGGGTGTGGGGATGGACGTGGTCAAAACCCGCATCACCCAGCTGAACGGTTCGATCGAAATCGATTCGCGGGTGGGGCAGGGCAGCACGATTCGTATCCGCGTGCCTTTGACGCTGGCCATCATGCCGACGCTGATGGTGCATCTGGGGCATCAGATTTTTGCCCTGCCGCTGATCAACGTAAAAGAGATCATCGATTTCCGCCGGGATCAGGCGCAGGACGTGAACGGCAAGAAGTCGCTGGTGGTTCGTGGGCGGGCGCTACCCCTGTTCTATCTCAGCCGCTGGCTGGTCGATGGCGTGCACGATGTGGCGGTCGACGAAGGGCATGTGGTGATTGTCTCCGTGGGCAGTCAGTCGATTGGGCTTATCGTGGACGAGCTGCTGGGCCAGGAAGAGGTGGTGATCAAGCCCTTGGGCGCGATGCTGCACGGTACGCGCGGCCTGTCCGGGGCGACCATCACCGGGGACGGCCGCATCGCGCTGATTCTCGATCTGCCCGAACTGCTGGACGCCTACGGCCGCAGCTAAGCGGTCGCACGCGCGCTCGTGCTGCAATGAATCTTCCGGCAATCGTAAGCGGGGCGCCGGTCCGGGTTTTGATTGTCGATGATTCCGCCTTCTACCGCGCCCAGCTGGCGCGCATCATCGGCGCCGAACCAGACTTGCAGGTGGTGGGTGAGGCCAGCAATGGACGGGAGGCGCTAGACCTTGCCGGCCAGTTGAAACCCGATCTGATCACCATGGACGTTGAGATGCCGGTGCTGGATGGCATCGAGGCGACGCGCGAAATCATGCGCAGCGTGCCGACCCGCATCGTGATGCTGTCTGCCTTCACCGCTGCCGGCGCCGAGGCGACCCTGAATGCGCTGGATGCCGGCGCCGTCGATTTCATCACCAAGCGAGCCTTGCACGGCGACATGGCGGGCACCGCCGGTCAGGCATTGCGGGCGCGCTTGCGCAGCATCGCCAATAGCAGGGCGGTCGTGGTCCCGCCGCGACCTGGCCCCACGGTAGCGGCCACCGAGCCGGTTGCCAAAATTCCGCCGCCGGCCGAAGCGCCTAGCCGCTTTGATGCCTCAACGGTGCTGGTCATTGGCGCCTCAACGGGCGGCCCGGCTTTGCTCGGCGAATTGGTCAGCGCGTTTCAAGCAGACTTTCAGCCCGCGGTGGTGCTGGCCGTCCACATGCCTGCGCAATTTACTGCCTGCTTTGCCGAGCGGCTGGCCCGTCGCTGCCGTCTGCCCTTGGGGCACGGTTTCAACGGTGCCCGTGTGCGTGGCGGGCAGATTCTGGTCGCGCCGGGTGGCATGCAGTCCGTCTTGCGGCGCGATGCAGACGGCGTGAGGCTGGAAGTCGAACCCGGCGGTGCGACCGAACTTTACCGGCCATCGATCGACCGCCTGCTGGAGAGCGCGGCCCTTGCGGTGGGGCGTCACGCCACAGGCGTGGTGTTAACCGGCATGGGCAGTGATGGCAGCGTTGGTGCCCGCGCCGTCAAGGCGGCGGGTGGACAGGTCTGGGCGCAGGACGAAGCCAGCAGTACGGTCTTCGGGATGCCGGCCGCGGTGATCCGCGCGGGCCTCGCGGATGAAATTCTGTCCGCCACTGAACTCGCCAGCAGGCTGCGACGCGGAGGCTGAAATGGACATTCTGAGCGTTGTGGGTTTGGCGGTGGCGGTCAGCGCAATTTTGCTTGGCCAATATCTTGAGGGCGGTCAGTTGGGCATGTTGTTCAACGGCCCCGCGCTGCTCATCGTGCTGGGCGGCACCCTGGGGGCAACCATGTTGCAGTCGCCGCTGCCGGTCTTCAGCCGCGCTTTGAGAATGTCGGTCCACGTGCTGGTGCCGCCAAAAATTTCGCTCGAAGCCGTGCTGGACGACCTGATTGACTGGTGTCGGGTAGCGCGCCGCGATGGCTTGCTGGGCCTTGAGGGTCTGGTCGATTCCGTCCCGCAGGCGTACGGCCGTAAGGCGCTGCAGTTGTTGATTGACGGCAACGATCCGGAAGTCATTCGCGAAACCTTGTTGCTCGACAGCAGCGCCCGCGAGCGGCGCGACATGCAAGCGGCCCGCGTTTTCGACAGCATGGGCGGGTATGCGCCGACGCTGGGCATTCTGGGCGCGGTCATCGGGCTTATTCAGGTGATGAATAATCTGACCGACCCTGCGGTGTTGGGCCGTGGGATCGCGGTGGCCTTTGTGGCCACGGTTTACGGCGTCGCTTCTGCCAACCTCATTTTTTTGCCGATGGGCACCAAACTGAAGGCTGTCGTGCGGACTGAAACCCAGATGGAAGAAATGATCGCCATCGGGGTGGCGGCGATCGCCGACGGTGAAAATCCGCGCGTGGTCGAATCCCGCCTGCAAGGCCTGCTTGCATGATTCCGCGCCAGCGCGGGACGTTTGGCAGCGAGTGGGAGGGCGAAGAAGCGCATGGGCGTGACCGCTGGCTGGTCTCCTACGCGGATTTCATCACGCTGCTGCTGGCCTTCTTTGTGGTCCTGTATTCCATTTCTTCGGTGAATACCGGCAAGTTCCGCGTGCTGTCGAACTCGCTCGAAAGCATGCTTGCGCCCGAGCGCTCGCGTCCCGTCCCCATTGATTTGGGCGGCGGGGCGCCGACCCGCGACGGCATTCTCGATACCTCGCGCAATATCGCTGAAATCCCCGAACCCTCCGGCACGGACGTGATTGATGCCACCACCCGCGATGTGGTTGCGCCGCCCGCGGTGCCGGTGGCCGGTACGCCCAAGGAACGGCTGGAGGCTGCCGTTGGCGCCTTTGGCGGCAAGGATGACGTGAAGCTGCGGGAGACCCGCGACTGGATTGAGATCCAGCTGGGCAGCGAATTGCTGTTCGCTTCGGGTAGCGCACGACTGGACCCCGCCGCCGCCGCTCCGCTGGCGCAGGTGGCGGCCGTCGTGGCCGATATGGGCAGACCCGTTCGCGTGGAAGGCTTTACCGACAATGTGGCGATGACCGGCGGCGTGTTCAGCTCTAACTGGGCATTGTCTGCCGCCAGAGCGGCAACAATTGCCGAGCGCCTTGCTGCCGGACGCCTGCCAGCCAAGCTCCTCGCCGCGACCGGTTACGGCGAACATCGTCCGATTGCTGACAACTTGACGCCAGAAGGCCGACGCCAGAACCGCAGAGTGGTGATTGCGGTCGCAAAAACTGACCAGATTGCGCTGGCTGCAGCGGCCTCCGTTACGGAACTGCCCACGCAGGACGGGGCAAAACCAGAAGCGGCCCAAACCTTGCAAAGGGTGAGTCAACTTCCAGGACCAGCGGAGATTACGCAATGAAAATCTGGACTATTGCAGCCCAAAAAGGAGGGGTCGGTAAGACGACCACCACCATCAGTTTAGCGGGCGCCCTGTTGCGAGAAGGCGCTCGCGTCCTGCTGGTCGACCTCGACCCTCACGGCTCGCTGACCACCTACTGCGGTTTTGACCCGGATCAGGTGGAGCCCAATCTGTATTCGCTGTTTTCCGCCGTGGCGGAAGGCAACATGGTGGGCATCGATGAAATGACGATGGCCACCGCCATCGATGACCTGTCGATCGCGCCGTCGTCTACCGCGCTCGTGACGCTGGAGCGCCGCTTCGGTCTGAAGCAGGGCATGGGGCTCGCGTTGAAGCGCAGCCTCGCACGGGCCGCCAAGCACTATGACTACTGTCTGATCGACTGCCCCCCAACGCTCGGCGTGCTGGTGGTGAATGCGCTGGTGTGCTGTGAGCAGCTGATTGTGCCGGTCCAGACCGAGTTTCTGGCCGAGCGCTCGCTGGATCGCCTGCTCATCACCCTCAAGATGATTGAAAGCGCGCGCGGGTCGCCGTTGCCGCATCTGGTCGTGCCGACGCTGTTTGATCGACGCTCGCGCGCCGCTACC
>JAURHQ010000244.1 GCA_030833185.1 Gammaproteobacteria bacterium | reverse complement strand
GCCTATGACGGTGTGAGCTATATCGAGGGCAAGGCACGCTTTGCCGATGGTGCGCTGATTGTCGGCGATGCGCCCATGAAGGTCGGCAAGGTCATATTGGCGATGGGTGCGCACGCCGCCGTGCCGCCGATTCCGGGGATGGACAGCGTGCCCTACCTAACCAGCACATCGGCGCTGGCGCTGGATCGCTTGCCCAAATCGCTGCTGGTGATCGGTGGCGGGGTGATCGGGGTAGAACTGGGACAGATGTTTTCGCGTCTGGGCGTTGATGTCACCATCTGCTGCCGAAGCCGCCTGCTCCCCGAAATGGACCCGGAAGTGAGTGCCGCGCTGAAAAACTATTTGGAAGCCGAGGGCGTGCGGGTTTGCGCAGGTGTCGGCTATCAGCGTATCGCCCAAACACAGAGCGGGGTCGAATTGACCTGCGAGGGGCATTGTGACACCGTCGCGGCGGAACAGGTGCTCATCGCCACCGGACGCCGACCCAATAGCGACGGGCTTGGGCTGGAGGAGCGCGGCATAGTGCTTGCCCGTAATGGTGGAATCGTCGTCGATGACCACCTCGAAACGTCGGTTCCAGGCATTTACGCGGCGGGCGATGTAACGGGACGGGACCAGTTCGTCTACATGGCCGCCTATGGCGCAAAACTGGCCGCGCGCAACGCGGTGACGGGCAACCAATACCGCTACGACAATTCCTCCATGCCATCCGTCGTCTTCACCGACCCGCAAGTCGCCAGCGCCGGCCTCACTGAAACGACAGCACGGGCGCAAGGCCTGGACATCAAGGTTTCGCTGCTCCCGCTCGATGCTGTGCCAAGGGCACTGGCAGCACGCGATACGCGGGGTCTCATCAAACTGATTGCCGACAAGGCGAACGACCGTTTGCTGGGCGGCCAGATCATGGCACCCGAAGGCGCGGATTCGATCCAGACACTGGTGCTGGCGATCAAACACGGCATGACCACCCTGGAATTGGGTGCAACGATATTTCCTTACCTGACCACTGTGGAAGGCCTCAAACTGGCGGCCCAAACGTTTGATAAGGATGTCGCCAAACTGTCTTGCTGCGCCGGGTGATTGCTCGGGGATCAACCGGCAACGAATGGCCTCCCTCCAGTGCAAGCCGCTTTGGTGTCAATTTTGTTATTCGCCTCAGCGGGAGAGCAAAATGGCACGACGCCGACTTCTGACCGGAGACGAGCGCCGGCGCCTGTTCGATCCTCCTGTCCAAGAAACCGCGATCATTGGGCATTATACCCTTTCTGCGGAAGATGTTGAATTGGTTGGGCGCCGCTATGGTCCAGCAAATCGCCTCGGTCTGGCTGCACAAATCGCTTTGATGCGACATCCCGGCTTTGGTCTGCAACCCGAGATCGGGCTTCCCGACGTCATTCTTCAGTACCTCGCGGCACAGTTATTCGTCGATCCTTCCTCCTTCTCTGCATATGGTCAGCGCGCGCAAACCCGTACCGATCATGCCGATCTCGTGGCGCGTTATCTTGGCATACGCCCGTTTCGACGCGGCGACCTGGCACTTGCCCTGAATCTTGCCGCGCAAGCCGCCGAGTATACAGACAGAGGTGAACCGATTGTTCGCGCCCTCATGGTTGGCCTGAAGGGTGAGCGGTTCATTCTTCCGTCAGGCGACACACTGGAACGCGCCGGTCTTGCTGGCCGGGCACGCGCACGCAAAGCTGCCGCAGCCGCAATCGTCGAAGGCCTCAGCTCTGCTGAACTGACACGGCTAGACGAACTCGTAATCAACAACCCGGATTTCGGCATGACACCGCTGGCGTGGTTGCGTAATTTCGAAGAAGCCCCGACTGCGGCCAATATCAATGGCTTGCTTGAGCGCCTGCGCTATGTTCGCGGCATAGGTATCCACCCGGTAGTTGGGGGCGCCATTCCGGAATTCCGCTTTGCCCAATTTGTCCGCGAGGGCGGCGTGGCACCGGCATTCCTGCTTTCGGATTACAGCGTCAATCGCAGGCGGGCGACGTTGACGGCCGCAGTGATCGACCTTGAGGCCAGACTTGCCGATGCCGCGATCCAAATGTTTGACCGACTTATCGGCGGCATGTTCACGCGCGCGCGGCGTGGGCGCGAGCGTCGCTACCAAGATAGTATTCAGTCGGTGGGGCAACTCATGCGGCTGTTTGGCGCCACGATTACAGCACTTGATGAGGCTGTCCAGAATGGCGGCGATCCGCTCGAATTGATTGACGAAGCGGTGGGCTGGCACCGGCTTGTTGCGGCAAAGGCCCAAGTAGATGCCCTTGCTGATCTTGCCGGCGAGGACGCACTGGTAACGGCAACCGAGCGTTACGCCACGCTACGGCGTTTCAGCCCGGCATTTCTGGACGCCTTCACCTTCAAGGCGTCTGGAACAGGGACGGCACTGATCAAAGCCATCGATGTCATTCGCGATGCGAACACACGAAAGTCGCGCGACCTTCCCGATGGCGTTCCACTGCCATTCCCCAATCGGCAATGGAAGCGCCTCATCACCGAAAACGGCCGTATCGACCGCCGACGTTATGAAATTGCGATCATGGCAACCTTGCGCGATCGTTTGCGCGCCGGTGATGTATGGATCGAGGGAACCCGCAACTATCAGCGCTTCGATGCCTATTTGCTGGGTCGGCGCGACGCCGCCAAAGTGGCCGATGCGCTTCCGTTCGATTCAAATGCTGCGTCCTACCTCGCTGACCGGGCACGAAATCTTGACTGGCGGCTGCGCCGATTTGCCAAGCAGTTGAAAACAAACAAGCTTGAGGGAGTGTCGCTCGAACGAGACCGGCTCAAGCTTCAGCAAATGCCGCCTGTCACCCCACCGGAAGCTGAAGCCCTCGATCGCAAGCTCGATACCCTGCTTCCCCGCGTGCGCATCACCGAGCTGCTGCTTGAAGTCGCCGAACGCACTGGTTTTTTGAACGCATTCCGTGACCTGCGCTCAGGCAAGGAGCACGACAACCCCAGCACGGTACTCGCCGCAATTCTGGCTGATGGCACCAACCTCGGGCTGGAGCGGATGGCCAATGCCAGCGAAGGCGTCAGCTATGCCCAACTCGCATGGACCCACAACTGGTATCTTTCACCCGAGAACTATCAGGCCGCGCTGGCCATGATCATCTCAGCCCATCACGAATTACCCTTCGCGCGGCATTGGGGCGCTGGCACCAGTTCGTCGTCCGATGGCCAGTTCTTCCGGTCGGGGCGGAGCCGTTCAGGGGCGGCGGACGTCAATGCCAAATATGGCGCCGAACCTGGCGTGAAAATCTATTCTCACCTTTCCGATCACTTCGCATCATTCGGATCACGGATCATGTCCGCGACGGCAGGTGAAGCGCCTTACGTGCTCGACGGGCTTGTCCTGGGCGCCGGCAACCTTCCGTTGCATGAGCACTATACCGATACCGGCGGCGCCACCGATCATGTTTTCGCACTCTGCCACCTACTCGGGTTCCGCTTCGCGCCCCGGCTGCGCGATATTGGCGACCGCAAGCTGGGTTCGATCGCTGCGCCATCGACATACAAGGGCATCGAAAATCTGATGGGCCGCACCATCAAAACGGCAGCGATCGAGGCCGATTGGGATGACATCGTCAGGATTGTCGCCTCAATCAAGGATGGCACGGTGGCGCCGTCAGTAATCTTGCGAAAACTTGCCGCCTACAAACGCCAGAACAGGCTGGATTTTGCATTGGCTGAACTGGGCCGTATCGAGCGCACTTTGTTCACGCTCGATTGGCTTGAACAACCGGAACTGCGACGTGCCTGTCAGGCCGGTCTCAACAAAGGCGAGGCGAGGCACACGCTTGCCGCCGCCATCTATACCAACCGGCAGGGTCGGTTCACCGATCGCTCGCTGGAAAATCAGGAATTTCGCGCATCTGGGCTGAACCTGCTGATTGCGGCGATTTCCTACTGGAACACGGTCTATCTCGACCGGGCCGCCCAGCACCTCAACGCTGTCGGCACGACGTTCGATGCGGCACTGCTTGCGCACCTTTCTCCGATGGGCTGGGCGCACATCAGTCTGACCGGCGATTACCTCTGGGAGCAGGCCAGGCGACTTCCAGCAGGTGAATTCCACCCACTCAACGAGCCAATGGCGCGGTTGAAGCGTGTAGCGTAGCCCATGTTCCGCTTATGTCCGAGAAATCGTTGTCTGGCGAACAAACCTTGAGGTGACGCCTGATCCGCATCCGAGCGGCGATCTTCGCCCTCGGCGCGATCTCGGCACTCGGCTTTGAACCCTGGTCGCTCTGGCCGGTTACGCTGGTGAGCCTGACTCTGCTGCTCCGCCACGCGGGCGGCGCGCGACGCCAGCACGTCGGCCAGGGCGTCCAGGGCGGCCAACCGCAGCGCGGGCGCGGCCGCGTCCGGCGCCGCCACGCCCCACCGCCCCGGCAGCGCGGCCGCGTCGTCGCTGCCGCCGCCGTCTCCCTCCGTCGATGGCGGCGCCTCCTCTTCCTTCTGGGGCGGCGCGCCGACGATGGCGTCCGCCCGCTCCGACGCGCCGTCCTCCCTGTCCGGCTTCTC
>JAURHQ010000243.1 GCA_030833185.1 Gammaproteobacteria bacterium | reverse complement strand
TGCGCCACGTTGAGATGCGTGCCTTCCACCATCAGCATCAGCGCATCGCGAATGCCGATCAGCCGCGGCAAACGCTGGGTGCCGCCCGCGCCGGGTAAGAGCCCAACCAGTACTTCGGGCAGGCCAAGCCGCGTGGCCGGGTTATCGGCCGCCACGCGGTAGTGGCAGGCGAGCGCAAGTTCCAGCCCGCCGCCCAGCGCCGTGCCGTTGATCGCGGCGACCATCGGCTTGCCCAGGGTTTCCAGCTTGCGGAACAGCGCGTTCAGCGGCGCGGCAAAGGCCCAGGCCTGTTCGGGTGTCTTGATCGACGAGACCGAGGAGAGAATCCATTTCAGATCTGCGCCGGCCATGAAGTCAGCCTTGGCCGAGCAGAACACCGCGCCGCGAATGGCGGCATCGGCCTTGATCTGGTCCAGCGTCGCGTTGAGCTGGGCATGGAAATCCGGCGTCAGCACGTTCATCGGCCGGCCCTGCACGTCGATCGTGACCAGCGCCACGCCCTCGGCGTCGACGCTAAGCGTCATGCATTGATTCATCTGCGTTTCTCCCCGCCGCCGGGGCCGTCGCGGTGACGGCAGCCGGCGGGCTGAATGTCGTTATCGCTTATAGGCGTTCGATGATGGTGGCGGTGCCCATGCCGGCGCCGACGCACAGATTGATCAGCGCCGTGCCCTGGCCGCGCCGTTCCAGTTCGTCGAGCACGGTGCCAAAGATCATCGCGCCGGTGGCGCCCAGCGGGTGGCCCATGGCGATGGCCCCGCCGTTCACGTTGATGCGGTCGTGGCTGATGTTCATCTGCTCCATGTAGAGCATGACAACCGAGGCGAAGGCTTCGTTGAGCTCGAAGAGATCGATGTCGCTGGTCTGCATGCCGGCCCGCGCCAGCGCTTTACGCGCCGACGGCGTGGGGCCGGTCAGCATGATGGTCGGCTCGCTGCCGGTGGAGGCGAAGGCGCGAATGCGGGCGCGGGGTTTAAGCCCCAGCTTCTCGCCGATTTCACGCGTGCCGATCAGCACGCCGGCGGCGCCGTCGACGATGCCGCTGGAGTTGCCGCCGGTATGCACATGATCGATTTGCTCGACGTCCGGATAGCGCTGCAGGGCGACGGCGTCGAAGCCGAACTCCTCACCCACTTGCGTGAACGCGGCCTTCAGCGAACCCAAGCCTTCCAGCGTCGTGCCGGGCCGCATGTGTTCGTCGCGCGCCAGCACCACCTGACCCAGCGCGTCACGCACCGGAATCACGCTTTTGTTGAACCAGCCGTTGTCCCAGGCCTGCGCGGCACGGCGCTGGCTTTCCAGCGCGTAGCTGTCGACATCGCGGCGCGAGTAGCCCTGACGGGTGGCAATGAGGTCTGCGCCAATGCCCTGCGGCGCGAAATAGGTTTTGTAAGCCACCGCCGGGTCGCTGACCCAGGCGCCGCCGTCTGATCCCATGGGCACGCGGGACATCGATTCGACCCTGCCGCCGATGGTTAGATCCGATTGACCCGACATGACCTGAGCCGCCGCCGTGTTGACCGCTTCGAGGCCGGAGGCGCAAAAGCGATTCAGCTGTTTGCCTGGCACGCTCTGCGCGTACTCGGCGACCAGCGCCGCCACGCGCGGGATGACGGCACCCTGCTCGCCCACCGGCGACACGCAGCCGAAAACGATGTCGTCGACATAGGCAGTATCCAGCTGGTTGCGCTCGCGCAACGCCTGCAGCACCTGCACGCAAAGCTGGATAGGGGTGATTTGATGCAGCGAACCGCTGGGCTTCCCGCTGCCGCGGGGGGTGCGCACACAGTCGTAGACGTAGGCTTCGGTCATGGGAAGGGTCTCCACGCTGGGCCCGGCGGCGAGGCTTGCTGCCGGAAGGTGCCCGCATTGTAGGGGCCGCAGGGCTGGCGGAACAGGCTGGCTTGCGGCACCGTGACGGCCTTGCCGCCGGGACCGTCCGGCACCTTTTGTTTGTCACAGGAGCCCTTCGCCATGAGCACACCCGCCATCAGCCGTTTTCCCGTCCCCGTTCTGGCCGAACTGCCGGAAGACATCCGCAGCCGCATCGAGGCCGTGCAGGAAAAATCCGGCTTCATTCCCAACGTGTTTCTGGTGCTGGCCCACCGGCCGGACGAGTTCCGCGCGTTCATGGCCTATCACGATGCGCTGATGGACAAGCCGGGCGGGCTGACCAAGGCCGAGCGCGAGATGATCGTAGTGGCGACCAGCGCCACCAATCAGTGCCTGTACTGCGTCATTGCCCACGGCGCGATTTTGCGGATCCGGGCCAAGAACCCGCTGATTGCGGATCAGGTTGCGATCAATCACCTGAAAGCCGACATCACCCCGCGCCAGCGCGCGATGCTGGACTTTGCGGTCCACGTGGCCGGCGACTCGGCCAGCGTGGGAGATGAGGACATCGCCGAGCTTGAAGCCCACGGCTTTACCCAGGAAGACATCTGGGACATCACCGCTATCACGGCATTTTTTGCGCTGTCGAACCGCATGGCGAATGTCTCCGGCATGCGGCCGAACGATCAGTTTTTCAGCATGGGTCGCTAAGACCCTGTCGCCTCAGGCCCGGCTGCTGCGCACTTCGCGCAGCAGTTCGGTGGCGATGATGATGCGCCGGATTTCGCGCGTGCCGGCGCCAATTTCCGAGACCTTGGCGTTGCGATAGTGCCGGTTGACTTCGGTCTCCCACATAAAGCCCATGCCGCCGTGGATCTGCACCGCCGTGTCGACGGCCAGCATGTGCACGCTGCCGGCTTTGAGCAGTGCCGCCGCGCACAGCTTGTGCAGCGCGCCGGTGCCGCCGCCGCCTTGCTCCAGATCGTTACAGGACAAAAGCGCGCGATAGGCCAGCAGGCGCGCGGCTTCAATTTCGGTGTAGAGGTCGGCAAGCATCGCCTGCACCATCTGCTGTTCGGCAATCGGTTTGCCGAACTGCTCGCGCTGCGCGGCGTATTCCAGCGACAGATCGAGACAGCGCTGGGCGGCGGCGCAGATCGGCACCGCAAAAAACGCCCGCTCGATGTCTAGCCCGCTCATCACGATCCCAACGCCGGCGTTCTCGCCGCCCACCAGATTGCGCGCCGGCACGCGGCAGTTCTCAAACACCAGCTCGCCGGTAGGGCAGCCGCGCCAGCCCATTTTTTTCAGCTCTTTAGCGACCCCGAAGCCCGGCATGTCTTTCTCGACGATGAAGGCCGAAATGCCTTTCGCCCCGCGCTCCGGCGCGGTCTTGGCGTATACCAGCAGCACGTCGGCGATGGGGCCGTTGGAGATAAAAATCTTCCGCCCGTTGAGGACGTAGTCGTCGCCGTCCCGTTTGGCGGTGGTGCGCATGCCGGTCAGCGCATCGGAGCCCGCGCCCGGCTCAGTCAGGCCCAGCGCGCCGATGATTTCGGCGCGACAGAGGCGCGGAATGTAGCGGGCTTTCTGCTCCTCGCTGCCATTGCGCAGCAGGTTGTTGAGGCAGAGATTTTCGTGCGGGCCCCAGATGCAGTTGGCGTTGAGATTCCAGTAGGCCATGGCCTCGGCGACCATGCCGGAGGCGAACACATCCATCCCGGCCCCGCCCAATGCCGGGGGCGCGGTAATGCCGAGATAGCCGGCATCGGCCAGTTCATGCATCAGATGCGGCGGATACCAGTCTTCGTCATCCATCCGCGCCATCAGCGGATGCAGGCGCTCCCGCGAGAAGCGAAAAGCCTGATCGTAAATATCCTGATACTCACCCCGCGGGTGGAGCAGATTGGGTACCGACATGTGTTCTCCCCTGTGTGGTGAACCGCGCGGAGGCACTGCCCCAACGGCGGGTGCCGCAGGCTGGTCTACTGCCTACTCTGCGGCTTCGTAGTGAATGATCGCCAGAAACTGAATTGGCACCTGCAGCAGGCGCTCCGGCCCGTGCGGCACATTGCCCTCGAAGCTGAGCGAATCGCCCACTTTGAGCGCATACACCTGCTTGCCGTGGCGGTACTCCATCTTGCCTTTCAGCATGTAGATGAACTCGACCCCCGCATGCTGGAAACGCGGAAAGAGTTCGCTCTGGTCGTCGAGCGTGATGAGGAAAGGATCGAAGAGCTTTTTGGGGCCCTGGTCGTAGGCCAGGAGTTCGTAGGTATGGCCGCGCTTGGTGCCGCGCCGGACCACTTCCATGCCGCGCCCCTGTGGCACAAAGCAGGCAACGCCGTCGGGCAGGTCGAAATCCTTGAACAGATTCGCCAGCGAGACGCCCACCGCGCCGCAGATGCGGGCCAGCGTATCCAGACTGGGCATGGCCTGCCCGTTCTCGATGCGCGAAATCATGCCGCGGCTGATGTCGGCCAGACTGGCCACATCCTGGATGGTGAGATGCTGCAACTGGCGCTGTTTTTTAAGCGCCGCGCCGACAAAACTGCCAACGCCCGCGCTTTCCCGTACCGCGTCTGCGGCCGCCGACGCGGCTTTCCGCGGACGCCGACTCACGGGAGATTTCTGCTTGGAACTTGAAGAAGACATGGGCTGACACCGGTCACAAACCGGTGCCAGCCTAACGGACTCCGCCGCCGTCGGCCACGACAGCGGATCCGACGCTCAGT
>JAURHQ010000242.1 GCA_030833185.1 Gammaproteobacteria bacterium | reverse complement strand
AATGTGCAGCGGCACCTCGAGCAACTGAGGCCCAATCGATCAGAGTCATTTCTCTTGGCCGCCCGGCGTGCTGCAGATCACGGTGCAACTGGTCTTTGCGTCAATGTGGTTGAGCACCTGGATCATTTGGCGAAACTGGCGAACGCGTGCGCTGAGCTTAATTCCGAAGTGTGGCCTTTGATATCTGCCGCTTTGCGCGACGGTGCGGCGGACGAGGTCATTGCGGGTATGGCCGAAGTTCTGAATACGCCATCGCGGGCCGAAATCGTTTCTCAAATGAATGCAATGGCCAATCTGTGCGGGCTCGGTACGAATGCTGAAGCAGCGCGGCGGCTTTATCGTACGGCATTTGGCGGAAATCTCTCTACGTTGACTTCAGCCTCCGGCTATCTTCCGCCGGACGTTCTTCTTCCAACTGAAGCAGGTGGTTTCGGAAGAGCTGATAGCCTCGCTCTGGGCACCTCAGGGATCGACCCTGCTGCGATCTTTGCAAGCGATTACGCCGACAAACTTGAGCGGCCCGATGATCAACCGGCAGAATTTATTCCGGTCAAGGGGGCGACCAAGGCAAACTTGATTGAGAGTGTTGAACGCGCCTTCACCCCTCTCAGCCAGTACGATGTGCATGATGGCATTCTACTCGCTTTGGCCATGCTTGGCCGAGATGACCGGTTTCAGTCTCTCGCGGCCAGATGGGAAGGACAGCGATCATTCCATCGTATCTGCGACGATCTCGACGTTTTGGCTGACGAACAGCGTGGCTTGACCGGCGCCAATTTGGACCGGCTTGCTGAACTGCGTTTCGCAGTGGAGCTACCGGACCAAGGGCTAGTTACAGTGAGATCAGCTGCTGGCACGGACTGCACTGTTCCACTGTCTGGCAAAGACGATGCGCTGCTCCTTGACTGCATCCAGAGGGGAATTGAGCGCGACGAAAACGGCTATCGACATGTCTATGACCTCGTGATCGGCCCGGTATCGCCAACCGATGAAGCCGAGGCCCGACAGCTGTTGGATCAGTTTATTAAAAAATTGGCTCCGGCTCTTATGCTTGGATTCGAACGTCAAAAGGCGGCATTATCGGAGCTGTTGGCCAGCTATTTCAAAAGCGATCAGCGCACGCTTGCCGACACCTGAGGTGGTGCCGGTTTTCTGGACAGGGTGTTAAGCTACTCCTGACCTGAAGGACTGGTACGGGAATGAAGACGACGAGGAAGCGCTACGGCGCGGAGTTCAAGGCGAAGGTCGCGTTGGAGGCGATCCGTGGCGACCTGACGCTGGCGGAGCTGGCTGCCAAGCATGGGGTGCATCACACGATGATTGCGGCCTGGAAGCGGCAAGCGATCGAGGGGATGTCGGCGACCTTCTCGGGGGCGGGCGATGCGGCCCGGGCAGCGAGCGATGCGGAGGTGGACAAGCTGCACGCGAAGATCGGGCAGCTCTTGGTGGAGCGGGATTTTTTAGCGAAAGCCTCCGGTCGATGAGCGTGGCACGGAGGCGATCGATGATCGAGCCTGCTCACCATCGTCTGTCGATCGCAGTGCAGTGCCGGCTGCTGTCGATCAGCCGGTCGAGCTATTATTATGCGCCGGTGCCGGAAACCGAGGAGACGCTGGCGCTGATGCGGGCGATCGACGCGGCGTTCCTCGACATGCCATGGTACGGCAGCCGCCAGATGGTGCGGCACTTGCGCCGTGGCGGCCATGACGTTGGTCGGCGCCGGGTGCGGCGACTGATGAGCAAGATGGGCCTGGCGCCGATTTACCAGCGGCCGCGCACGAGCGATCCGCACCCGCAGCACCGGGTCTATCCCTATCTGCTGCGCGAGCTGGCGATCGAACGACCCAACCATGTGTGGTGCGCGGACGTGACCTACATCCCGATGCGACGGGGCTTCCTCTACCTCGTTGCGATCATGGACTGGGCGACCCGCAAGGTGCTGGCGTGGCGGCTGTCGAACACGATGGATGCGGGCTTCTGCGTCGCGGCGCTTGAGGAGGCTCTGGCCCGCTTCGGGAAGCCTGAAATCTTCAACACCGACCAGGGCAGCCAGTTCACCAGCTTCGCATTCACCAGCGTGCTGCGCGACGCTGAGGTACGCATCAGCATGGACGGCCGGGGCCGGTGGATGGACAATGTCTTCATCGAGCGCCTCTGGCGCTCCCTCAAATACGAGTGCGTGTATCTGCACGCCTTCGAGACCGGATCGGAGCTGAAGGCTGGCCTGGGCCGGTGGATCACCTATTACAACACTCAGCGTCCGCACTCGGGCCTGGCCGGGCGAACCCCGGTGGAGGCCTATCGGCGGATCGGACAATCAGATCATGGGGGGCATGCCCCCCATGATCTGATGATCAAACAGGCGGCGTGAATGACAACCGGGATTAGCTTAACTTAGCCGCAAACCTGTCCAAGAAGGCGGGACCACCTCAGAGAGCGTCATGTCCATTCAACTTTCCAAGCTGGGACTTCTTCTCTGCGGGACGGCCATGATGGCCGCCGCAAGTAGTGCGTATGCACAAGAAGCGCCTAATCCCGAGCGTCAGTCCCGCACCGTCGAGGCCTATTCGCGGGCCTATAGCGTCTCGCCAGAGGAAGCGAGGCGCCGGCTCAAAATTCAACGCGAGGTCGGGGAGATCAATAGCAAGCTCGAACAGGACCAAGCCGATACGTTTGGCGGGCTATACATCGAACACACGCCAGTATTCCGGGTCGTGGCAAAGTTCACACGCGACGGTGCCGGCACTCTCGCCCGCTACACCCAAGACCCGCTCTTTGTCGCTGCGCCGGCGACGATTTCCCAAAAGGCTCTGATTGATGCCCAGGCCAGCGTATATGCGCTGCTGAAGGGCCTTGGGATCGAGTCCGCCTCGTCGGTCGACATCAAGACCGGACGCATCAAGTTCGTCGTCGAGAAGCTGGCGTTGGTCGATCAGTTGAAGGGCCTTGGAACGCTCAAGCTGCCCGACTTCGTAGACATTGCAAAAGCCACTAACCTCAATCCCGAGCGTGAAGCGAAGATCGAGGGCGGACGCGGCCTCAAAAGCGGCACGATTGTGAATAGCTGCACGTCAGGCTTCACGGTCTACGACAAGGCCACTGGCGCATCCGGTGCCCGTTATCTAACGACTGCGGGACACTGCCCCAACACTCTCAGCTACAACAATGTTAATCTTCCTATCAAGGGAGAGAACTACCAAGCCAACACAAACAATGACTTTCAGTGGCACACGACTCCCGGCTTCGATAAGCTGACCAACCAGATTTACGATGGCCTCTCGACAAACTACACGATCAATTATGTTTATACCTATAGCATGATGGCTGTCGGCGATTTCGTCTGCAAATATGGCGCGATTACCGGATACACTTGCGGGAATATCACGTCCAAGAGCTATAACTTCATCGGAGCGCCCGGCTTCGTTCTGGTCCACGCCTCCGACAACAGCAATCTGTCAGATCCCGGCGACAGCGGCGGCCCGTGGTATAACGACGAGTACAATGAAGCCTGGGGAAGTCACTCCGATTCCTCCAGAGACAACCCAAATGACGCCGTTTTCATGCCGATCAGCAATATCTCGGCTTCCAATCTGGCTGTACTTACGACGCCATGAGGTTCCAGCCTTGAACATGGGCTCATGATAGGGCGCGCCATCGCTGGCGCGCCCTTTTTTCCGGCATCCTCCGATCGATAGGCCCGGCATCGCAGTTTCCGGTTATTGGTAGATCGGCACATTAGGGCACGGGCCTACGCTCTCGTCGTCGATCTGCTCGCCGCGCTGCATCGGGCGAGCGCCGGTCGCCGTGTCGATCGCCGCTTGAAGATGGCAGGCAATCGCTGGATCTCGGCCGTGCCGATCCAGCAACGCAAGCGCCATTCGCATAAGTGTGAGGGGAACATCGGTCCTTGGCATGTGACGGTCTCCGGGCTGTTGGAGCGAGGCTAGTGAAGGCCGCGGGCGCGGAGCAACCGGAACAATGCCCGAAATAGAGACATGCTAAGCCGGGGCGATCCGCCTGTGTTCAAGATGCGAGGCACGGCGCAGCGCTGGCCGGTGCCGCACCCGGTCGACCACTTCGACATGAAGCCCGCCCTTGTCCTGCTTCTTGGCGCGATACATCGCGCGGTCGGCGTCGTGCATCAGCTCGGCCCGCCTGCTGTCGGCGTCGGGGAAGGCGATGACCGCGCCCATGCTGAACGTCGCCGGCTGCGCCATATCGCGCAGAACAGTAGTCAGCCGGTCATGAAGGTGGGTAGCGATCTCGCGGCCCTCATCGGCCGACTCGACCGATATCAGCAAGGCGAACTCGTCGCCGCCGATGCGGCCGAAGCTATCGCGCCGGCGTATCGCTGCCGCTGCCCCCGCCGCCGCTGCCGCCGGCGGCGCCCGCTTTCGCGTCCGCCTCCCGCCGCCGCTTCAGGCTGCCGACGGTGCCGCCATCCTTGGCCTCGCCGAGGCGCACGAGGCGGCCCGTGAGCATCAGGCCCCAGGTCGAGGCGTTGACGAAGAGGCTGTCCGACTTGTTGAGGTGGCGCGCCCACTCGCCCGCCCCGACCTTCTCGGCGATCAAAGCGTCTGCCGTATCCGCGTCGGGAATGCGCA
>JAURHQ010000241.1 GCA_030833185.1 Gammaproteobacteria bacterium | reverse complement strand
CCACGCTGCTGGGCGTAATGGCCCAGCGGCTCGTGCGTACGCTGTGTCCGCACTGCAAGCGTCCCAGGCCTGTGGATCTGGCGGCGTGGCAGCGACTCGATCTGGAAGGGCTGCTGCCGGTGCCGCCCACCGTCATGACGGCTGTCGGCTGCGATGAGTGCCGGCACACCGGCTATCGTGGTCGAGTCGGCATCTACGAACTTATTGGCCTGACCGATGAACTGAAAGCGCTGATCAAACCCGGTCTGCAAGCGAATCAGCTGAGTGCCGCCGGACGCCGCGAGGGCATGCGCCCGCTGCGCCTGTCCGGCGCCGAGAAAATCGCCGCCGGGGTCACCACCTTCACGGAAGTCGTTGCCGTTGTGCCCCCGGAAACACCGTTGAATTGAAGACGGGCCCTTTATCCCCGTGGGTGATGCTCGGCATGCAGCGACTTCAGGCGCTCTCGGGCCAGATGCGTATAAATCTGGGTCGTGGAAATGTCGGCGTGACCGAGCAGCATCTGCACAACGCGCAGATCCGCGCCGTGGTTCAACAGATGCGTCGCAAACGCATGACGCAGCGTGTGAGGGGAAAGCTGGGTCGGCAGTCCGGCCTTGATCGCATACCGTTTGATCAGTTGCCAAAAAGCCTGCCGTGTCATCGCAGCGCCGCGGGCGGTGGGAAATAGCGCGTCGCACGGCCGGCTGTTCAGAATGGCGGGGCGCGCAAAGCGCACGTAGGCCTCAAGCTGACTACGCGCCACTTCACCCAAGGGCACCAAGCGCTCCTTGTCACCCTTACCCACCACGCGAACCACACCGGCCACCAGATTCACCTGCGACCAGCACAGCGCCACTAGTTCCGAGACGCGCAGGCCCGTGGCATAAAGCACTTCCAGCATCGTCGAATCCCGTTGTGCCAGCGGCGTCTCGATACCCGGCGCCGCCAACAGTTTTTCCACGTCGCTTTCGCTGAGACTCTTGGGCAGGCGTCGCCCGGTCTTAGGCCCCGTCAGGCGGAGAGTCGGGTCATCGCTGCGAAGTCGCTCGCGCACCAACCAGGCATAAAAACGACGCATGCTGGCCAGCCGACGGGCCGCGGTACGGGCGGAGAGCTGTGCGGATTCGCCCAGGAACTCAAGTAAGTCAATTTCCGTTGCCTGCTCAAGACTACGGGCAGCCAGTTGGGTTCGGCCGTGCAAAATCCGCAGATCGGCACCGTAGGCTGCGAGCGTATTCGCACTAAGCCCGTACTCAAGCCAAAGGTGATCCAGAAAGCGCGACAGGAGGAGCGACCCTGCAGGCAAATTCGTCATCCGTGTCCCTCTATGGCTGGCCGGCAGATGAGATTACGGTTGAGACAAATGACATGGCGTTCTAGCCTAGGCATTGGCCTCGTCTTTTATCAATGATTGTGCAGACCTCAGGAGTAAACATGTCTTCGCCACATGCCCCCGCAGAAGATTTATCGCTATATCAGTCCAGCACCTGCTGGTTCTGCGCCAAGGTGCGCCTAAAGATGGGCGATCTGGGCGTCCAGATCGAACTGCGGGACATCGGTCAGCACCATGAGTACAGAGAGGAACTGGTGCGGGAGGCGGGGAAATCGCAGGTGCCGTGTCTGCGTATCGAGGAGCCCGACGGCAAGACCACCTGGATGTACGAGTCGTCAGATATATGCGCCTATCTGGAGCGGCGCTTCGGTAGCAGCAGCCATTAATCGGCTGGCAGACACTCTGGCCTGCGCGGCATATAGGCCGGCAGGCCAGAGAGTCGCCGGGGTCAGGCGGAGGGCTTGTCGCTCCGGCTGACAATCTTCTCGCGGATGCGGGCAGCTTTGCCGCGCAGATCGCGCATGTAATACAGCTTTGCGCGCCGCACCGCACCCCGGCGCTTGACCGCGATTTCGGCAATCATCGGGCTGTAGGTCGGAAACACGCGCTCAACGCCTTCCCCGTGGGAGATCTTGCGCACCGTGAAGGCCGAGTTGGCGCCACGATTGCGCTTGGCGATGACAACGCCTTCAAACGCCTGCAGACGTTCGCGGTTGCCTTCTTTCACCCTGACCTGCACCACCACAGTGTCACCCGGAGAAAAAGCGGGAATCTTTTTCTCGAGCAGTTCGGCTTCGAGTTCCTTGATGATATCGGTCATGGTCAGCGCGCTCCGGCAGGGAAATCAGTTAAGTCCGGCATGATAACTATGAATGCCCACCTTTGGAACCCGCAGGAAGCGCCTCGATGAAGGCCTCAAGCAAGGCGCGGTCGGTCTTGTCGAGACACGCCAGCGTGATCAGGTCGGGGCGTCGGAGCCAGGTGCGTCCAAGCGACTGCTGGCGCCGCCAACGCGCGATTTCTGCATGGTTACCGCTCAGCAGTACCGGCGGCACCGCCTGCCCATCGACCACCTCTGGCCGAGTGTAATGCGGATAGTCGAGCAGACCGTCGACGAAGGAATCCTCGCTCGCCGAGCGCTCATCACCGAGCGCGCCGGGCAAGCGCCGCGTCAGCGCATCAATCACCGCCATCGCGGCTATTTCGCCACCTGACAGCACAAAGTCCCCAAGTGACCATTCCGAATCGACGTCGCGCACTAACAGGCGTTCATCCACGCCTTCATAACGCCCCGCGAGCAAGCAGAGGTGCTCGTGGCGCTCAAGTTCCGGCAAAGTCTGCTCAGAAATTGTCTTACCCTGCGGGCTCAGATAGGCGACGTGAACCTGAACATCGCTGGCAGCGCGCAAGGCGTGGATGGCTCGTCTGAGCGGCAAGACGCTCATCACCATCCCCGGACCGCCACCATAGGGACTATCGTCCACTGACGCTCTGGCGTCTGTTGTGTACAAGCGTGGGTTGATGCTCTCGATGGCGATCAAGCCGCGCTCACAGGCGCGTCGGACAATTCCAACGCCAGCGAAAGCGGTAATCAACTCCGGGAAAAGCGTGATGACAGAAAAGCGCCGCAACTCAGTCGTCCGCGTGCCAGTCCACGACAATCTGGCCGCCGGTCAAATCCACCCCCAACACATAGCGCTCTGGCACGAATGGAATCAGACGCTGTCTCTCGCCCTCTACCACCAGCACATCGTTGGCGCCGGTTTCCAGCAAACCGGACACACGGCCTAGCACCACCCCGTCCTGATTGGTTACCGACAAGCCAACCAGATCGCGCCAGTAGTAGTGACCGTCAGTCAGCGGCGGCAAGGCCGTCGGCGGAACCGATACCTGAAGCCCGACCAGACTTTCGGCCTCTTCGCGAGAATTCACCCCGCGCAGTTTGACCAGAAAATTTTCGCCGTCCGCGCGGAAACTGCTGACGTGATATTCCCTAAGCGGGAGGTCCTGCCCTAAACACCAGCGCCGGTAGCTAAAAATGCCGTCTGAGGGGCGCGTGAACGAACGCAGCTTGATCCAGCCGCGAATGCCGAACACCCCATGGACCTGACCCACCGGGATCGGTGCGTCACTGACGCTGGCGTCTGATGCCACGGGCCCTCTGCCCACCACGCGCCGGGCCTAAGCCAGCCCGGGCGACGCAGTACGACTAACGTTCAGGTTCAGGCTGCGCTCGCTTGCTTCACCAGCGCGGCGACGCGATCGGAGGGCTGGGCACCGACCCCAATCCAGTGCTGATAGCGATCGAGATTAATACGCAGAGGTTCCTCTGCCTTGACCGCGATGGGGTTGAAAAAACCCAAACGTTCAATGAAACGTCCATCACGCTTGTTGCGGCTATTGGTGACCACGATGTGATAGAACGGGCGAGCCTTGGCGCCGCCGCGGGAGAGTCGAATCGTAACCATTAAGTCGGATACCTTTTGAGGATTGTCGAAAGCGCGAACGCGTTCCGCTTCGCGAGGGGCGCATTCTATGCCATGAGGCGACGTAAATTGAAGCAACATGATGGGCTTGGGACCTATCGATGAACAGTACAAAGACCATTAGTAACGAAGTCGGCAGCAAACTGCATCTGCGTGAGCGCCTGAAGCTGCAACGGCAACACCTCTGGCGCAGCGCGGAGCAACGCTATCTGGCCGATTCAATCCTTCAGGAGCAACTTTGGAACCTCGTCCTTCAGCGACGCTACACGCGCCTGCTGGTCTATCTCGCGAACGCCGACGAAGCCGACACCGATGCGTTCATCCGGCGAAGCATGGCCACTGTGTCCCTCTTCGTGCCCATGATCACGGGGCCCGGACAGATGGAAGCCGTTCATTTTCCCGGATGGGCTGAACTCGTCAGCGGGCCTTTCGGCATCCGTCGCCCGCAAGCGCCGCAAGCTTACAGGGGGGAGATAGACGCCGTGGTGGTGCCGGGCCTCGGCTTCACTGCAAACGGCGAGCGCCTGGGCTATGGAAAGGGGTTTTATGACCGCTGGCTGGGAGCACATCCATCAGCATGTCGCATCGGATTCGCCTACGCGGCGCAGGTGCTGACGGCGCTGCCCGGCGAAGCGCGCGAGCGCGGCGCGCACGCCTCCGCCGTCAAGCGCGGCGCAGGCGGCGCGCTCGAGGCGCACGCGGCGCCAGGGCGTCGCCGGCGGTGGCTTCATCCCGGGCGGCCGCTAGCGTGCGCTGCAGGGCGCCCAGGACGGCCGGGTCGGCCAGGGCCGTGGGGGTGGTGGTGGCCAGGCGGGCGAGGGACGCGAGGGCGGCTGCCCGGGCGGGCGCGGCCAGGTCGTCCTCTGGCGGGCCA
>JAURHQ010000240.1 GCA_030833185.1 Gammaproteobacteria bacterium | reverse complement strand
AAAATGTCGCCGTGTAGGTGCCAGCGCCAGAACTGATGGATGCCGATTGCTCCGTGTGCTGCTGAAGTTCAAGCACTGCACCAAGTTCGTCGATCACGATGCTGATACTTTCGTCAGTGCTGGTGGCGATGGTCTTGGCCGAGTTGGCGGTGCCGGAGCTGGCATAACCGAACTGGGTCAAGTTCAGCGACGTCAGGAATTCGCCAGCGTCGGCGGTCAGCGTGAAGCTGATGGAGTCGAGGAAGCCGCCCGAAGTCGCGGCGGTATCGGTGAATCCCGAGTCCAGATCGAAGCTGAGATTGCCCAGCCCATTCACGCTGACGCCCGTGTAGCCGCCGGTGGTGAGCGAAGTAATGTTCGAGACGGTAACGGCCAAGGCACTGGTGCTGAAGCCGCTCAAGGCCAGCGATGCCGCCAGCGCAAGTTGTTTGTTAAAAGTCTTCATGACGGCACATTCCTTTTTAATTCGGGTGGGGAGACCAGACGAGCAGCCTTCGCTCAAGTCTGGGCGTTACGCCGGCGTGCCAGCAGCAGCGCGGCCGGGGCGAAGAGCCACGCGGCGGCCGGTAGCGGCACCGGGGTGGTAGCGACGGTCAGGTTGACCTCGTCCAGCCGGATAAACGCGCCGGTGTTGTTCCCGTCAAAATTGGAATAAGACAGTGTGTTTTCGAGATAGATGGTTAGGGCGGTTACGCCCGGCACCAGATTCAGTGTGCCGCTGGCGAAGGTGTAGTTGGGTGAGCCGGTGCTTTCGCTGTCCCACTCAAAGTTGCCCAACGTGACCGACCCGCCGTTGGCCAGTGTGGCCGTGGCCAGCGCCGAGAAGGCGTAGTTGGCACCGGAGCCGAAGTTGATGAAGGCGGTTTCGTTCAGCGTGATGCTGCTCAACAGTTCCCCCGCGCCGGCGAGGATGTTGATAGTCATGCTGTCGGTGTAGGAGTCCGGGTCGAGATCGTTCACCTCCAGTTTGTTGGAGATGACGCCCGCTTCGCCGGTGAAGGACAGCGTGTTGCCGGCGAGGGTGCCCAGCGACATCACGCTCGGCGAGCCCGGGGCTTCGGTGGCGGTCCACGCCAGGGCGTTTCCGCTTGCCAGCAGGCTGGCGGCGACCAGACTTCCGGCGATCATGCGGGCGGTAGAACCGCCTGATTTCTTCTGTTGCGCTAATTCCATTGCGGCCATTCCCTCTCGCGGACCACCGCCCGCGGTCGCTCAATCTGTCTTGTTTCAAGCGGTGCTACGTGCGGCACAGGCCGCACATAACCACCCCCAATCACCAGTGCTGGTGCCGGCCTGCGCGCCTTCGCTACCGCAACCGCGCCAGAGGAACGGTGTGCCGGTACGACGGCGACTTGGGCCAGGCACGCGAGCGCGCCTTCAAGTCCTCATGCCAGCCTCGACCGTTGGTGCCCGACAGCCTCAACGGCCGCCTGCGCCTGCAGGTCTCTGCTGGCTAACAGGAAGCGGGTAAGAACCCGCCACCTTGCTAGTTCTACAGCGCGATTGTTAAAGCCATGTTGCAACCGGCTTGCCGGCGCAACACGCATCTCCCATTCCGCATCGAGACTGGCGGTGTCGTGCCCTGGGTCGCTATCTCAAGGCCCGCAACTGCGGGCATCGCCGGTACGGCGGTCAGGCGCGCACTGCCCGCCGTCGGGCGGGATGGTGAATGCGGGGGACAGTTCGCGGGGCTGGCGCCGCATGTGCAGAGGGTCGTTCCCCGTCGAGCCGGACGGAACGTCAAGGGGGCATTCCGCAACGCCTGACGGCGCCACTTCCCGCGCACCATATAGCGCGCTGGACGCAGGAAATCCCACCCTGTGTGTATACCCTGACACGCGAACCAGCAGCCCGGCGTACCGCGACCCTGCATTCCATGTGCCCCTGCAGTCCGTTAGCGGGGCGGCATTCAGTCCTTCACCGTGGACGCTAGCGATCGGTTTGCGCCGCCGCAAGCGGCCCTTTCCAAAAAATGCGAACCAGTTCCGGAAATGGCGGGCTCATGGCCAGACGCGTTTCCCGCACGGGCAGATACCCGACGGACGGTGGCGCCCTTGAGGCCATCGGGGCCGCTCGCTTGCCACTGCCCGTCTCGGCGGGGCGGTGAACCTCCACCGATAACTCTGGGTTCCGCTGCAGCTGCCTTGGGTTCATCTCGCCGCTCGCACCGTCGTGGCGGGGACGCTAGCCGGCGTCGACCAGGTCAAGCAGACGCGCGAAGCGCTCGTTTAGGACCGGCTGGCTCTCGCTCAGGCGATGGCCGTCGTCGATCAGCAGCAGGGGCAGGCGCTGGGCTTCGCCAAAGCGGAGCACGTTGGCAACCGGAATCAGCTCATCGTTCCAGCCCATCACGATGCTGCTGTGGGTTGCCCCGGAAGCGGGAGCCTCCACCGCATATTCCGGTCGTGCCAGATACAGGGCAGGGGCCATCAGAAACAGCCCGGCGGGTTTGAGCTGCATGGAGGCCACGGTCGCAACGTAACCGCCCATGCTGGAGCCGACCAGCACCAGTTTCTCGTGCGGCGGCAGGGGCAGGTCAAGGAGGCGCGCCACCCGCGCGTCGGCGTTATCCAGGTCCTGATAGTCGGGGCTTTCGACGGCGGCGCCGCGGGCCCGTGCCACCTCGGCCAGCGCCCGAATTTTGCTGCCCCAGGGGCCTGATTCTTTGCCGTGGTTGAATACGACCAGCGTGCGGTTCATGGAGATTACCCTGCGGAAGCGGGCGGGGAGTGTGCCTGATTCAACGCGCCCGGCGCACCGACGCCGCGAGTTCACGCCGGGTTCAGTCGCCGGCCTGTAAGCTTTGCGCTCGGACGGTGAAGGGCTTGCACGCATGACTACCCAAACGTCCGTGCGCTCGCCGTAAAGGCTCAGTTTTTGAGCCCGGAGACCCCGCATACTTCGCCCTCGCCGGGCCCTCGGCCCGGCACCCCGTCTGTTCTGGCACCGGCCGGTGCGTCACAGACGCCTTGATCTGACCACGTGCTTACCTAAACCGCAGATTGTCCGCGCCGGCCCGACTCGCGAGCTGCCGGCGTCCGTGCTGTTTGCGCTCAACGGCCGTTTTCGGTCGCTTGAGGCCCTCTTTTTTGCAATCACTTCAATTTAGGAGAACTGAATGCTGAAAGATTTTATCCGTCGTCGTTTCACTGCCCCCGCCGCGGTTCTGCCCGCCCACCCTGAACCCGTTCAAATTGCCCCGCCGCCCGCCACCGGCGCCTTCACCGCCGAGTGCCTCGCGGCCTGCTTTGTTCCGGCCTTGCTGGCGGACTATCACGCGCTGCTCGCGACCCGCGATCCGCGCAATGCGGTGGTGGTGACCACGCGCTATGCACCGCTCGACCAAGCCCTGCAGCACGCACTGGCGCAGGCGCTGGGCTATGCCGCCACGCCTTTCGAGGAAGCCACCGCCCGTCCGCGCCCCGCGCAGGGCTATGTCTGGCGGCTCGAAGAACTGGCCGAACTCGGCAAGGAGGCGGGCGTCGCTGAAGTCAACATGCGTCTGGTGGCCACCCTGACGCGCGGCTGTCGGGTGCTGCTCCTCGCCGGCGAAGACGATGGTGTGCCCGAAGCCGCACAGGCCCTGATGTGCCGCGAGATCGCCCAGGCGCGCTTTAACGCGACGCATCTGGCGAGCTTGTTCGACGCCGCCGTGCGCGCGGACTTTCCGCATGAGCCGCACGACTGGCTGCGTGCGATCGAAGCCGAAGACCTGCTGGCTTGCGCGAGCGCCGACGCCGCGGCCCTGCGCTGCCTGCACTACCTCGCCACCGAGCGGCTGGCCCCCTATGCCTGCGCGGACGCCCCCGCGCTTGCCACACTGGAACCGCTCGACAAGGCTCGCGACTGGGCCGAGGCCTGGGCGGCCGAAGTGCGTGAAATCGCCGGTGGCAGCACCCGTGTCAGCTGGACCGACCTGGAGCGCGGTGCCCTGCTGGTTGGACCGCGTGGGGCCGGCAAGACCGAACTGGTGCGCGCGCTGGCGCGGGCCGCCGGTTTGCCGCTGATCGAGGCCGCCGTGCCGCCGCGCGCGGCCGGGGAAGACGCCGACCGCAGCTGGCTTGAGCAGCGTTGGCGCAAGGCGCGCGCGCTCGCGCCGGCCGTGCTGCTGCTGGACAGCCCGGACGGCGAACTCGACACCGCCGCGGCGTTCTGCGACCGCTTCGACGCGAGGCAGCCGGTGTTCGTGTTCACCACACAACTGAAAGGCAGGACCTTTCCGGGCTTCGTCGCCCCCGGCCGCTTCGAGCGGGTGTTTCATTTCACCGCGCCCGAGCCCGAGGCGCTGGTGCAGGTGTTCCAGCCTCTGCTTAACGCCGCGGGCTGCGTCGCGGACGCTGCGCAGCTGGCGGAACTCGCCCGCGATGCGCTCAGCGGCCTCAGTTCGCTGTCGGACGTGCAGCAGGTGGTCCGCCGTGCGGCACAGCGGGCGCGGCGCGAGGGGCGTGCGCTGGCGGTGCTCGATGTGATGCGGGAAGTGCACGGTTCGGAAGCCGTGAGCGTGACGACAACCGGGCAGGCTTCGCGCCGTCAGGTGGCTTATCACGAGGCCGGCCACGCCGTCATGATGCTTTTGTCGCCGCGCAGCGCGGCCGAATTGACCGCGGTGTCGCTGGACCCGAATGCGGTCGCGCTGGGCACCACGCGCATGTGCTTCGACGAAGGCAGTCCGGGCGAAACCCGGCAGGAACTGCTGGC